>CAJUQS010000176.1 GCA_910588365.1 uncultured Oscillospiraceae bacterium | reverse complement strand
CATATTTTCCGCCCTGACTGCGTTAAAAATCCTTGCAATCCGTCAGGATTCTGCAACAGGCGCATCGAGCGCCTGTGCAGAATAATCGTGCATGACCCCTCGATGGGGTCATTGCACGATATGGATTGCTGCGGCTTTTTTCCATGCAGGGCAAAAAATCTATCTCGCCAATCCGCACACGCTGAGATATTAAACAGGCTCTAAGAAAAACAGGGGAAGTATGACGGAAAAAAGCCCGGTGTTTGTGCATATTTCCATTTTTCAAACAGCGCCTAATAAGAACCTGTATTCATAAACGAGGGATGCAGGTTCTAAAGTACAAAAGATAAGCAAAACGCAGTTTTGCGAAAAAGTTCTTTTTGATACTTTTTCTTTCAAGAAAAAGTATGATAACCTTATATAGAGAGAAACGGAGAAGAAGATGGAAGAACTACTGGAGCGCCTGCTGGAGGAGTGCCGCCCCTACACGGAGCAGGGACGCGTGGCAAATTACATCCCCGAGCTGGCCAAAAGCGACCCGGCGGCCTTTGGGATCTATGTGATCGGCAGTGAGGGGAAGCACAGCTGGGCCGGGGACTGCCGGCAGAAATTCACCCTGCAAAGTGTTGTCAAACCGATTCTGCTCCTGCAGGCCCTGTTGGACAACGGCGTGGAGGCCGTACAGAGCCGGGTGGGCGTGGAGGCCACCGGCAAGCCCTTTGACGCCATCAACGCCAGCGACCAGTCCCTGGACAGCGGGCACATCAACCCCATGGTGAACATGGGCGCCATCGTCATGTGCTCCCTGATCCACGGCGGCAGCTATGAGGAGCGGTTCCAGCGCCTGCTGGAGCTGACGGGCAAGCTGGCCGGTGATGACGGGATTTGCATCGACGAGGCGGTCTACCGCTCCGAGAAGGCCCACGGCAGCCGGAACCGGGCCCTGGCCTATTTACTCAAGTCCTACGGCCTGCTGGACGGAAACGTGGAGGAGGTGCTGGACTGCTACTTCCGGGCCTGCTCCATCCAGGTGGACTGCCGGGCCCTGGCTCACATCGCCTCCGTGCTGTCCAACCGGGGCCGCCTGCCGGTGTCCGGACAGAAGGTGTTCCCCTCCACCCTGTCCCGGTACGTCAACGCCATCATGCTGACCTGCGGCATGTACGACGGCTCCGGTGAGTTTGCCATCCGGGTGGGCGTTCCGGCCAAGAGCGGGGTATCCGGCGGCATCATGGCCGTGGTCCCCACCCGCATGGGGATCGGCATCTACTCCCCCGCCCTGGACGCCAAGGGGAACAGCCTGGCGGGCATCCACCTGTTGGAGAAGCTGAGCCGGGAGCTGTATCTGAGCGTCTTCTGATCGGCTTTTCCTGATACTTTTCTTGAAAGAAAAGTATCCAAAAGAACTTTGGCGCAAAACTCCGTTTTGCTTAGGGCTTGTTTGATATAGTCGACGCACTTGAGAAGAGGTAAAAAGGAGGGGAGGAAAAATGACGCGGGGCAAGGCGGAGGATGCAGGTGGGCTGACGCCCGCCAAAGACGACAACGCCGCCCCGTATCATTTTGACCGCCGATCTTTACCGATTTTCAAGTGCGTCGACTATAAATGTCAAAATGCCCAAACACGTCTCCCAAGAAACATTCAGCAAACAAACAGCCGCCCCGGTGATTGTCCGGGGCGGCTGTTCCGCGCAGTCGGCTGTTAGACAGCTCGGAGCTGACAAGCAAAGCGGCAGTTTTGCGTAAAAAGTTCTTTTTGGTTCTTTTTTCAAGAAAAAGAATAGTACTCCTGCCAGATCTCCGGCGGAACCATGCTGCCGCCGGTGGCCCAGGCGATGTGGACGGCATTTTCCAGCTTCAGTCCCCGCTCCCGGGCATAGGCCGATCCGGCGCCGGCGCAGACGAGCCCCATGCCGGGCACCCCCGCCAAAGCGCTGGGCTCCAGGCGGATGTGCTCCGTGTCCGCCATCTGACGCAGCAGCCGGTAGAGCCGATCGTCCTCCACGGTGTAGCACCCGCTCAGCAGCGGCGCCATGGTCCGGCCCACAAAGCTGGACGCCCGGCCAACCGCCAGCCCGTCGGCGGCGGTTTTCCCGTCAATGCCGAAGTCCTCCACCGAGATGCCGTCATGGAGGCCCGTAGCCAGCCCCAGGGTCATGCAGGGGGCGTGGGTGGGCTCGGCGAAGAAGCAGTGGACGTTGTCCCCGTAGATCAGCTTCAGCCCGAAGGCCACGCCGCCCGGCCCGCCGCCCACCCCGCAGGGCAGGTACACGAACAGGGGGTGCTCCCCGTCCACCGGGATATGCCGCTCCTCCAGCTGTTTTTTCAGCCGCTCCGCCGCCACCGCGTAGCCCAAAAACAGGGTCTTGGAGTTCTCGTCGTCCACGAAGTGGCAGAACGGGTCCGCCGCGGCCTGCCGCCGCCCCTCGGCCACGGCCTTGCTGTAGTCCCCGGCGTACTCCACCACCGTCACGCCCTTGCTGCGCAGCATGTCCTTCTTCCACTGGCGGGCGTCGGCGGACATGTGGACCGTCACCCGGAAGCCCAGGGCGGCGCTCATGATGCCGATGGAGAGCCCCAGGTTCCCCGTGGAGCCCACCGCCACCGCGTACCGGCCGAAGATCGCCCGGCAGTCCGGCTCCGCCAGCTTCTCATAATTGTCCTCCAGGGACAGCACGCCCTCCCTGATGGCGATCTCCTCCGCCAGGTGCAGCACCTCGTAGATGCCGCCCCGGGCCTTGATGGAGCCGGAGATGGGCAGGTGGCTGTCCTGCTTGAGCAGCAGCCGTCCGGGGAAGTCCCCCAGGGCCCGCTGCATCACGGGGATCTCCGCCAGGGGCGACTCGATGAGCCCGCCGGCCGCCGCCGTCTCCGGGAACACCCGGGCAATATAGGGCGCGAAGCGCTCCAGCCGCGCCGCGGCGCCGGCCACATCCGCTGCGGTGACGTCCGCCCCGTCCAGCCCCGCCGCCGCGGGAACCAGGCCGGGGTTCAGCCAAACCGTCTCCCTCAGGTCCATCAGATCTCCAAACACGGGCCCCTCCGCCCGCCACTGCGCCAGCGTCTTTTCCATCCGAGCGCCCTCCTTTTCGGCATCATCCTTTTCTTTGAAAAAGAGAAGGATCAAAAGATTTTACGCGAAGCTTTGCTTCTTTTCGTCTATTATACCGGCCGGCCTGGACAAAATCAATCTTGTTTTTTTTATTGAGATAAGCTATACTAACAGGATGGGGATACCCCCCTTGCAAATCTGAGTTCTACAATAGGAGGAAATCGCTATGGCAGTGATCAAGGAGGCCTTTGGCAGCACCCGGGACGGACAGCCCGTGGAGAAGTTCATCCTGCGCTGCGGTACGCTGGAGGCCGAGGTCATCACCTACGGCGCGGCCCTCCGCGCGCTGCGGGTGCCCGACCGGAACCGCGATCTGGTGGACGTGGTGCTGGGCTACGACAGCATGGCCGGGTACGAGGACAACAGCTGCTATATGGGCGCGGTGGTCGGGCGGTACGCCAACCGCATCGCCGGCGCAAGCTGCCTCATCGACGGCGTGCGCGTCCCCCTGGAGGCCAACGAGGGCCCCAAGCAGCTCCATGGCGGTCCCCGGGGCTTCAGCCGCCGGGTGTTCCAGGGCCGGCAGGACGGCGAAAACGCCGTCACCCTCACCTACACCGCCGCCGCCGGCGAGGGCGGCTTCCCCGGCGAGCTGACCCTGCGCGTCACCTACACCCTCACCCCCTCCGCCCTCAGCCTGCGCTATCAGGCGGAGTGCGATCAGACCACCTACTGCAACATCACCAGCCACGCCTATTTCAACCTCAACGGCGGCGGCGACGCCATGCGCCACCCCCTCTGGCTGGCCGCCAGCCGCTATACGCCCGTTGGCCTGGACAGCATCCCTATCTCCATGTCCCGCCCCGTGGCCGGCTCCCCCTTCGACTTCACCGCCGAGAAGCCCCTGGGCCGGGACCTGGGCGCCGACGACCAGCAGCTGCGCAACGTGGGCGGCTACGACCACAATTTCGTCCTGGACCCCGCCCAGGGCCTGCGCCGGGCCGCCCGGCTCACCGGCGACCGCTCCGGCATCGTCATGGAGACCTGGACCGAGAAGCCCGGCCTCCAGCTCTACACCGCCAATTTCCTGGACGGCGCCGTCCGCGGCAAGCGCAGCATGGTCTACCGCCCCCGCTGTGCCGTGTGCCTGGAGACCCAGTTCTTCCCCGACAGCCCCAACCACCCCGATTGGGGGGACATCCTCCTCCGGCCCGGCCGCCGCTACGACTTCACCACTGAGTACCGGTTTGTACACCTTTGATCAGAAAACTCCCGTCCCCCACGTGGGGACGGGAGTTTATTGCGCTTTTTTCAGCTCCGCGATATCGCGGGACATGGCCTTGATGACCTGTTTCATGAAAGACACCTCGTCCTCCAGCTCCTCCACGCGGCTCTTGGGCGCCATGGTGTCCAAAAGCAGCTTATGGCCGTCGGCCAGCAGGTCGAACTTCGGCATCACGGCGGACTCGATATAGGCCACCAGCCGGGATTCGGTCCGTCCCACAGTCTGTTCCACGCTCCGGTCAAGCATTTCCTGGATCATTTGCAGATCCTTTTCATCCAGCATAGTTGTCCACCTCCGCTTTTCATTATACATGCCATGAAAAGCGCTGTCAAGGACAATGCCCTTGTGCTTTTTATCCGATTGTGGTATGCTAAAAGAGCAAGAGGGGCGGGTGCCAACTTCCAAGTGCCCGAAAGGAGGTTGCGCCCATGAGCATTGCAGAAACCATCGCATTACTTATGCTCGTGATTGCGGCTGTTTCGCTGGGCACTCAGCTAAAGAAACAGCCGCCCCCTATCCCTAGCAAGAAGCGGCAATTTCAAGCTATAAACTTGAGCGATTGGCCGCCTTCCTGCTCGAACCCAGGAGGACCGCCCCTCTTGTTTTATTATAGTCCGGCGGCCGCTGTTTGTCAAGCTATTTTGCGCTGGACCAGGCAGGGAGGGAGGCAGGCAAAATTTTTTTCCGGAACGCGGAACTTCTCACCCTGTTTTCACGTCTATATTCAGAAACGGTGGAAGGAGGAGGAATTTCTGGCATCTTTCAGAAAAGATGCAAAAAGGATACAGGTCTGAAACGAAGTTTTCACATTGATCTGATATCCTGTCCTTTGTAGTAAGTCCAAATCTGGGGCCGGGCCCCATGTGGAAGGGAGCTGAGCAAGTGAATATGACTGAGACAGCGAGGATGATCTTGGGGCTCAGGGCGTCCGGGTGGAGTGAGAAGGCCATCAACGACTTTATCCTCTGTATCGGTACAGGCGAAAATCAGTACAAGCCCCAGCCCCAGACAATCCATTAGCGCAAAGAAAGGAAGGAAAGGAAAAGGATATGAAAAACATGAGACGCAAATTGCTGTCCCTGCTTCTGGTGATGGCAATGGTTTGTTCAATGGTCCCGTCTGCGTTGGCGGCGGGGGAACAGACTATAACGGGCGCAACTTTAACAATGAGTCCATCGGCGCTGTCTTTCAACGTAGGTGAGGCCGCCAAATCTTTAACTGTCACAAATGTCACTTGGCCTGAAACCGAAAAGTATGACTATGAGATTACTGGCTATTCTTTTACACCCGCGAATAATAACGTAGTAACAGTCAGCCAGACGGCTGCTAGTAGCAACACAGCAACAGTGAAACCTGTGGCTACATCTACAACCAGCACTACTATTTCCGTTTTTGCTACTGGAACTCGGAAAACCAAAAATGATCCGACTGCCCAGGCAGAAGCAGTAGCAACTCCACCTGCAACTGTAAATGTCTCTATCAATGCTGTGACTACCCCCACGATCTCCATTTCCGACATCTCCGTCACTAAGGACAGCTATACAACGACCACCGCTAAGTTGACCAATGTGACTGGTACGGGTTATACAGTGAAGTGGTCCGTCCCCAACACCAGCACCGTTAAGCTGGCAGCCACTTCCAGTGTTGCCTCTACAGGAGCATCGGAAGCTACCTTGGCAACGAATGAGTCCGTCTACATCTACGGTGTATCAGCGGGTACTGTAACGCTCAGCGCCCAGCTTTACAAAGACGGGGTTGCGGTATCTGGTGTTAGCGATACCGCTACTGTGACAGTTAATACTGTTGCTATCAATTTCAATGTCCCTAGTACTCTCACGATTCCGACCTTGCAGACCGCACAAACTCTTACTGTCGAAGCCAATGTGAACGCCAGTGCAGGGTATAAGGTAAATTGGTCTTCCAGCAATAGCTCCGTTCTGTTCCAGAACGCAGGCGGCGTTCAGACTGCTACAACACCTCTTGATCAGAGCTACGGCAGCAGCGCAAGAGCTTCTATCCTTGTCTACGGCCTTGCGCAGGGCAGCGCAGAGGTTACTGCAACCCTGGTTGACAGCAAGGGTGCTACTGTCGCTGGCCCCAAAATTTGTACTGTCCGGGTTGCACAGGACATCAACTTCACCCTGACCCGCAGCCCCTCCAGCACTGCCACTGTTTACCTCAATCGCTACTACAACGACTATAATACCAACTGGTACAACCGCACTGCAACCTTCACAGTAACACCTGTGGTCGGTTCTTCCACAGCCAATAACGCTAACAGTTACTCTTATGACTATAGCTGGTCGATTACTCCCAGCAATTATTCCAGTGGTGCCCTTTCCACAACTAATCATACGGTGGGTACTACCAGTTATCCCTACGGCGGTTCTAGCTGCACAGTGGATGCCTACTATCTCAACAGCAGTACCACTACCTATACATTGACCTGCACCGCCAGAGCCTACAACTCTACCACTCACAACAACGCAACACTGGTTGACACTGCATCTCAGTCCTGGACCATCCGCACCGATTATACTTACCACAACTACGGCTCCATCAGCGCCAGCGCCACGGTCTACGCCAACAGCACCGGCTACTCTCTGGGTAGCACGGACGATGCCGGCGGCACCTCCATCGTCTCCGAGCTCCAGTCCGCCGTCAGCAGCCGCTACGGCTATGGCAGCGGCTGGAACAGCGACCGTTACTATTGGGACAGCTCCCGCAACGCCTGGATCGACAGAACCACCGGCTCCATTGTCAACTATGATTACAACTGGAACGGCTGGGGCAATGGCTGGAACAACGGCTATTACGGCTATGACACCCTGCGCTATGTCACCTTCTCCAGCGTCAGCACCACCGGCGGCTCCCTGAGCGCCTCCACCGGCACCCGCTACCATGTTGGCGGCCGCACCAGCTACGGCAGCTCCGCCCTGGAGAACGTGGTCTTCACCCCCAACGGCAAGTCCAGCACCGCCAGCTTCAACATCACCGCCTACGGTGACTACGGCACCTACTCCGGCACCATCACCTTCAACATGTCCGGCACCGCCACCCCCACCACCCTGACCATGAGCGGCACCGCCGGCCAGAACCTGAACTTCAAGACCAGCGATTTCACCTCCTGGTGGAAGGGCATGTATCCCTCCGGCAACCTGAGCTATGTCCGCTTCACCAGCTGCTCCGCCGGCTCCCTGACCAACGGCGTCAACGGCTCCAGCGTGGTGGGCAACTCCACCAGCTGCTACGCCAGCGCCAGCGGCAGCCAGGTGGCCATCGGCAACCTGATCTATAACTCCAACAGCACCGGCGCCGCCACCGTTACCGTGAACTTCACCGGCTACGGCAGCACCACCTCTTCCTCCAGCGCCTCCACCAACCGCGCCGGCACCCTGACCATCACCCTGGCCGCCGGTACGCCCAGCGTGGTCAGCAACCTGAACGTCAGCTACAGCTGCGGTGCCAGCGGCGTGAACCTGAACGCCACCACCTTCTACAACGCCGTTTCCGCCTCCGTCACGACTGCCTCCTACATCACCCTGGGCAGTCCCAGCAGCGGCACCCTGACCCAGAACGGCGTCAACGTGACCAGCGGCAGCCGCTTCGTGCTCAGCGGCACCAGCAACAACATCGGCGACGTGCTCTACAAGCCCGCCGCGGGCTTCAACGGCACCGCCACCATCCCCTTTGTGGCCTATAACTCCAGCAACCAGACCGTTGCCACCGGCAACATCAGCATCGCCGTGACCCAGGCCGCCGCGCCCACCACCCCGGGCAAGACCTTCCCCGACACCGCCAACCACTGGTCCAACACCTACGTCAGCGTCCTGGCCAGCGCGGGCATTGTGGGCGGCTATGACGACGGGAAGTTCCATCCCGAGCGTGAGATGACCTACGGCGAGGCCCTCAAGCTCATCCTCCTGGCCGCCGGCTATCCCGAGCAGGCCCAGGGCAGCGGCACCAACTGGGCTGTCAACTACCTGACCCTGGCCATCAACAACGGCATCCTGCCCGGCAGCGCCAGCAGCTACACCCTCAGCGCCACCGTGGACCGCAACACCATCGCGGCCATGACGGCCAAGGCTCTGAAGCTCAGCCCCGTGACCGACACCAGCACCAGCCCCTTCGTGGACAGCAAGGATCCCTACGTCCTGGCGCTGAACAAGGCGGGCATCATCTTCGGTGATTCCTCCAGCGGCGCGGCCTACTACCAGGGCGAGAAGGCCTTCAACCGCGGAGAAGCCGCCGCCATCATCTACCGCATCTACAACTACCGCGCCTGATTTTTCAGACGTGAAGCCTAAGAATCCCAACTAGCAAAACTCCCCCGTGCCTTACGGCACGGGGGAGTTTTTTGCGGCCCGGTAACCAACATTAAAGTTCTTTTTGATACTTTTTCTTTCAAGAAAAAGTATGACTGCCTCAGATCCAGCTCTCGTCCACCTCTCGCCGTTTGCTGCGGCGCATAAGGCGTTCGACGGCGCTTCGGAGGGGCTGGTCGCCGTAGAGGACATGATAGGCGCAGGCGCAGATGGGCATGTCAACGCCCACCTTCTCCGCCAGCTGGTGTGCGCTGAGGGCGGCGAAATAGCCCTCCACCACGGCGCCCACCTCCTCCATGGCCTCCTGTGGCGTCCGGCCCTGGCCGATGAGGATGCCGCAGCGGCGGTTCCGGGAGTGCATGGAGGTACAGGTGACGATGAGATCCCCCATGCCGGAGAGGCCCGCGAAGGTCTCCTTCCTGCCGCCCATGGCAACGCCCAGCCGGGCCATTTCCGTCATGCCCCGGGTCATGAGCAGGGCCTTTGTGTTGTCCCCCAGGCCCATTCCGTCGCTGACGCCGCAGCACAGCGCCAGCACGTTTTTCAGCGCGCCGCCCAGCTCCACGCCCACCAAATCCTCGTTGGTGTACACCCGGAACCGGGGGCTCATGAACACATCCTGTACGAGCTGCGCGGTCTCCAGGTCCCCGGCCGCGGCCACGCAGCCGGTGGGGATCCCCCGGGCCACCTCCTCGGCGTGGGAGGGCCCGGAGAGCGCCGCCGCCCGGCCCTTTCCGCCCAGCTCCCGCTCAATGACCTGGGTCATGGACAGGGCGGTATCCCGCTCGATGCCCTTGGCCGCGCTGACCACCACCGCGTCCCGTTCCAGGAAGGGCGCGGCCAGCCGCGCAGTCTCCTTTACCGCGAAGGAGGGCGCGGCCATCACCACCAGGGCGCTCCCGGCCGCCTCCTCCATGTCCGCGGTGAGCTTCATTCCCTCCGGCAGCGCCACGCCGGGAAGCCGCGGGTTCTCCCGGGTCTGCCGGAGGCGGTCGCAGTGGACCCGCGTGTGGGACCAGAGGGTTACGTCGTTGCCATTCTCCAACAGCAGCAGCGCCAGGGCCGTTCCCCAGCCGCCGCTGCCCAGTACGGTGATTCGCATATGAAAGCCTCCCGTGTAAGGTATCCATTCTTTTCTTTTTGAAAAAAGAAAAGAATCAAAAGAAAAACTTTTGCGCTAGGGCTTGTTTAATAAATGGCGGAATAACCAGCAGCGAGAGATTTTTTCGCCAGACAAGGCAAAAAACCGCAGGAATACTTTGTGTATTTCAAGATTTTTTAACGCAGTCTGGCGGAAAAAGATCCGCTGTTTGGGTATTTTGACATTTTTCAAACAAGACCTACGCTCCGCTTTGCTATTCCTTTTTCTTATGGAGGGAAAACTTGTTCTCCGTGCCGTTCAGCAGCCGCCTGATGTTCGCCCGGTGGCCCCAGGTCACCAGCCCCCCCAGCAGGAAGGCCAGTATCACGATCTGCCAGCAGGGGTAGCAGTACCAGCTGATAAAGGGGAAGCTGGCCCCGGCCCACAGCGAGCCCAGGGATACGTACTTCGTCAGTACCGCCAGCAGGATAAACCCGCCCCAGACCACCAGGGCGATCCGCCAGTCGATCATGATGGCGATGGTCCCGCCGGAGAGGATGCCCTTGCCCCCCTTGAAGTGGAACATGCACGGGAACATGTGCCCCAGCAGGCAGAACAGCCCCGCCCAGTATTTTGCCAATACATCCCCGTTGGGAATCTGCCCGAGCCACAGCACACCCAGCCAGATTGCCACAATCGCCTTGATGACGTCCGTCAGAATGACAGCCAGCGTCAGGGGGCCGCCGAATGTCCTGTAGAAATTGGTCAGCCCCGCGTTGCCGCTGCCGTGGTTGCGCACGTCGTCCCGCAGGATATACTTCGACACGATAACCGCCCCGTTGAAGCAGCCGCAGAAATACGCCTCCACCGCGATGGGGAGCAGAAAAACAGCGGCAAATTTCAGCCAGAAAAGGATTTCCGGTCCTTGCTGCATACTCATAGCAATCCATCCTCCTGTAATATGAATGTTTCGTCACCGGGCGGTGATCCTGGTTCCCCGCCGCAGTTAGGCCTCGAATTGGCCGCCCGCCTATGGCTCCTCCTTGTCGCCCTTCTGGCGAATGGTCATTTTGATGGGCGTGCCCTCCAAACCGAATACAGTTCGTATTTGATTCTCCAAATATCGCTGATAGGAGAAGTGGAACAGCCTCGCGTCGTTGCAGAAGCAGACGAAATGGGGGGGCTTGATCCCCGTCTGGGTCATATAGTAGATCTTCAGCCGCCGGCCCTTGTCGGTGGGGGGCTGGACCCTGGTCTGGGCGTCGGCCAGGACGGAGTTGAGCATCCCGGTAGTAATGCGGGTAGATGCCTGGTTGTTGACGTACTGGATGAGCTCGAACAGCCGCTCCACCCGCTGGCCCGTGGCGGCGGAGATGAACAGGATGGGGGCATAGGTCATATAGGACAAGCCCCGGCGGACCTCCTCCCGCATCCGGTCCATGGTCTTGCCGTCCTTCTCGATGAGGTCCCACTTGTTGACCACGATGATGCTGGCCTTGCCGGCCTCGTGGGCCATACCGGCCACCTTGGTGTCCTGCTCGGTGACGCCCTCCTGGGCGTCGATGAGGATGAGGCACACGTCGCTGCGCTCAATGGCCATCTGGGCCCGCAGGACGCTGTAGCGCTCGATGGACTCGTCCACTTTGGACTTTTTGCGCATACCGGCGGTGTCGATGAAGACGTACCTGCCGGTTTCGTTCTCAAAATAGCTGTCAATGGCGTCCCGGGTGGTGCCGGCCACGTTGCTGACGATGGTCCGCTGCTGGCCCAGGATTTTATTGGTCAGGGAGGACTTGCCCACGTTGGGCTTGCCGATGATGGCCACCTGGATACGGTCGTCGTCCTCCTCGTCCTCCCCCTCCGGGGGGAAGTACCTCACGCACTCGTCCAGCAGATCCCCGGTGCCGTGGCCGTGGACGGCGGAGACGGCCACAGGGTCCCCCAGGCCCAGGTTGTAAAACTCGTAGAAGTCCGGGTCCACGTTTCCGGTGGAGTCCATCTTATTCACCGCCAGGACGATGGGCTTGCCGCTTCTTTGCAGCATACTGGCCACCTCCTGATCGGAGGCGGTGAGGCCGGTCTTGATATCGGTGAGGAAGACGATCACGTCCGCGTGGCTGATGGCGATGCCCGCCTGCTCCCGCATGAAGGTCAGTATCTCACTGTCAGTGCGGGGCTCGATGCCCCCCGTGTCGATGAGGGTGAATTTGCGGCCGTTCCAGTCGGACTCGCCGTAGATTCTGTCCCGGGTGACCCCGGGGGTGTCCTCCACGATGGAGATCCTCTTTCCAATAAGCTTGTTGAACAGCGCGGATTTGCCCACGTTGGGGCGGCCGACAATGGCGATGATTGGTTTTGGCATGGTTGTACTCCTTACGTTTTTCGCCCTGCCGGGGCGATTTGTTACTTTTCCCTCGACGGAAAAGTAACCAAAAGGGCACTCAAGGGGGTGTTACCCCTTGAGGATCCCCCATTTCTTGTTTATTTGCGCTCCGATCGAACTGGTTTGATTCTCCTGACAGTGCTTACCCTTCGTCTGCCGCACTTCTGCGTCTACCCCGTGGGCCGCCTTTGGCGGCTTAGGGCTGGGGCGGGCAAAGCCCGCCTAACGCCGCGGGCCCTATCGGGACCCGCCAGCAGAGCCGGAGCCGGACGACTGCCGGTCAATCAGATTAGAACCCCGAAGGAACTGGTTGTTCACAGGGCACCGCAGCTCTTCACCTGCACGGCAAGCCGCAGATCCCCCGTAAACGGGGGCCCGGGGTACCCCCCGGCGGCTTTTTGGTTGCTTTTTGTTCGCACAAAAAGTAACCGCAGGCCCCGCAAGGCTCAAAGAGAATTATTTTCTTCCGAGGATGGCGTCCAAAAGATCGAACCCATCCTGTTCCACCACGGTGACCGGCACCCCCAGCTCCCGCTCAACGTCGGACACGTGGAGGTCGTCCAAAAAGACATCCCCCCCGTGGCGGAGCATGTTGACAGGAATCAGCAGCCGCTCCCCCAAGTCCTTTCCCTTCAATTGGGCAATCAGATCTCCCCCGGTGACCAGACCCGCCACATCCACCGTGTGGCCGAAAAAGTCGTTGACAATGGCAATTACCTGTCCGGTGACGCCGGTCTTCTCCGCCGCCGCCTCGGCCAGCTTCTGGAGGCAGGGCCGGGCGCTGACCCCAGTGGCGATGGTGTAGGGGCCGGCGGCCGCGGGCCCGTCCTCCAGCCGCAGGCCGGCCTCAAACTCGGTGATGAGACTGCGCAGCAGCCCCACGCCGTTCTCAATCTGCACGTAGTCCTCGTAGTAGTCCTCCCCCGGCAGCTCCCGCTCCGCCCGGATGTAGAGCTCGTCGGAGCAGAAGAATTTTCTGGAGCCGAACCGCTCCAGACACGCCCTGCCAAATGCGTCCACCTGGTCGATGACGGCGCCGGCCTCCTCCCGGTCCACGGGGCGGAGCCTGGGCAGGCCCTCCCGGTACTTCGTAAGCCCCACCGGTACAATGGAGCAGCTGGCGAAGCCCCAGTCCGCCATGTCCTCCATGGTCCGCTGGAGCTGGTCCCCGTCGTTCCAGCCGGGGCACAGAACAATCTGGCCGTTCATGACAATGCCCGCTTCGGCGAAGGCGCGCATGTAATCCAGGCTCTCGCCGCCGGCCTTGTTCCCCAGCAGGGCGGAGCGGAGCCTGGGGTCCGTGGCGTGAACGGAGACATTGATGGGGCTGATGCGCAGATCGATGATCCGCCGGGCCTCCCGGGGTGAGAGGTTGGTCAGGGTGATGTAGTTGCCCATGAGGAAGCTGAGGCGGGCGTCGTCGTCCTTGAAGTAGAGGGTGTCCCGGCACCCCGGCGCCATCTGGTCCACAAAGCAGAACAGGCAGTGGTTGGAGCAGGGGCGGGGCTGGTCCATGAGGTAGGTGTCGAAGTTGAGGCCCAGCTCCTCCGCCTCCGGCTTGTTCACCCGCAGGGCGCGGCGCGTGCCGTCCGCCGATTCCAGCACCAGCTCCGGGTCCCTGTCGTAGCCGAAGAAGCGGTAGTCCAGCACGTCCTCCACCGGATGGCCTCCGATGGAGATCAGTTTTTCGCCCGCGCGGACGCCGGCCCGCTCCGCCGGGGAGCGGCGGTCGATGGATGTGATGACAGTGCTCATGGCCCCTCCAATTATATCCAGTGTTGCTATCCATTTGAGTATACTGTAAATCTTCCCGGTTTTCAATATAAAATTCTCCGAAGAATGGCTGCGGATCGGCTCTGCGAAAAGATGCTTTTCATTTTTTCCAGTCTGTGGTATACTGAAGGTATGTTGGAACATTGAAAATACGCCGCACACGCGGGGAAATGAGGAACGATACTATGGAACTGAGCAAAATTCTGGCCGCCGTGGACCACACGCTGCTGGCGCAGGGGGCGACGTGGGAGGAGATCCGCGCCGTCTGCGACGACGGCGTCCGGTTCAAGACCGCCTCCGTCTGCATTCCGGCCAGCTTCGTCAGGCAGGCCAAGGAGTACCTGGGGGACAAGCTGGCCGTGTGTACGGTTATCGGCTTCCCCAACGGCTACTCCACCACAGCCGTGAAGTGCTTTGAGGCCGAGGACGCGGTCAAAAACGGCGCGGACGAGATCGACATGGTCATCAACGTGGGCTGGGTGAAGGACCGGAAGTGGGAGTGCCTCCTGGAGGAGATCAAGGCTGTCAAGGCTGCCTGCGGCGGCAAGCTGCTGAAGGTGATCATTGAAACCTGCCTGCTCACCGACGAGGAGAAGATCAAGATGTGCGAGATCGTCTCCGCCTCCGGCGCGGAGTTCATCAAGACCTCCACGGGCTTTGCCGGCGGCGGCGCCACCCGGGAGGATGTGGCCCTCTTTGCCGGGCATGTGGCGCCCCACGTGAAGATCAAGGCTGCCGGAGGTATCTCCAATCTCCAGGACGCCGAGGACTTTATCAATCTCGGCGCGTCCCGGCTGGGGACAAGCCGGATCGTAAAGGCCGTCAAGGGCATTGAGGGAAGCGGATACTAA
The DNA here is from genome assembly GCA_910588365.1 of uncultured Oscillospiraceae bacterium. GTDB lineage: Bacteria > Bacillota > Clostridia > Oscillospirales > Oscillospiraceae > Pelethomonas. Next base: position 138 of record CAJUQS010000176.1, on the reverse strand, counting down.
GAACCTGTATTCACAACCGTTGAACGCTGTCTGGCCAGTCTTTTTCCCGCCATACTGCGTCGCTTTCCCTTGCAATCCGTCAGGATTGCTGCGGAAAATCTCCTTGTCTGACGAGAAAAATCCTCGTCCATCCGGCAT
>CAJUQS010000175.1 GCA_910588365.1 uncultured Oscillospiraceae bacterium | reverse complement strand
TTTTCCATTGGGCTAATCTCAAAGCTGCCTTCCAGGATGCCTCTCGCGCCCGCTCTCTACAGGGCATCTTTTTCCTCGTCTTCTCCGCTCTCGCTTTTTTCGCCTTTTTAGAGCGTTTCTACTATTGATTCGCATTTAAAAAGGGATACGTGCTCACTCCCCCGTGTATCGCAGCACCGGGTTCCGGGCCGCGCCCACCTCGTCCAGGCGGCGGACCGGGGTCCTGGTGGGGGCGTCGTGGAGGGCCTGGGGATTGTCATGGGCCACGTCCCACAGGTGCAGGAACACGCCGCAGACCTCGTCCATGGTTTCCCGGCTCTCCGTCTCCGTGGGCTCCACCATCAGCGCCTCGTGGACGATGAGGGGGAAGTACATCGTGGGCGGGTGGATGCCGTGGTCCAAAAGGCCCTTGGCGATGTCCATGGCGGAGCAGCCAGTGGTATCCTTCAGGTCCTGGAGGCACATGACGAACTCGTGCATACAGGGTCCGGCGTAGGCCATGGTGTATTTCTCTGACAGGCGCTTCATCATGTAGTTTGCGTTGAGCACCGCGTTTTTCGCCGCCTCGGGGATGCCCTCCCGGCCCAGGGTGAGCACATAGGTCAGGGCCCGGACCACCACGGCGAAGTTGCCGTAAAAATTCTTCACCCTGCCGATGGAGTGATCGGGCTGAACCAGCCGGCAGCCGCTCCCGTCCTCCGCCACAACGGGGCCGGGGAGGAAGGGCGCCAGGAGCTTCTTGCAGCCCACCGCGCCGGAGCCGGGGCCGCCGCCGCCATGGGGGGTGGAAAAGGTCTTGTGCAGGTTCAGGTGGATCACGTCAAAGCCCATATCCCCGGGCCGGACCACGCCCATGACCGCGTTGAGGTTGGCGCCGTCGTAGTAGCACAGGCCCCCCGCGTCGTGGACGATCCTGGTGATCTCCAGAATGTTCCTGTCAAAGATGCCCACGGTGTTGGGGTTGGTGAGCATGAGCCCGGCGGTGTCGGGTCCCACGGCGGCGCGCAGGGCCTCCACGTCCACGCACCCGTCCGGGCCGGAGGGGACGTTCACCACAGTGAAGCCCGCCATGACGGCGGAGGCGGGGTTGGTGCCGTGGGCGGAGTCGGGGACGATGATTTTCGTCCGGGCGGTATCGTTCCGGTGGGCGTGATACGCCTTGATGAGGAGCAGGCCGGTGAACTCGCCGTGGGCCCCGGCGGCGGGCTGGAAGGTCATGGCGTCCATGCCGGTGATCTCCCCCAGAAGCCTGGCGGACTCCGCCAGCACCAGCAAACAGCCCTGGACCGTCTCCTCCGGCTGGAGGGGGTGGATCTGGGTAAAGCCGGGCAGGGTGGCCATGTCCTCGTTGATCTTGGGGTTGTACTTCATGGTGCAGGAGCCCAGGGGGTAGAACCCGTCGTTGACGCCGTGGACCCGCTTGGCCAGGGCCGTGTAGTGGCGGGTCAGCTCCGTCTCGGATACGTGGGGCAGCTCCAGGGGATCGGTGCGGGGATTGGAGAGCTCCACCTCCGGCACGTCGCAGGCGGGCATCAGGGTCAGGTGCTGGCCGGGCGCGCCCTTCTCAAAAATCAGCTTCATCTCAGCACACCTCCTTGATGATGGCCGCGGCCCGGTCGAGTTCTTCCCTGGACACCAGCTCGGTGACGCACCAGAGCAGGCCGCCCTCCACAGGCAGGCCGCCCAGGATTCCGTTCTCGTCCAGGGCCTTCAGCACCGCCTCGGGCTTTTCGCACCTGGTCACAAATTCATGGAAATATTCGCCGTTGTGGACGCGGGGCATCCCTGCCTTCTCCAGCTCCCCGGCAAAGTAATGGGCCTTGCTCATGGAGAGCTTCGCCGCCTGCCGCAGCCCCTCGCTGCCTATGGCGGAGAGATACACCCCGGCGGCAAAGGCGCACAGGGCCTGGTTGGAGCAGATGTTGCTGGACGCCTTCTCCCGGCGGATGTGCTGCTCCCGGGCCGTGAGGGTGAGCACATAGCCCACATTGCCGTCCACGTCGTGGGTCTGGCCCACGATACGGCCGGGCAGCTTGCGGAACATGGCCTTCGTGGCGGCCATATAGCCCAGGTAGGGCCCGCCGAAGGCGGTGTCCAGTCCCAGGGGCTGGGCCTCGCCCACGGCCACGTCCGCGCCGCAGGCGGCGGGGGTCTCCATCACCGCCAGGGCGATGGGGTTGCAGCCCATGATGTACTTGGCACCGGTGGCGTGGACGGCCTCGCCGATGGCACTGGCGTCCTCAATATTGCCGAAGAAGTTGGGCTGCTGGATATAGACACAGGCAGTCCCGGCGTCCAGAAGGCCCTTCATGGCCTCCAGATCCGTGCGCCCGTCCCGCTCCGGGATGATCTCCAGCTCCATGCCGGAGCCGAAACAGTAGGTGCGCATGACGGCGACGGTCTGGGGGTCCGCGCAGGCGGAAACCAGGGCCTTGTTCTTCTTCCGGTCCCGGCACATGGCCAGGGCCTCGGCGGCGGCGGTGGAGCCGTCGTAGACGGAGGCGTTGGACACCTCCATGCCCGTCAGGGCGCAGATCATGGTCTGGTACTCAAAGATGGATTGCAGGATGCCCTGGCTGATCTCCGCCTGATAGGGTGTGTAGGCGGTGACCAGCTCCTCCCGGCCGGTGATGCTCTTGACCACGGAGGGGATGAAGTGCCGGTAAGCCCCCGCGCCCCGGAGAACGGTATCATAGACCTTGTTTTTCGCGGCCATGGCGGTCACCTTCCGGCGGACTTCCAGTTCGCTGAGGCCCTCCGGCAGGTCCAGGTGCTCCACCAGCATCTCATGGGGCACCGCCGCGAAGAGCTCCTCCACCCGGCTCACACCGACGGCGGAGAGCATCTCCTCCTGCTGGGAGCGGGTATTGGGGATATAGCTTCCCATAACGCTTTCTTTCTTCCTTTCTTGGATGGGGGAGGGGCCGGCGGGCCCCTCCCGGAGCCATCTTACTTCTGGATGAATGCCTCGTATTCGCTGGCGCTCATCAGCTCGCCGAAGGCGGAGACATCCTTGATTTTGGCAATCCAGGCTCCGTAGGGATCCTCGTTGAGCATCTGGGGCTCATCCTCCAGCTGGGTGTTGACCTCCTCCACCACGCCGGTGACGGGGCTCATCACGTCGGAAACCGCCTTGACGGATTCCACGTCGCAGAAGGACTCCTCCGCCGTCACCTCGTCGCCCTCCTGGGGCAGGTTGATGAACACCAGGTCCCCCAGCTCGCTCTGGGCAAAGTCCGTGATGCCCACCAGGACAGTGGTCTCGTCGATGGTTTTGACCCACTCGTGGTCCTTGGAATACTTCAGTTCAGCGGGAAAATTCATGGTGTGTTCCTCCATTTGATAAAAATTAACGTTCTTTTTGATACTTTTTCTTTCAAGAAAAAGTATGACTGCCTTAAATCCCCGTCTTCCTGGCCAGCTCGCTGAGCGCTCCGGCGGCCTGATCATCGTTGAAGCAGTACTTCATCTCCGTGTAGCCCGCGCGGAGCTTCATAACATCCTCTTTGACCTCTTTGCCCCGGAGGATGCAGTCGGCCATGATCTGGGCCAGCTGGTCGAACTCGGCGGGGCCGAAGCCGAAACGGGTCATCTCGTTGACGCCCATGCGCAGCGCGCCGGAGGCGGTGAAGCCCTCCTCCTCGGGGGTGGCCTGGTAGTTGCAGATGATGTTGTTCCGCTCCAGACGCATGGCCACATCGGGGCCGGTGCCGTAGCCCACGGAGACGATGACCTGGTGGGTCTCGGTGTAGTCGTTCGCGGGATCGCCGGCCACGTCCAGCCCGGCGGCCTTCAGGCTCCTGGCGAAGCTCTTGGCGTTATTGACAACCGCCTTCTGGTACTCGTCTTTGAACTGGTTCATCTCGTAGGCGGCCATCAGCAGTCCCAGCTGGGTGCCCAGGTGGTGGTTGGATACGCTGCCGGGGAAGGCGCGGGTCTCAATGGTCTCCCACAGGCCGTACTTCAGATCATCCTTTTTGTAGTTGACGCCCACGACGCCCCGCTGGGGACCGAAGAAGGTCTTGTGGGTGGAGCCGGTGACGATCTCCGCGCCCTCCTGGAAGGGCTTCTGGAAATGGTCGCCGATGAGGCCCAGGACGTGTGCCATGTCGTACATGATGGTGGTATTCAGCCCCATGTCGTCCACGTACTTGCGGATGGCGGCAACGGGCTCCTTGTGGAGCACCATGCTCTTGCCGAAGATGATGAACTCGGGGCGGTACTGGTCGATGACCTTTTTGGTCTCCTCCACATCAATCCTGTAGATGTTGTCCCTGCAGACCGGGAAGTTCACCACCGCCTGCCGCTCGGTGACGGGGTCGATGGCAATGTAGTCATGGAGGGCCCCCATGGGCTGGGCGGAGAGGTGGCCGCCCTTGATGATGTGGTTGTTCATGATATAGCCCAAACGCTTGGGATCGTGCTTGCGGTCCAGCCGGTTCTTCCAGTCCATGAGGGAGGAGAACACGCAGGTGTTGGACATCTGGCCGGAGATGCACCGGGTCTCCACCTCGGCGCAGCCCAGAAATGCCCTCATCTCCTCCACCAGCAGCTGCTCCACCTGGTCGATGAACTCCGTACCCTGGTAGTAGAACACGTCCGCGTCGTAGAAGCTCTTCACCTTCTTGTGCTCGGCGTAGCGGAAGGAGGGGTCGCTGGCGCACAGCAGGCGCACGGCGCGGGAGGGGGTCATCTCCGAGGGGATGAGGTTGACGCACTGCTCCTGCCGCCAGACGTGGTTTTGCAGGGCCCGGCCGATGAGCTCCAGGGCCTTGGGCGCCCGGTCGCCGGAGCCCACGGCGTTCTCGTCCTCGTCGGGGCGGTAGAGGATGGGCCGGGCGAAGGGGGGCGCGTCCACCCGCATGTGGTAGGGGGGAATGACGGCCTTGAGCCGCTTGCCCCGCACGTCAATCTCCACCCGGTCATCCTCCAGGGTGTCGCTGTCCAGGATGGCAAGGCCGATGGAGCGCTTGGCGGTCTCCTCCAGAATCACCGTCTGGAGGCCCTCGCCCTCGTGGCGGTAGTAGGGCACCATGGTGCCGCTGGTGACGAAGCCGATGGGCTTCTCACCCTTGTACACCGGCATCCCCGCCCGCATAACGCCCTTATCCAGCAGGGTGATGGGCAAAACGCGGCGGGGCAGACCGGCGATGTCGGAGAAATCCCGGTTCATAATGCGCTTGAAGACCTCGTACTGCCTGGACAGAGGCCCCTTGCCGATGAAATCGCCCTTCTGTTCGGAGAAGCTGACAGCGAACTTGGCCAGGGGCACGGCGAAGACGGGGATCTCCTTCCCCTCGGGGTCAGCCCCCATCTCGTGGCCGTAGAGGGGCAGACATGCCTCCAGACGGCAGGTGTCCCGGGCGCCCAGGCCGGCGGGCTTCGCCCCCAGCTCGATGAGGCGGTTCCACAGCCAGACGGCCTCCGCGCTCTCGATATACACCTCGTAGCCGATGGGCTCGCCGGTGTAGCCGGTCTTGGCTACCCGGACGGTGCGGCCCTCAAACTTGAGGGTATTCAGGGCGTTTTTCACTGGCTCGGTGATGGCCTCGCCGCCGGAGAGGACCTGCAGGATCTCCTTGGCCTTGGGGCCCTGGACGGCGATGGCGGCCCAGTCGCCGGTGATGACTGTCATCTTCGCGTCGTAGTTCTTGATCTGCTCATTGAGGTGGGCCAGATCCTTCTCCGTGTTGGCGGCGTTGACCACCAGCAGGTACCGGTTCTCCTCAAAGCGGTAGAGATAGGCGTCGTCCACCGCGCCGCCGTTCTCGTTGGGGATAATGGCGTACTGGGCCTGGTTGAGATCCAACGCCATCACGTTGCTGGAGAGCACGTGCTGGAGGAAGGGAACCATCTCCGGCCCCTCCACCAGGATGCGGCCCATGTGGGAGACATCGAAAAGGCTGCATGCGTGGCGGGTATACAGGTGCTCGGCCACGATTTTGGTGGGATACTCAATAGGCATCTCCCACCCGCCGAAGTCCACCATAGTGGCACCGGCGGCCACGTGGACGTCGTAGAGTTGGGTGCGCTTCAAATCGCTCATAGTTGGGCTCCTCCTTCAAAAATGGAATACCAGGGTGATGAAAAAGAAAAATACAGGCCACACGGCAGTGCGGCCTGTTTCCTCACGGTAACGCCGGGGGACAAAAAAACAGGGCACGACAAATGCTGTCATGCCTCTGTTCATGAAAACCTGAGAGATTCCCGGAGAAAAGCCCCGGTTGCCCCGTCGGTGCGCCGCAGCGCTTTCCAGATTTCGTCCCGGCCCAGTCCCTTTTGCCTGAGAGAGAATGGCAGTTGCTCCTTCGGCGCCGCTTTCGCGGACTCTCCTAGGCCGTTCATCCGACTATTTAATTATAGCTATATAAAATTTCGTCTATTTATTGCTTTGAACTATATTTAAAATATATCAAATATATCAATTTGTCAACAGATATTTTTCTATGTTCCGATTTTTGTGCATTCCTGATAATTTCACGTGGAAATTTTGGGGGAATTTTACAGTGGAAGATCCTCCATACTCAGGTAAACTGCCTGCGGGCGGTGCATTTCCGGCTGATCGGGCGGAGGATCGGCAATTGCATCCGTGAGAACGTCCCATCCGATTTGTCTGTAAATTTTCATACAGACCGCTTGACATCCGCGCAGGGAACGAGTATAATCATCATTATATAACGAAAATTATATTAAAGGGGGAGGGCAATGCCGCCGAAAGCCAGGATCACAAGAGATATGGTCGTTTCCGCCGCGTTTGAGGCAGCCCGCGAAGCGGGATGGGAGCAGATCAACGCAAGGACTGTGTCCCAGAGGCTGAATTGTTCCACGCAGCCCGTGATGTACCATTTCGCGACCATCGAAGAACTGAAAAAAGCAGCCTATAGGCGGACGAACGAGTACCACACGGAATATCTGATGAACGTTCCGGAAACGCGGGAGGACGTCATGCTTGGAATTGGGCTGAATTATATCCGCTTTGCGGTTGAGGAGCCGAATTTGTTTCGCTTTCTTTTTCAATCTGGATTTGCCGCTGAAAACAGTGTGCTTGAAATGCTCGATTCCGAGGAGCTCACGCCGGTTATTTCCGCGATGCGGGAAGAGCTGAATATGAACATGGAACAGACCAGGGAGGTTTTTACTACGCTGGCGCTGTTTGTTCATGGATATGCCAGTCTCCTTGCCAACAATTCATTGGCGTATGATGAAAATCTGACAGCGGCGCAGCTGAAGCGGGTATGCACGGGCGCGGTGCTGGCGGTTCAGGAGGAAACAACGTGAAAAAGCTATACGAAAAAAGCGAATTGACCTTTGCGCTGGCCTGCATTGGGCTCTACTGCGCACTGCAATCTCTGGCAAATCCCCTCAACCAGATGATCGGACTCAGATATTCCGCAAGCGCCATACTCTGCGCGTTACAGGCGGCGTTCCTTTGGCGGTTTATCGGGCAAAACGGCCTGTCCCGGCGGTACGGACTTTGCAAGTCCTCCGTTCCCGCCCGCCGGTTCCTCTATTACATCCCGCTGCTCGTCCTGATGACGCGAAATTTCTGGAATGGGATCGCCGTCAACTTCCCCTTGGCTGATACGGCCTGCTATATCGTCTGTATGCTCTGTGTCGGCTTTGTGGAGGAGGTGATCTTCCGGGGGCTTTTGTTCCGGGCGCTGGCAAGGGACAGCGTGAACATGGCCGTCGCTGTTTCCAGCATCACCTTTGGCCTGGGGCATCTGCTGAACCTGGTCAACGGCAGCGGCGCCGGCCTTGCGGAAAACCTGTTTCAGGTAACTGGGGCCATTGCGATCGGCTTTCTGTTCGTCATTCTGTTCCATCGCGGCGGGAGCCTCTGGCCCTGCGTCATCGCCCACGCCGCCATCAACATCGCCAGCGCCTTTGCGAATGAGGAGGGGCTGACGATGGAGCGGCGCATGATCTTCCACGCGGCCCTGTTTGCCATAACCGCTGGCTATGCGTTCGTCCTTACCAGAATGCTCCCGAAGAATCCGTGCGCAAATGGGGACGCCGCAGCGGAGAGATGAGGCGGCGGGCATGATCGCGGGATGGGGACGCTGCCCTGTCCGCTTTATGGGGTATTTTGTAGAATCCGGCGGGGATAATACAATATATAATCATTTTGAAGGAGGAGCGGCGGCGATGAACGAGCTGGAGCGGATCCAGGAGCTCTACCGGGGCTACCTGGCGGAGGCGGAGGAGGTGCTGCGCACCAAGAAGGTGACGGACGGGCTCTGGGGCTTTGGGAAGCACCCGGCCGACCACCCCTGTCACGGAAAATTTCTGGAGGACCTGGAGGCGGCCCTGGGGGAGCTGGCGGATCTGCCCTCCGCGCAGATCCGGGAGATCCTGGCCTATGTGTACCGGGCTCCCCTGGAGAAGCGGCGGGACCCGTCCATCCACTGGCTGCTGATTGCCGCCCACAAGCTGACGCTGCCCCTTCTGGACAGGCTGGATCCGGCGGACGCCCGGGCCCTGGGGGAGCGGTACGGAGCGGACTACCCCCGGCGCACCCGGCTGCCCGCCCAGGACCAGGTGTTTGCCGCTTTGAAAGGGTAAATGCGTATACAATTTGGAGATATTTTTGATATTTTTTCATAGGGTATTCTTTTGCTGCGCAAAAAATCCGGCCCCCGCATCCCCCGAGGGGGGAAAAATGTCCGCTGTTTGGGTATCTTGACATTTTTCAAACAGGAGTCGTACGTGATAGAGGAAGCGGGATTTTTCGTGTTTTCGGCTATGTGCAACTGCCGGTTGCGGAAGTTTCAAGAGAAGCTGATAGCGTGCCACGGAGAATTGCGCTAGTATTCTGGCAGGGAGGTAAAGTGGATGTTGTCTGAAAAAATATATTCACTCAGGCGGAAAAACGGGCTTTCTCAGGAGCAGCTCGCAGAAAAGATCGGGGTGTCAAGACAAGCGATATCAAAATGGGAAGGGGGGCTGTCCACGCCGGAATTGGAGAAGCTCAGGGCTTTAAGTGAATGCTTTCAAATTACAATAGACGAGCTTACTGAAAACCGGGCTGACAGCGCTTCCGGCCGTGCGGACCAGGAGAAATGGACGCCGCCTCACCGCGAAACAGGGGAGAGCAGACTTGGGATTTGCCTATGTATAACAGGCGCTGTCTGCCTGATCCTGTTTGGCGCCTTAACCGTTATGAGCCCATCGTCTGTTGACCGGATCAATGAGTCGTCGATGATTACCTTGAACGGAGCGGGAATGCTCGTTATTTTCTTTGTGCTGCTGATGATACTGGGGATGATGATGATTCTCAGGAGGAAATGAATACAGGAGGTATTGCGATGAGGAGACATAAGCGGCTGGCCTGCCTTTTTGCTGTGATTGCGATGCTGCTTTCAAATGTCATGTGTGCCGCGGTTGCGTACAACTACTGCGCCCTGGAGCTGGGCGGACGTTACGCCGGATACAGCGCCCCGGCTGATACGGCGTTTCTGCTGTGCGTCCCATATGGCGCCGGGATAATCATATGCGCTGTTTTGGCCTGGTTTTTCAACAAAAAACGCCAAAAATTTGAAAATTCCATCTGAAATATGGCGGGACTGCTTTGACAGTCCCGCCATATTTTTATACGTGCTCTCCGGACGCTTTGACAAAGGAGCCCTGTTCATCGAAAAAATCTCTCGCTTTTGGTCATTCCGCCATTTTTCAAACAGCGCCTAATCTGAAAAGGGAAGAAAAAATTAAAGATTCCCCCGGTTGCATCAAACCGGCGGATATGGTACAATAAAAAACTATGAAAACGAACGACGGAGGAACGACAATGGTTACCCGCGATTTCCAGAAACAGAGCCTGCTGGGCATCTTTGTCAGCTATTTCAGGCCCCACATGGGCCTCTTTCTGCTGGACATGGCCTGCGCGCTGATGATCTCCCTGATTGATCTGGCCTTCCCCTTTGTCTCCAGGACGTGCATGAACGTTCTCATCCCCGAGAGCCGCTCCCAGGCGTTTTTCGCCGTGATTGCCGTGATGCTGTGCGCCTACGTCCTCCGGGCGGGGCTGCAGTACGTGGTCTGCTACTGGGGGCACACCTTCGGCGTGCTGGTGGAGGCCGACATCCGCAAGGATTTGTTCAGCCACCTCCAGACACTCTCCTTCGGCTTTTACGACAAGAACCGCACCGGCCACCTGATGAGCCGCATGACGGCGGAGCTCTTCGACATCACGGAGCTGGCCCACCACGGACCCGAGGACCTGTTCATCTCCGGCGTGACGGTGGTGGGAGCCATCGTCATCATGTTCACCATCCAGTGGCGGCTGGCACTGGTGATGCTGCTGCTGGTGCCCACCTTTGTCGTGGTGGTCAACCTCAACCGCCGGAACATGATCCGGGCCTCCCGCCGGGTCAAGCAGAACATCGCCAGCATCAACGCCGACATCGAGTCCAGCATCTCCGGTATGCGCACCGCCAAGGCCTTCTCCAACGAGAATGCCGAGAGCGAGAAGTTCTCCGGCGCCAACGAGCGCTTCAAGACCTCCAAGAAGGAGCGCTATAAGGCCATGGCCTGGTTTATGTGCTCCATGGAGTTTTTCACCTGCATCCTGCCTGTGGCGGTGATCGCCGTGGGCGGGGCGCTGATTATGAACGGGGAGATGAACTACATTGATCTCACCACCTTCTTCCTCTACACCAGCACCTTCATCAACCCCATGCGCAAGCTGGCCAACCTCTCGGAGATGCTGGTGGACGGCATCGCGGGCCTGGGCCGCTTCGTGGAGCTGATGCGCATTGAGCCGGATCTGAAGGACAAACCCGATGCCCTGGTCCTCTCCGGGGTGGAGGGCAGCATTGACGTGGACAACGTCTCCTTCTCCTACGAGCGGGACGACGTGGAGGTCCTCCACCACGTCTCCCTCCATGTCGCCCCCGGGGAGACCGTGGCCGTGGTGGGCCCCTCCGGCGGCGGCAAGACCACCCTCTGCAGCCTCATCCCCCGGTTCTATGACGTGGGCGAGGGCAGCATCCGTATTGACGGGCATGACGTGCGGGACGTGCAGCAGCAGAGCCTGCGCCGGAACATCGGCGTGGTGCAGCAGGACGTGTTCCTCTTTGCCGCCAGCATCCTGGACAACATCCGCTACGGCCGGCCCGGTGCCTCCACCGACGAGGTCATCGCCGCGGCCAAGCGGGCGGAGATCTATGACGATATCATGGCCATGCCCGACGGCTTTGACACCTACGTGGGCGAACGGGGAGCCCTCCTCTCCGGTGGCCAGAAGCAGCGCATCTCCATTGCGCGGATTTTCCTGAAAAACCCGCCGGTGCTGATCCTCGACGAGGCCACCTCCGCCCTGGACAGCGTCACCGAGGCGAAGATCCAGCGGGCCTTTGACGAGCTGGCCAAGGGGCGTACCACCATTATCATCGCCCACCGCCTCTCCACCGTCCGCGCCGCCAGCCGTATCCTGGTCATCCGGGACGGCGTCATCGCCGAGCAGGGCACCCACAACGACCTGCTGGCCCGAGGCGGGGATTACGCGCAGTTATATAACACGCAGAATTTACATAGATAGGGCATACATACGTTTTTCTTGAAAGAAAAACGTATTAAAAAAGAACTTTATTGGGGTTCATATGGATAAGACAGATCTCATTGCGAAGACCGCCCAGGAGCCGGAGGACCGGCTCCTGCTGGCGAAGATTCTGGACAAATACGACCAGACCCAGCGGCGGAACATCCCCGCCGCCACCGCCTTCCTCTCTCCACGGGAGCAGCAGCTGGCCCAGTCCCTGCTCAGCGCCGCCGGCGTCCGCGACGGGTATGTGCTGGACGGCGGCTACGGGGAGGCGGAGCGAAAGCGGCTGGTTTTTCTCCCCGACTGGGCCGGGGAGGAGATGGCCGGTGAACAGCTGGCCTTCCTCCGGGCGGACTTTCGCGGCCCGGACAGCGCCCTGACCCACCGGGATATCCTGGGCAGCCTCATGGGCCTGGGCGTGGTCCGGGAGCGGGTGGGGGATATTTTGGTATCGCCCCACAGCGCGGACATCGTGGCCGCGCCCTCCCTGCTGGACTTCTTCCTGCGGGAGTGGACCGAGGCGGGCCGGGTGAAGCTGTCGGTGTCCCGGATTGACCGGGAGGAGCTGCGCGTCCCCCAGGTCCAGGTGAAGACCATCCGGGACACGGTGTCCTCCCTGCGCCTGGACGCTGTCGCAGCCGCCGCCTTCTCCATGAGCCGGGGAAAGGCCGCAGAGCTCATCGCCGCGGGGCGGGTGAACCTGGACCACGTACCGTGCCTCAAGCCGGATAAGCCGGTGGGGGAGGGGGCGGTGCTTACCGCCGGGGGCCTGGGCAAGGCCCGGCTCACGGAGGTGGGCGGTCTGAGCAAAAAGGGCCGGACGGGGATCACCATCGAAAAATTTATTTGAGGCGGCGCTGTACGCTGACAAAACGCGTGAGGAGGAATACCATGGAGCAGAGCAAGATTGACCGGATCAACGAGCTCGCCCGGAAGAACAGGGCCGGGGGGCTGACGGAAGACGAGCTGAAGGAACGGGAGGCGCTGCGGTGGGAGTACATCGACTCCGTGGTGGGCAGCCTCAGGGGCCAGCTGGACAATACCTACATCGTGGACGGCAAGGGGAACAAGACCAAACTTCGGAGAAAAGAGGGTAAATAGATGGACGAATTTTACGACAAGGAGAAATTCACGGGCAAACAGCCCGGGAGCAGCTCCGGCGGCCGGCAGACGCCGCCCCCGAGGCCGCCCCAGAAAAAGCAGGACAACTCCGGCTGGTACAGCTGGCCGCTGATTATCATCCTCTTCGCTGTGGGCGCGTGGCCCTTGGCGCTGATTCTGCTGTTCTTCAACTTGTCCGGGGACAGCCGGCGCAAAAAAAACGGCCAGAGCGCCGCCCATCAGGCGGATGCCGCCAGGCAGGCGGACGCCATCCGTCAGGCGGAGAGCGCCGTGGAGCGCGCCATGCGCCGGGCGGAGCAGCAGACGGGCCGGGCCGGTGAGTGCATCGACCGGGCCATGCGGGGGGCGGAGCAGTCCGTGGACCAGGCCGTCGGCCGGGCCATAGAGGAGATGGAGCGGACCATCAGCCGCGCTGCCAGAGAGGTGGAGCAGGCCGGACGAGGCTCGTCCCCCGGGCGGGGAGCGTCCAAAAGCGCCTCCCGGCGGCAGACCGACCCCCAGCCCAAGGTCAAGCCGGTCAAGGAGAAGAAGAAAAAGGCCAAGCCCGTCGGGGTGCTGCTGCGCCTGCTGGGCATCATCTTCCTGGTGGTGGGCGGCATTGTGGGCTTGGACTTCACCAGCGAGCTGGTATCGGGCTATGGGGCGGACGCAGAGGAGTTCTTCACCAGTGTGGGCTTCCTGTTCTCCGGCGGTCTGATGTTCTTCCGGGGACACTACCTCAACAAAATGTCCCGGCGCAGCCAGCGGTACATCCTGGCTATCGGCAATGTGGACGCCATGCCCATCGAGGAGATTGCCAAGCGGGTCAACCGCACCCCCAGCAAGGCTGCCAAGGAGATGCAGAAGCTCATCGACAAGGGCTACCTGGGGGAGGATGCCTACATCGACTATGAGAAGGGCTATTTCCTCCGCTTCGGCGCCACCCTGGAGGAGGAGCCGGCGCCAGAGCCCGTCATCCGGGAGGCCCCGCCCCAGCCTGCCGAGCCCGAGGAGGCCCGGGAGGGCTACTCCGGGATTCTGCGCAACATCCGCCATGCCAACGACCGCATCGCCGACCCGGAGCTGAGCCGGAAGATCGACCGGCTGGAGCAGATCAGCGGCCTCATCTTCAAGGAGGTGGAGGAGCACCCGGAGAAGCGCAGCTCCATCCACACCTTCTTTGACTACTACCTCCCCACCACCCAGAAGCTGCTGGACACCTACGCCGACTTCGAGGAGACGGGCGTGGAGGGGGAGCACCTGCGCCAGGCCAAGGACCGCATTGAGGAGACCATGGACATGATTGTGGGGGGCTTCGAGCACCAGCTGGACCAGCTCTACTCCTCCGACGCCATGGACGTGGTCAGCGACATCAAGGTCATGGAGGCCATGCTCAAGCGGGACACCGCCTCGGCGGCCAAGGACTTCGGCTACCCCGAGCCGCCCAAAACCCGCCCCAAGAGCGACGGGGATGTACAGCAGCTGGAGCTGTGATAACTGGCAGCCATACTTTTTCCCAGGGCGTGTTTGAAAAATGTCAAAACGCCCAAACAGCGGATTTTTTTTCGCCAGACTGCGTTTTGCGTATGGGCAGTTATCAGGTGTGCGGCCGTTTAATTTGCGAGAAAACCTCAGGGAGCATCCATAGGATGCTCCCTGCATTAAAGTTCTTTTTTTGATTCTTTTTTCTTTCAAGAAAAAAGAATGACTGCCCGAAAAGGAGGGGGATTTGATGAAATCACTACTGGCTTCCTGTGCGATAGCGTTTTCCACGTACTCGAAGATTCCCATGCCCCAGGTGGAGTGGAACGAGGAGAACATGCGGCATACGCTGGCGTTTTTCCCGCTGGTGGGGGCGGCGGTTGGGCTGGCGTTCTGGGGCGTGGACGCGCTGTGCGGCCTTTTGCAGGTTGGCACACTGCTGCGGGCCGCTCTGCGCACGGCGGTGCCCATCGCGGTCACCGGCGGCATCCACCTGGACGGCTACTGCGACACCATCGACGCGCTGGCCTCCCACGCCTCCCGGGAGAGGAAGCTGGAGATCCTCAAGGACTCCAGCGCCGGGGCCTTCGCGGTGATCTGGTGCGGGGTGTGGTTTGTGCTGACCTTTGCCCTCATGGCGGAGCTGGAGAGCGTGACCACCCTGGCGGCGTGCTTTGTCCTCAGCCGGACCGCCAGCGCCTCCGCGGTGGAGCAGCTGCCCCCGGCGCGGCCCAACTCCGGCATGGGCGCGGCCCTCAAGGCACGCAGCAAGTCTCCCCAATGGGTGCTGGTGGTATACCTGTGCCTCTATGCTGGGGCGCTCCCCTGGCTGAACCAGGCGGCGGGCCTGGCCGCGGGGGCAGCGGCGGCGGTATGTTTCCTCTGCTACAAGTCCATGGCCCTGCGGCAGTTCGGGGGCTTCACCGGCGATCTGGCCGGGTGGTTCCTGCAGGTCACGGAGCTGGTGATGCTGGCGGCCATCGTGGTGACGGAGAGGGTGTGTGCCATATGGTTCTGATTGTGGGGGGCATGGCCCAGGGAAAATTGGCGTTTGCGCGGCGGGAGCTGGGCGTCGCGTCCTGGAGCGAGGGGGCGCTGGGGGCGGAGGACTGCGTCCACGGCCTCCACCGGGTCATCCGGGCGATGCCGGAGCCCCGGCCCGCCATTGCCGCCTGGCTGGCGGAGCACCCGGCGGGGGTGCTCATCTGCGACGAGGTGGGCTGCGGCGTGACGCCCCTGGACCGGGCGGACCGGGACTGGCGGGAGCTGGTGGGGCGCGTCTGCTGCGAGCTGGCGGAGCAGGCGGAGGCGGTCTACCGGGTGCGCTGCGGACTGGGGGTGCGGCTGAAATGACGGTCTACCTCATCCGCCACGGCCAGACCCAGGGCAACCTGGAGCGGCGGTACATCGGCTCCACGGACCAGCCCCTGTGCCCGGCGGGCCGGGAGGCCCTGGGGCCGCTGCCCCCGGTGGACCGGGTGTACGCCTCCCCCCTGCGGCGCTGCCGGGAGACGGCGGCGCTGCTGTACCCCGGCGCGGCGGTGGAGATTGTCCCGGATTTCCGGGAGTGCGGCTTCGGGGCGTTTGAGATGAAAACCTATGAGGAGCTGCGGGACGACGGGGCTTATCAGGCCTGGCTGGACACCGGCGGCGTCTCCGCGCCCCCCGGCGGCGAGAGCAAGGACAGCTTCCAGCGGCGGACGGTGGCGGCCTTCCGCCGCCTGGCCGCCTCCTGGGGGGAGGAGGGCTCGGCGGCCCTGGTGGTCCATGGCGGCACCATCATGGCACTGCTGGAGGCGCTGGAGCCCAGCCATGACTTCTACCGCTGGCAGGCGGCCAACGGCCGCGGCTTCCGCTGCCGCTGGGCGGAGGGCGCTTTGAGCGTGGACGCCCCCTGGCCCCGGATCTGCCCCCATCCATGACAGCTTAGAGCCTGTTTAATATCTCAGCGTGTGCGGATTGGCGAGATAGATTTTTTGCCCTGCAAGGCAAAAAGCCGCAGCAATCCTGACGGATTGCAAGGATTTTTAACGCAGTCAGGGCGGAAAATATGCCGCCAAGGCGGG
>CAJUQS010000174.1 GCA_910588365.1 uncultured Oscillospiraceae bacterium | reverse complement strand
GGCCAACTGCCCTATACAGTGGAAGAAATCTCTCTTAAAATTCAGTCATTCATGCGGAAATTGCAACATCAGCCCCAATTTGTATCCAATTTTTTCCGCAGTCCTATGCTTTCCTATCTTTAGCTGCAAAAGTAATAATGAAAACGGCGGATTTAGCCGAAACCGGCGGCAATTCGTGTGCGTCTTCTCTGACCTTTGCAGAGGGAAGATTGCCGCCATTATACTTACCAACCCATTTGATCTTCATCTCTATATCTCCTTAGATACGATGATACACGGCTATAAATTGGAGCAGCAGGGACAGGCGGCGTTCAAACAGACTACTAGGGCGCCGTCCGGCAGATGGTCCCGCCTCCGGCCACCGCGTCCCCCTGGTAGCACACCAGGGACTGGCCCGCCGTCACCGCCCGCTGGGGCTCGTCAAAGACCATCCGCACCAGCCCGTCCCCCTCCGGGTACAGGACGCCGGACGCCTCGCTCTGGCTGTAGCGGGTCTTGGCGGCCGCCTCGATGGGCTTCTCCTGGGGCGGCAGGGACACCCAGTTGAACCCCTCCGCCCAGACCGTCCGGCTGTAGAGCTCCGCCTCGTCCCCCAGGACCACGGTGTTGGAGGCGGCGTCCTTGCGCAGGACGTACAGGGGCCGGTCCGCGCTGACCCCCAGCCCCCGCCGCTGGCCGGCGGTGTAGCAGGGCAGGCCCCGGTGGCGGCCCAGCACCCGGCCGGCGGAATCCACAAAGTCCCCGGGGACCAGCTGCGTCCCCCGGCTCTGGAGAAAGGCGGGATAGTCCCCGTCGGGGACGAAGCAGATGTCCTGGCTGTCCGGCTTGCGGGCGTTGCACAGCCCCCGCGCCTCCGCCAGGGCGCGGACGGACGCCTTGTCATACGCGCCCAGGGGCAGCAGCAGGCGGCTGAGCTGCCCCTGGGTCAGGGGATAGAGCACATAGCTCTGGTCCTTCCGCCGGTCCAGGCCCCGCAGCAGCCGCCAGCGGCCGCTGGCCGGATCCCGGTCCACCCGGGCGTAGTGCCCGGTGGCGATATGGCCGATCTCCAGCTCGTCCGCCCGCCGCAGCAGGGCGGCGAACTTCACGTGCCGGTTGCACTGAATACAGGGGTTCGGCGTCCGGCCGGCCTGGTAGGCGGAGACGAAGTCGTCCACAACCGCCCGGCGGAACAGATCGCTGAAGTTGAAGGCAAAGAAGTCCATGCCCAGACGGCGGCAGATGCTCCTGGCGTCCTCCACGTCCTCCAGGGAGCAGCAGCCCCCCTCCCCGCCGTCATAGAGCCGCAGGGTGCAGCCCACCGCCTCGTATCCGGCCTCTCCCAGCAGCACCGCCGCCGCCGCGCTGTCCACGCCGCCGCTCATGCCCACCAGCACCTTGTTCTCTTTCATCGCCGTCTCTCCTGTCTAGTCCAGATATTTCTGGGTGAACGCCTCCCTGGGCAGCGCGTCCGCCAGGCCCGCCAGGGTCCTGTTGAACCCGCCGTCCAAATCCACGAGGAAGTCGCTCATCCTGCCGGCCGCCTCCCGCCGGTTGGGCAGGGATACCGTGACCGTGGTGCCCTCGCCCGCCCGGGAGGTGATCAGCAGGGTCCCTCCGTGTTCCTGGGCGATGCGCCGGCTCAGGGGCAGCCCCAGGCCCAGCCCGTGGGGGGGCGGGTCCAGCCGCCGGGTGTGGCGGTAGCGGTCAAAGATCGTCTCCTGGAGCTCCGGGGGAATGCCGGGGCCCGTGTCGCTGAGGGCCAGCTCCACCCACTTCGGCCCGATGCGCACCTCCAGCGTCACCCGCTTCTCCGCGCCGGTGGTGAATTTGAAGGCGTTGGAGAGCAGGTTGAGCATCATCCGCTCCAGGCGGCCGCTGTCCATGGCGATGATGTGGCTGGCCTTCTCGCACCGGAAGGCCAGCTGGATGCCCAGAAGCCGGGCCGGCGGCTCCGCCTTCTCCATCACCTCCCGGCAGAAGCCGGCGATGTCCCCGTTGCGGAGCCGGGCCTGGCCGGGGCCCTCCAGCGCCGCCGCGTCCGAGAGGTTGTTGGCCAGGCGCAGGATGCGGTAGTAGCTCTGGCAGAGCACCGCCGCGTCCTGATCGATTCCCCCCTCCCCGTCCCGCAGCTCCGGCGGCGCGATGCGGGAGAGGGCGTTGTAGATGTTTCCCAGGGAGCCGCGCAGCTGTATGGAAACCTGCCGCAGCACACCGCCCAGCTCCCCGTCCTTCTCATAGATGTTTTCTGACATGCGGCACCTCCTGCCAATTATTTTATGCGCCGCCGCGGAAAAAAGATTGGTAATTTACCCCACATCCGCTTTCCCGCCGCCCCGGCCGCAGCCCGCTCCGCCGCTCCGCATAGCATTTTTCCGAACTTTTACAACTATCATAACAAAATTTTGTCGAAATTACAAGAAATTCTTGGGCGTATCAAAAAATCAACAAAAAACGCTTTTCTTTTGAAAAACCACGGTGTATAATACCACTTGAACAGCAGATGATTTCTTTGGTATCGCTGTGAAGCGTAAAACCATTATTTTTGAGAGGAGCTTTTCATCATGAGCATCAAAGTTGGCATCAATGGTTTTGGCCGCATTGGCCGCATGGTCTTCCGCGCCACCGTCAATCATCCCGAGATCGAGATTGTCGGCATCAACGACCTGTGCCCCGCCGATTACCTGGCGTACATGCTGAAGTATGACACCATGCACGGCCAGTTCCAGGGCGAGGTGTCCTCCACCGAAAACGCGATCATTGTCAACGGCCGGCAGATCCCCATCTTTGCCGAGCGCAACCCCGCCGACATCCCCTGGGGCAAGCTGGAGGCCGAGTACGTCATCGAGTCCACCGGCCTGTTCCTGACCAAGGAGAAGGCCCAGGCCCACATCGACGCCGGTGCCAAGAAGGTCGTCATGTCTGCTCCCTCCAAGGACGACACCCCCATGTTTGTCTGCGGCGTGAACCTGGACAAGTACACCACCGACATGACCTTCGTCTCCAACGCCTCCTGCACCACCAACTGCCTGGCCCCCATCGCCAAGGTCCTCAACGACAACTGGGGCATCACCGACGGCCTCATGACCACCGTCCATTCCACCACCGCCACCCAGAAGACCGTTGACGGCCCCTCCCTGAAGGACTGGCGCGGCGGCCGTGCCGCCTCCGGCAACATCATTCCCTCCTCCACCGGCGCCGCCAAGGCCGTGGGCAAGGTCATCCCCGAGCTCAACGGCAAGCTGACCGGTATGTCCATGCGCGTGCCCACCCTGGACGTGTCCGTGGTGGATCTGACCGTGAACCTGGCCAAGCCCGCCAAGTATGACGAGATCTGCGCCGCCATGAAGAAGGCCGCCGACGGAGAGCTCAAGGGCATCCTGGGCTACACCGACGAGGCCGTGGTCTCCGCCGACTTCCTGGGCGACAGCCGTACCTCCATCTTCGACGCCAAGGCCGGCATCGCCCTGACCGACACCTTCGTCAAGGTCGTCTCCTGGTACGACAACGAGATGGGCTACTCCAACAAGGTCCTGGAGCTCATCAAGCACATGTACAGCGTCGACCACAAGTAAGGCAGTCATTCTTTTCTTTGTGAACAAAGAAAAGAATCAAAAGAAAAACTTTTTGCGCGAAACTGTCGTTTCGCGTGGGTACAGATCAGGAGCGTCCGGGCAGCCGGACGCTCCTGGTTTTTGTGCATTCTGACGTTGTATATTTTCGTACAACTTTCCCCCCGTTACACACCTATGTGTAACGGTTTTTTTGCTTGCAAAAAAGAATCGGACGCGGCGCTCGACGCG
>CAJUQS010000173.1 GCA_910588365.1 uncultured Oscillospiraceae bacterium | reverse complement strand
TCGGTAAAGTTCGGCGGTCAAAATGATACGGGGCGGCGTTGTCGTCTTTGGCGGGCGTCAGCCCGCCTGTATCCTCCGCCTTGCCCCGCGTCATTTTTCCTCCCCTCCTTTTTACCTCTTCTCAAGTGCGTCGACTATATCGCTAAAATTTTTTAAAAAATTTTCCCGTTTTCACTTGACAATCCGAAAAGTCTCTGATATAATTCATTATGTTCTGCGGGCGTAGCTCATCTGGTAGAGCGCCACCTTGCCAAGGTGGAGGTAGCGGGTTCGAGCCCCGTCGCCCGCTCCAGAGCAAAAAAAGGACATGCGTACAGCATGTCCTTTTTTGTTTCGTCAAGCCCCGGACGCAGGGAGGCCGTCCTGCTTCTTGCTGAGAGCAGGTCCCTTTTCCCTATGCAGAATGCCGCGGGAGAGGCGCCTCCTCCCGCGACCGCCACAGCGCTACTCCGCCGTGTCCGGACCGGCCATGTAGTGTTCCTCCGCATCCCGCAGAGCGCGTATGAGCAGATCACCCGCTTTTCGGACAATGGGGTCGCCGGGCTCGTACTGCTCCAAAACAGAGATGGCCCGGTCAATCTGGCCCACGAGGCTGGCATATTCCTTCTGATAATTCATTTCAAGTCCTCCATATTTATTATGTATATGCCCGCTGCCATGCGGGCGAATGTTATGAGGGAGACAGCAGGGTGCCTCATGGTGCCGAACAGTCCGCTCCAAAGCGCGAATCCCGGCGGACTCTGGAGAAAAGGGGCGGTGGCTGTCGCTCTCTGTCGCCTAGTATAGCCGGGTGCGGGGACAAAATTTGTCGAAAAGAGTCGAGTCACAAAAATTTTCTTTTCTTTCCTTTTTCGCCAAACACTACTTGCGGGATAGACCCCCCGGCTGTATAATACAAGATATTGTGTTTTCTTCAATTTCCTGAAAAAAAGGAGGGGTTTTGATGCACCGGAAACAGGAAAGTGCGCTGGGTGCGCGGATCTGGGCCGCGCTGCTGTCCTTTGGACTGATTGGTCAGGTGGCGTGGGTGGTGGAGAACATGTACTTTAACGTGTTCCTCTACAACACCATCACCGGGGATACGGGGATGATTGCCGCCATGGTGGCCGCCTCCGCCGTGGTGGCGGCGGTGACCACGCTGGCGGTGGGCGCCCTGTCGGACAAGCTGGGAGTGCGCAAGCCCATTATCGTCACCGGTTATCTGCTGTGGGGCGTCAGCGTGATGGCCTTCGCACTGGTGCGCACCAGCGGGCTGGAGGCGCTGGTGGGCCCGGCCAGGGCCGCCCAGGCCGGCGCAGTCCTTGTCATCGTGCTGGACTGCGTCATGACCTTCTTCGGCAGCAGCGCCAACGACGCGGCCTTCAACGCCTGGGTCACCGACGTCACAAACGAGGGCAACCGGGGCCGGGTGGAGGCGGTGCTGGCGGTCATGCCCCTGGCGGCCATGCTGCTGGTGTTCGGCGCCCTGGACGGCCTGACCACCCGGGGCCGGTGGGGAACCTTCTTCCTCATTGTCGGCGGGCTGACCATGCTGGGCGGCGGGCTGGGCCGCCTGCTCATCCGGGAGCCGGAGAACCTCCGGCGGGCCGAGGGAAACTACCTGGGCAGCATCCTCTACGGCCTGCGGCCCGGGGTGATCTGGCGAAATCCCGCGCTGTACCTGTCCCTGCTGGCACTGGCCGTCTATTCCGCCAGCCAGCAGGTCTATATGCCCTATCTCATCATCTACCTCCAGCGCTACCTGGGGGTGGACAACTACGCGTCCATCCTGGGGACCGTGCTCGTCGCCGCCAGCCTTGTCAGCGTGGCCTTCGGGCGGATCATCGACAGGCGGGGCAAGCTGCGCGTAGCGGCCCCGGCGGCTGCCGCCGCCTTCACGGGGCTGACCGCCATGTTCTTTGTCCGGGGGACCGTGCCCGTGATTCTGGCCGGCATCGTGATGCTGGGCGCCAGCATGGTGCTCTCCGCCTGCCTCCAGGGACTCATCCGGGACCACACGCCCGCCCGCAAGGCCGGGCAGTTCCAGGGCATCCGCATCCTTTTCCAGGTGCTGCTGCCCATGCTCACCGGCCCGCTGATCGGCTCGGCGGTGATCCAGCACTCCGGGCAGACCTACGAGGAGCTGGGGATGGTGAAGGAGGTGCCCACGCCGGAGATCTTCATCGCCTCGGCCCTGGTGCTGCTGCTGATTGCCGTCCCCCTGCTCCTCCTGCGCCGGCGGGAGCCGGCCCACACCCTGTCCCGGCGCACCCTGCGCCCCATGCTCACCCCCTGGGGGGAGAAGCTGGACCGGGACCGCCCCCTGCCGGAGTATCCCCGGCCCCAGCTGCGCCGGGACAGCTATCTCAACCTCAACGGCCGCTGGCAGTACGCCATCCGGCCCCAGGGCAAGCCGGAGCCCGCCGCCTTTGACGGGGAGATCATCGTCCCCTTCTCCCCGGAGAGCCTCCTGTCCGGGGTGTCCCGCACCCTGATGCCCGGGGAGCGGCTGTGGTACAGGCGCTTCTTCTCCCTGCCGGCGGGCTTCCGCCGGGACCGGGTCCTGCTCCATTTCGGGGCCGTGGACCAGTCCTGCCAGGTGTTCGTCAACGGCAGGGCCGTGGGCGGCCATGAGGGGGGCTACCTGCCCTTCACCTGCGACATTACAAGCGCGCTGGCGGAGGGGGAGAACACCCTGACCGTCTCCGTCACCGACGCCACCTCCCGCTCCCGCCACGCCTACGGCAAGCAGAGCTTCCGCCCCGGGGGCATCTGGTACACCCCCCAGAGCGGCATCTGGCAGACCGTATGGCTGGAGTCCGTTCCGGAAAACTACGTGGAGGAGCTGGCTATCACCCCCCTTTTCGGCGAGAAACGGGTCCGCTTCGTCCTCCGCGCCAAGGAGGCGGAGGGCGCCGCCATCGCCGTCTCCATGGACGGCCAGACCATCGCCCAGGGCCAATACGACGCCCGGCAGGGCGCGCTGGAGCTCCCGATCCCCGACGGCCGCCTTCGCCCGTGGTGCCCGGAGGACCCCTTCCTGTACGGCGTGACCGTCGCCCTGAGCGGCGGCGACCGGGTGGAGAGCTACTTTGCCATGCGCGAATTCGGCGTCACCTCCGTTGACGGGAGGAAGGTCCTGGCCCTCAACGGCCAGCCCATCTTCATGAGCGGCGTACTGGACCAGGGCTACTGGAGCGACGGGCTCTACACGCCCCCCAGCGACGAGGCCATGGTCTTCGACATCCAGACGATGAAGGACTGCGGCTTCAACATGCTGCGCAAGCACATCAAGATCGAGCCCCTGCGCTGGTACTACCACTGCGATCGGCTGGGCATGATTGTCTGGCAGGATCTGGTCAGCGGCGGCAGCCGCCTGGATCCGCTGGTCATCCAGGTGCTGCCCTTCCTGGGCATCCACCTGCAAGACAGCCGGTACCACCGCTTCGGCCGGGAGGAGGCCGCCAGCCGGGAGCAGTTCCAGCAGGATCTCCGGGACACGGTCTCCCTGCTGTACAGCGTCCCCTCCCTGGCGGTCTGGGTCCCCTTCAACGAGGGATGGGGGCAGTTTGACAGCCTGACGGCCGCCCAGCTCCTCTGGGATCTGGACCCCACCCGTCTGGTGGACCACGCCTCCGGCTGGCACGACCAGGGGGGCGGCGACTTCAAGAGCCGCCACGTCTACTTCCGTCCCGTCCGCCTCAGGCACGACGGGAGCCGGGTCCTGGCCCTCACCGAGTTCGGCGGCTACAGCCTGCCCGTGGAGGGCCGCACCGCCAGCGCCAGAACCTTCGGCTACCGGATATACAAGACGCGGGAGGAGTTCCTGCTGGAGCTGGAGAAGCTCTACCGGCGGGAGGTGCTGCCCTGTCTGAACAAGCAGGGCCTCTCCGCCGCCGTCTACACCCAGCTGAGCGACGTGGAGGACGAGGTCAACGGCATCCTGACCTATGACCGGAAGGTGTGCAAGGCGGACGTCCAGCGGCTCCAGGCCATCAACCGGGAGCTGCGGTTTTAAATTCTGCGGGGCACGGGGCCGCGCAGGCCCCGGCAGCAAGGCTCGCGTCATTGCCGCCTATGACCGCTCGGGACGCCTCCCGGCGTCCCATCCTATGTAAGCACCCACTGTACCAGCAGGAGCAGCACCAGCCCCGGGACGCCCAATACCCCCACCACCAGCGCGTTGAACAGGTTGAAGCCGAGGCTCAGCCCCGTGAGGGAGGACGTGGCGTTCAGCACCAGCAGGGCCGCCAGCCCCAGAATCGTATTGAGCGCCGCCTTGAGCAGCTGCTTCATGGGTGCGGAAAAGGCCTGGGCCGCCGCCGCCAGCAGCACCAGGCCCACCAGAGCCAGCGTGAGCACAGTCCTTATGTCCATCTGGCCCTCCCGGCCGCGCGGACGGTGACCGCCGTGGCGGCGCACAGCTCCAGCTCCTTGATCTGCCGGACCAGGTAGTTCATCCGCGCCTGCAGGGACCGGATCTCAAAAATACAGGCCTCGGTCAGCTCCGGATCGCTGGTGTAGTCAAAGGCGGTGTAAGCGTGGTTGAGGGCGCTCTGGGTCTCCTGCAGGCTTGTCTTTAATTCCAGCAGGGCTGGGGCGTCCGAGGTGCGGATGCGCATGGGGGAAATGCGTTTCATGGAAGATCCCTCCTTGGTTACCAATCTTATGTGCAGTGTGGACAAATATTCCGGTTTTTATAACCCGGGCGGAAAGTTCTTCCAGAGGGAGGCGGAGTATATGCACGAATTCTATATGCGGCAGGCCCTCCTGCTGGCCCGGGAGGCCGCCGGGGCCGGGGAGGTTCCGGTGGGCTGCGTCATTGTCCGGGACGGCGTGGTGGTGGGCCGGGGCCGCAACCGCCGGGAGGAGAAGCAGAGCGCGCTCTCCCACGCGGAGGTGGAGGCCATCGCCCAGGCCAACCGGGCTCTGAGCTCCTGGCGGCTGGAGGACTGCTCCCTCTATGTCACCCTGGAGCCCTGCCCCATGTGCGCCGGCGCCATCCTCAACGCCCGCATCCGGCGGGTCTTCTTCGGCGCCAGGGACCGAACCATGGGGGCCTGCGGCGGGGTGCTGAACCTCTACATGGAGGATTTCCCCAACCGCCCGGCCCTGGTGGGCGGAATTCTGGAGGCGGAGTGCCGCGGGGTGCTGCAGGATTTCTTCCAGGCAATACGGCAATGAGCGCGAAAAAAGAGGCCGGGATAATCCCGGCCTCTCAGCTTATCTGCGCTTATTCCATTTTCACGGGGTCCAGATGGTAGATGGTGTTCAGCGTCTCCACCACGATCCGCCCGGTCTCCTTGTCCTTCTTCCAGGTCTTCACCAGGCTGGTGCGGATATAGCGGTCGCAGGGGTCCCCCCGCCGGTCGTAGCGGCAGTGGACCAGCACGCAGCCCTCCTCCATCTTGGCCTCGCCGATGCAGCCCAGACGGGCCATGCTCTCGGGATCGGTCTTGCCAACCCCCTCCTTATCGGTGATCCGGATGATCTGATACACGGTCCGACGCCTCCCCCTGCTTTTTTTCCCATTATAAGCCCACGGGGATTTTTTGTCAATGATTTCGCCGGCCGGGTATTTTCGGATCTCTCCCAATGCTCCGTTACGATTTTACGGTGACATCGTGGGAAAAGACAACGGCATAGGCCCCGCTATCGCTGACAGGGGAGAGAAGCTCGGAGCTGGTCCCCACAATCTGATAGGGGATGCTCTCCGGGTGGACCAGTACGCAGCGGTAGTCCCCCGCGGCGAAGCCGCCGTCCCAGAAGCTGTCGTCAATGCCCCAGTGGGCGAAGCTCCCCTCGGGGATCTCGCCGGCAAAGAAGGGGATAGCCCTCCGGTAGACCAGCTCCTCCCGGCCGCCGATCAGGCGGTAGATCTGATACTCCCATGGAAAACTGTCCGGCAGGATGCGGATGGGATCGCCGGTACTGTTATAGAGGCTGATTCCCGCGCCGGGCGCAGTCCCCGGCGGGGCGAACTCGTCTACACCGGCGCCGAACATGCAGACCACGGGCAGACTCCCGGTGCCCATAATCATCCTGCCTTCGGAGACCTCCCCCGTCCACTCCTCCGCGGGCGCGAAGGGCGCAGCCGGGTTGGAGATGGTCAGGCCGCTCTCCCCGTCGAAGTGGTAGGACCAGCCGAACTCCTCCACCGCGAACCGCCAGGTCAGCGGGAAGTAGGTCACGTCCCGGAACAGCAGCAGGGGGTACTGCTCCCGGCTGTTGTCCACGGTTTTCCCGTTGACCCGGACGGCTCCGCCGGCGATCCGGGCCTGCTGGCCGGGGCTGTTCCGGCCGGTCTGGACCTCCCGGACATACTCCGGCAGGGGTGCGTTCCCCTTGTCAATGGACAGCCCCGCCGCCGCCGACCAGCCGGTGGTCAGCCCCAGCAGGCGGCAGTCGTAGTAGGTCATGGGGAAGTAGGTGATATCCCGGTAGACCAGCAGTGGGTATTTGCTGTAGTCGTTGGAGAAGGTCTGCCCGTTGAGGGTGACGGCAAAGGCGGGCAGGCTGACGGCCACGGTGCCGGCGGCCTGGGCGGCGGGCGGGGGGAGTGCGCTCAGAAGCAGGAGGGTGAGCAGCAGGGTACACAGGGTTCGTTTCATGGTCCATCCGTCCTTTCACATCTGGTTTGAGGGGATGGACATATTCTATCATAAGCGCATAAGTTTTACAAGAGTAAAGTTTTAACTCTGTAAACCTTTTTACCGGAACACCATGGAGTTGGTCACGCTCAGAAAGATGACGCAGGCCGCCACGGCCAGCAGGGCGAAGCCCGGCAGGCGCAGGTACCACTCGTAGCGGCGGGGCGTGTCCCGGCCGCCGTCGGGCCGCCGCTGGTGGAACATCCACCACAGCGGCCGGCTGAAGCCCACCAGAAGGGTCCCGCCAATCAGGCACAGCATCGCAAACATCAAAACAAGATCTACACGGTCCATCGTCAGCACTCCTTTCAGGTATCCATATGCTTTTTTGTGGACAAAGAAACGTATCAAAAGAAAAACTTTTTGCGCGGAACGCTGTTCCGCTTTTGGCTTATAACGCGGAAAGCATTCCATCACGGAGGCCATAAGCAAAGCGTATGCTTTGCGCCAAAATTCTTTTTTGATTCTTTTTTCTTTTAAGAAAAAAGAATGTATACAAAATTTAAGACCGCTCGACGATCTTATAATAGGTCCGGGCGGTCAGCAGGTACACCACGCCGTAGGCCACAAAGAATACCAGCACCGTGCCCAGGGTACACAGGGCGGTGAGGGCAGTATTGTGGATGTAGAACATGGTCAGCAGCTCCTCCACCATGTTGAAGTCAAAGACAATGTGGATGGACGCCACCACAATAGGCAGGAAGAACACCATGAGGATCTGGCTGTGGATGCTCCGCTTCACCTCGGCCCGGCTCAGACCAACCTTCTGCATGATCTCAAACCGCTCCTTGTCCTCGTAGCCCTCGGAAATCTGCTTGTAGTAGATGATGAGCACCGTGGCCAGGATGAAGATGAAGCCCAGGAACATGCCCAGGAACAGGAACCCGCCGGCCAGGCCGTAGGCTTCCGCCTCGCCCTCGGAGCGCAAATTCCAGCGGGATGTCAGCCAGGATCCGGTGCCCTCGTAGAAGCCGCTGTCCTCGATGGCGTCCTGGTAGCGGCTTTGCAGCTCCTCCAGCTCCGCCTCCGTGGCATCCACGTCCAGATAGGCCTTCCAGTGCATCTGGCTGTAATTCTCAGGGCCGTAGGCCGCCGCCTGCTTCGCCCAGAGATCGTTGATGGCGGCGTCATCCGCCACTATGATGGTGACCACCTGGGTGATCTCGGGGTTGAAATCCGGGTTGGAGGCCAGCTTCTGGACGATGGGCAGGGTGGAGGTGTCCACCTCCCTGCCATCATCCGGGACGACCCAGTGGATGACCAATTCGTCCCCCTTCACGCCGTAGGCGGCGATCTCACCGGGGCCCAGATCCAGCGTCTTTCCGGTGACGGCGGTGTAGTCGGCCTCGGTCATGCAGGTGACGGTGGTGACAACGGCCCCCACCGTGCCGGCGAAGCGGTCCGTGGTGTAGCTGCCGTCGGGGAGCAGCCCCGCGCCGAAGCCGAAGTCCACGCAGGTCCGCTGCCCGGTGATGTGGAAGCCCTGGTCCGCGATGAACCTTGTCTGTACCGCCAGCATGGCCTCATCGTCAAAAGGATTCCAGTCCGCCTCCTCCCCCGCCGGGGGCTGGGGGTAGTAGGTCACGTCGATGTTGACGTCCCCCGGGAACTGCTCGTTCACCATCTCCGCCGTGCCCATGTACAGCGACAGGGTGCCGGAGAGCATGACCATGACCATGGTACACAGGATGCAGATGTTGGCAAGGCCAACCGCGTTCTGCTTCATCCGGTAGAGCATTCCGCTGATCCCGATGAAATGGCTGGTTTTGTAGTAGAAGTTCTTGTTCTTTCGCAGGGCCTTCAGGATGAAGATGCTCACGGCGGTAAAGAGGCAGTAGGTGCCGATGATCACCAGTCCCACAGCCACGAAGTACATCATGATGGCCTCCACGCCGTTCTGGGTTTTCACGGCAATATAGTAGCCCGCCCCCAGGGTGATGACGCCCAGCGCCGTCATGAGCCACCGGGTCCTGGGCTCCCGCTCGCCCACATTTCCGCTGCGGAGGAGCTCAATGGGCTTGGACACGCGGACCTTGTTCAGATTCAGCAGCAGGGTGACCCCCAGCAGCCCGGCAAAGAGGATGGCAGTCTGCACCATGCCGCTCCAGGAGATATAGAACCCGAAGGGCACGGGCATCCCCAGCATCTGGTGGAGGAAGAGGCTCACCAGCTTGTGGAGCAGCAGTCCCACGGCGATGCCGCCGCCGATGCCGGCGAGGCCGATATAGAGCGTCTCGATGACCAGCACCCCGGCGATGTGCCGCTTGCCCATGCCCAGGATGTTGTACAGGCCCAGCTCCTTCTTCCGCTGCTTCATGAGAAAGCCGTTGATATAGAAGATGAAGATGGCGGAGAAGAGGAGGGCGATGACCATGCCGATCTGCATGAAGATCTCGACATACATATAGCCGCTGGGCCGGCCGGGTGTGATGTTCTTTACGCCGGGGTCGTTGACCAGGGCACGCATGATATACATGGCCGCCACATCCCCCAGCAGTGCCAGGATATAGGGGAGGTAGAACTTCCGGTTGCTGCGGATGCTCTGCATGGCCAGCTTTGGAAACAGTCCGGTATTACGCATCCTCCTCACCTCCGGAAGCCAGCAGGGTCAGGGTGTCGGAGATCTTCTGATACATCTCCTCCGGGGAGCTGACGCCCTTGTAGATCTGGTGGAACACCTCACCGTCCCGGATGAACAGCACCCGCTTGGCGTGGCTGGCGGCCTTGGTGGAGTGGGTGACCATGAGGATGGTCTGGCCCTCGGCGTTGATCTGGTCGAAGAGGCCCAGGAGGCTGTCGGTGGCCTTGCTGTCCAGGGCCCCGGTGGGCTCGTCGGCCAGGACGATGCGGGGCCCGGTGATGAGGGCCCGGGCCACGGCTACCCGCTGCTTCTGGCCGCCGGAGACCTCGTAGGGATATTTTTTCAGCAGGCCGTCGATGCCCAGCCGCCGGGCCAGGGGGAGCAGCCGCTTCTCCATCTCCGGAAACCGCTTCCCCGCCAGCACCAGGGGCAGGAGAATGTTGTCCTGGATGGAGAAGGTGTCCAGCAGGTTGAAGTCCTGAAACACGAAGCCCAGGTGGTCCCTGCGGAAAGCGGCGATGTTCTTCTCCCGGATGGTGACGATGTCCTTCCCGTCCAGGAGCACCTGGCCGCTGGTGGGCTTATCCAGGGCGGCGAGGATATTCAGAAGGGTGGTCTTTCCGCTGCCGGACTCGCCCATGATGGCCACGTACTCCCCCGCCTCCACGGCGAAGTTGACGCTGGTGAGGGCCTGGACCTGCTGGCCGCCGAAGCGGGTGGTATAGACTTTTTTCAAATCACTGACTTGCAGGATTGGCATGGTTTTTTCCTCCTTGGGTTTGTTTGCAGGTCCATTATAACCGATCCTGCCCCGCCGTTCCATCGACTTACCTTACAAAAAAGGCCGGAACCTTACAATCGTGTAAGCTTCCGGCCTTTTCTCGTATATACGGGGGCTCCGCGCCCCCGCGCCCCGCGGGTACTTTTTGTACGCACAAAAAGTACCCAAAAAGGCGCTGGGGGTGTCCCCCCAGGCCCCCTGAAATAGCGGGGGATTTTCGGACACGCTCCCAGGTGAAGAGCTGCGGTGCCCCGTGAACTACCGATTCCTTCGGGGTTCTGATCTAGTGGTCTGACACTCAACCAACTCCGCCTGCCGGCCTCTTAAAGGGATAGACCCTGCAAAGGGGGACCCTCCGAATCGCTACCACGCAAAAACGCACCGATGTGCCACAGCAGGGCCCCCCGATAGGACCCGTGGGTAGACGCAGAAATCCGGCAGACGAAGGGCTGGCACCATCGGTAGAATCTGCCCAGCCGCAGCAAAGGGCAAATAAACAAAATATGGAGTATCGCCCGGAGGGCGATGCCGGGGGGACCGGGGCCCTCCCCCGGCGGCTTTTTGGTACCTTTTTGTCCGTACAAAAAGGTACCGCGGGGTGTGGGGGCGCGGAGCCCCCACTTGGTTCGCGTCATTCGGCAGAACCGAACGACCGCCCCGCCAGCTCTATTCATACTTTTTTCCTACTACGCAGATAGGGATAAAGAATCCTCCCAGGATTGCCAGCAGCCCGAGAAAGATGGTGATAAAATTTACCGCCATCACAGGCGCGGCCAGAGCTGTTACCGCCCGCCACAGCGCGGCGAAAACCAGCGCCCAGGCGGCGGTGGTGACGCAGCCCCAGGTGCGGATGGCGCTCAGGATGTGGGGCCAGTTCCGGTTGTTGAAACAGACGCCGGGCACGTTCAGGCGCAGCGCGCCGTCGGAGTAAAAATTGATCCTGTGTTGGTCGTAGAAAGCCGGCAGCTTCTCCTTGACGAAGAAGACAAAGTACGCGCCGAAGGCCACCGAAAAGAGGGGCGGCAGCCACAGCATCACCGCCTCGTCCGCGAAAAGGGGCACGGCCATGGTCCGCCACAGGAAAAACACCTCCAGGGCAAAGGCCGCCAGGGCCAGAAGGAACCGCCTGCCCCAGGTCCGCCGGTGCTCCCGCTGGGCCGCCTGCTCCTCCGCCGTCAGGGTGAGGGCCGCCGCCAGCAGGGGCTCCACGTCCCGCACCGTCATGGTCTCGTCCGCCTGGATGCGCTGGCCGCTCAGGATCTCGGTGACAGATATATCGTATATCTCCGCCAAGGGCTGGAGCAGGGCGATGTCCGGCAGGCTCAGCCCCCGCTCCCACTTGCTCACCGCCTTGTCCGATACATACAGCCTCTCCGCCAGCTCCTTCTGGGTCATGCCGTTCTCTTTCCGAAGTTGGATCAGAAACGCGCCGAATTTTTCATTGTCGATTGTGTAGTTTCCTGCCATCACGCATTCCTCCTTTGCCGCAAGTATAGGCAGAAAGCGGCTCTCCTGTCAACCGACCAGCAGTAGAGTCCTTGCGGCGCAGGGTTTTCCGTCCCCGATCCCCTGACGGCGAAACGGAGTTTCGCCCAAAAGCTTCTTTTGATACTTTTCTTTTCAACGAAAAGTATGGATACCCCTACTCCACCTCCAGGTAGGGTCTTGCCAGGCCGATAGTGACCCGGGTGCCCCGGCCCTGCTCGGAGTCCACGGTGATGGTGTGGCCCAGGCGGCGGCAGATCTGGCCGCACAGGTACAGTCCGATACCCGTGGCCCGCTTGTCCATGCGGCCGTTGCAGCCGGTGAACCCCCGGTCAAAGATCCGGGGCAGGTCCTCCCGGGCGATGCCCACGCCGTCATCCTCGATCAGCAGCCACTCCCCCTCCGCCCACACCGTCACATGGCCGCCGGGCGCGTACTTCACCGCGTTGGACAGGACCTGCTCCACCACCAGCTGGAGCCACTTCTCGTCCGTGAGCACCCGCAGGCCCGTCTCCCGCAGATCCAGGGACACCTTCCCCCGGATGAAGAGGGGCGCGTACTTGCGCACCGCCTGGCGCAGGATCGGGTCCAGGGCGCTCTCCCGGATGAGGTAGTCCGTGGAGCCGCCGCCCAGGCGCAGGTAGCTGAGCACCAGCTCCACGTACCGCTCCACCCGGAAAAGCTCCGCCTCCAGCTCCCGGCCCCTCTGGGTGCCGTCCTCCTGGAGCATCAGGCGCATGGCGGCAATGGGCGTCTTGATCTGGTGGACCCACATGGTATAGTAGTCCCCCGCCTCCCGCGCCCGGGCGTCGGAGGCGGAGACGGCCGCGCGCAGGGCCCCCTCCATCTCCAGCAGCAGCGCGTGGTAGCTCTGCTCCTTCAGTCCGGCGGGCTCCGGCAGCTTGTCCAGCGCCAGGGCCGCCTGTCCGGCCACCGCCTCCAGCTCCATGATCTTCCGCCGCCAGAGGGAGAAGTCCACCACAGCGGAGGTCAGGACCACCACCAGACACAGCAGACCCGCGTATCCCGCCGCCTCCGCCGGCAGGTCGTAGAGGGCGAGCACCAGGGCGAACAGGCCCGTACACACCCCCAGCAGCGCCAGCAGCCAGGCCTTTTCCTTCACGTATCCCCAGAAAATCCTCATACGCTATCCCTCTATCAGATACCCCAGGCCCTTTTTGGTGCGGATGAAGTCCGTCAGCCCGATGCCCTCCAGCTTCCGCCGCAGCCGGGTTATGTTCACCGTCAGGGTGTTCTCGTCCACAAAGCTGTCCGTCTCCCACAGCTTGCGCATGAGGGTGTCCCGGGAGACGGTGCGGCCCTTCTGCTCCAGGAGCACCTGCAGGATCCGGTACTCGTTCCGGCTCAGCTCCAGCTTCTCCCCCTTATAGGAGAGGGTGTTGTCCCCGGTGTCCAGCACCGCGCCCCCGGCGCCCAGCAGGGGCGCCGCCGCGCCGAAGTCATAGGTCCGCCGCAGCAGGGCCTGGATCTTGGCCGCCAGCACCTCCAGGTCGAAGGGCTTGGGGATGAAGTCGTCGCCGCCCATGTTCATGGCCATGACGATGTTCATGTTGTCCGAGGCAGAGGAGAGGAAGATGATGGGCGTGCGGCTGAGCTTGCGGATCTCGGCGCACCAGTGGTACCCGTTGCGGAAGGGCAGTCCGATGTCCAGCAGCACCAGATGGGGCGCGAAGTCGGAAAATTCCTCCATGACGCGGGTCAGATCCCCCGCCCGCCGGGCCTCCCAGCCCCAAGAGCTGATATACTTGACCACCGCCGCGGCAATGGCGTCGTCGTCCTCCACTAGAAAGATCCTGTACATAGATTTCCTCCAGATCTCCGCAGCTTTTCCGTGCAAAAAAGCCATTTTACCTGCACAGTATAGCAGACCCAGCGGAAAAAGGCAACAGGAGCGCGGCAGAAAAGCCTCCTATCTATTGACATATGCGGATATGTTATGATATTTTTAGATAATCAGCGGCGGATATACGGAGGGCTTTTATGTTGTTGATGTTTCTTTCTGCATTGGAAAGCGATAGGGACCGCCGGGCCTTCGTTCAGCTCTACGAGCGTCACCACAGGCGGATGGAAATGGCCGCGATGGGGATTCTGCAAAACCAGAGTGACGCTGAGGATGCCGTGCAGAATGCGTTTATGCAGGTTATCCGCCATTTTGAAAAAACAAATGAAATCCCATGTGAGGAACTGCCCTTCTGGCTCATTTCCATAGTGAAGAACGAGGCAAACATGATTCTCCGCCGGAGGGGGCGGACCGTCCCCCTGGAGGACTGGGACGGCGTTGAAGCGCGCGTCGGCGAAATCTCAGATTATGGGGCCCTGGTGGAGCTCTTTGCTGACCTGCCGGAGTCATACCGGGCGGTGCTGGAGATGAAGCTGCTGCTGGGCTATACGGACAGGGAGATTGCGGCGCATTTGGGCATATCCGAGACGGCGGTAAGCACGCGGGCCAGCAGAGGGCGGGCCCTGCTGCGGAAAATTCTGGAAAGGGAGGGGGTCCAACCATGACAGACCGGGAATTGGACGCTCTCTTGGAGCGGGTCCTGATAGGCGCCGTCAAGCGGGACTGGGAGGGGCGGGAGGAGCAATCCGCCTTTACCGCCTCACACCGCCACAGGCGTCAGATGCGCGCTATGCTGAAAAACCCACTGGGCTGGGCCCGAGAGAGGGCGCGCCCTATGTGGATGCGGGCGCTACGGCGGGTTGCGGTGGTTGCGCTGGCTGCCTCCGTCTTCTTTGCCGGCATTTTGGCGGCCAGCCCCACCGCCAGGGCGGTTGTATCCCGCTGGGTCGCCGAGTGGTATGAGTCCCATGTTACCTACCAGTACTCGGGCAGGCAAACGGCGGGAGAAATGCCGCAGTACGAGATTGGGGAACTGCCGGAGGGATATGTGGAGGATGAGAGCAGACGGGTTGAACTGCCGGGGTATGTCTGTACGTTTTATTGGAATCAGGAAAAGGGCACATGGATTGTATTTGATTACATGTATATGCAGCAGGGTAGTGCCAGTGACTTTATCACGGAAAATACCGGCATTGTTTCAGTCACGGTAAACGGACTGAGCGGAGTGCTCTTTCAGTCAAGCGATCCAGAGAGTGCGGATAGTACAGTTACTTGGATCGACCCGGATCATAATTTGCAGTTCTCCGTCAGTGCATTTGTGAATGAAGATAGCATATTGCATATGGCCGAGAGCGTTTATTTGGTAAAAATGACAAATCAATAAAAAACTCAAAAAGCATGTGAGAATTTTGCCTCCTTCTGCATTTCTATAGCAGGAACACAAAAAACCTGTTAGAAAATGCAGAAGGAGGTGTTTTTATGCGTAAGCGTGTTCTTTCGCTGGCGGTGTTGGTTTCTTTGATACTTGCTGTAAATGCCCAGGCAGTGGATTACAGAGCGGCAAGCGGCAGGCCAAGTCTCTCTTTTAGAACCTGTATTCACAACCGTTGAACGCTGTCTGGCCAGTCTTTTTCCCGCCATACTGCGTCGCTTTCCCTTGCAATCCGTCAGGATTGCTGCGGAAAATCTCCTTGTCTGACGAGAAAAATCCTCGTCCATCCGGCATC
>CAJUQS010000172.1 GCA_910588365.1 uncultured Oscillospiraceae bacterium | reverse complement strand
GGAATATTTTCTGGTAGACGCAGAGAAGTTTCAGCAGAGGAAGGACCTGATCTATACCGGGCGTACCTTATTCGGAGCCATGCCGCCAAAGGGGCAGGAGGGCGGAGGATGCAGGCGGGCTGACGCCCGCCAAAGACGACAACGCCGCCCCGTATCATTTTGACCGCCGATCTTTACCGATTTTCAAGTGCGTCGACTATAAGCACCATCGGTAGAATCTGCCCAGCTACAGCAAAGGGCAAATAAAATCAAAAATAGAGTATCGCCCGGAGGGCGATGCCGGGGGGACCGGGGGTGCTCCCCCGGCGGCCTTTTGGTACCTTTTCCGCCGAAGGAAAAGGTACCGCAGGGTACGGGGCCGCGCAGGCCCCGCCTGCTGTCATTGCCGCCGCGGACAACCTCATTATATATTAAATGTATAGGGGCGGGGGTTACGGGTTTGTTACAAATGCAGTCTATATATAATGTAGGGAAATTGAAAAAGTTGTACGGGGACGTGCAACGGGTAAGGGGAATTTTGTGCCGAAGGGGAAAAAACAAAAAATTTCAGCCCCGAGAGGGCTGAAATTTTTGCGCGGTTCCTGGCAGGGGGACTAGGGCTTGTTTGAAAAATGTCAACATGCCCAAAGGGAGGCCCTTTTGCCGCCATACTTTGCCAATTTTCCTTGCAATCCGCCCAGGATTCTGCAACAGGCGCATCGAGCGCCTGTGCAGAATAATCGTGCATGACCCCTCCGTAAAGCGCCGCATGGCGGCGCTTTCAGCGCTAAGCCCGCCCCAGGCGGGCCCACGGATGGGATTATTGCACGATATGGATTCCTGCGTCAAACCGGCTTCATCTGGCGGCAAAATTTCTCGCCCTTGGTCATATTTCCATTTTTCAAACTGCGCCTAATCCCATCTATGATTCTTGACAAATCAGGGAAGTTGTGTCAAAATAAGTTCAAGGGGCGCTGCAACTATAAAACAGTCGCTGCAGAGGAGGGGGACTGGGTGGCTACGCTGGATAAATTGCTGACACGGATAAAAAGCAGGCCAAAGGATTTTACTACACGGGAGCTTGACGCCTTGATGCAAAAGTGCGGCTGTATCTGCGGCCATGGCGGTCGGGGTTCAAGCCTACGGTTTTTCCATCAGGGCACCGGCAGAATCCTGACCTTTGACGGTCCTCACCCCGAAAATACCCTGTACCCCTATCAGATCAAAAAGGTACTGGCCTTTTTACGCGATATCGGGTATTAAAAGTCTGAGAGCGGGATAGGCTCTTGAAAAGCGGAACCGCTTTTCGTTAGGAGGTGCTTGATGAAGGGATTGCTTCCCATGTACAAAGGGTATCAGGCAAAGGTAGAATTCAGCGTTGAGGACTCCCTCCTGGTGGGCGAGGTAATCGGCGTTGCGGACTATTTGAGCTTTCACGCGGAATCCGTCCGCGAGGTGGAGGATATGTTCCACCAATGCATAGACGGCTACCTGGCGTTTTGCCGGGAGGCCGGCAAGACGCCGGAGAAGGCCTATCGCGGCTCCTTCAATGTCCGCATTACGCCGGAGCTCCACAGGAAGGCGGACGCCGCAGCGGCCGAGCGGGGGATATCGCTCAACCAGCTCGTCGCCAGAGCACTGGAACACGAGATCAGCGGGGAATTTACAACCACCGTCTCTTTCCTGCTCCCGCAAAAATATATTTCACATTTTGCAGATGACGCGCAGGGCCTTTGCTTCCCGTTTTATGAGCCGACTCAAAAGGAGGTTGGAAAATGGACCGCCCCGCCAGCATGACCGCTTTTAGAATTTCCGCTCTGGACTATAAGCTGGAGCAGGGATTCAGCGGGTCGCTCAACATAGAGCCCAATGTCTCGGTGGCTATTCCGGATAATCTGGATAAGGCCCCCCTTATCTGCCGCTACCGGCTCCAGGTTGTCGGAAACGGAGAAAAGGAATTCCGTTTTAACATTACCGGAGATGGATACTTTCAAATCGCGCCCGATCAGCAGGACGCCATGCGGGAGAAGGATCGGGCTGCGATAGCGCCGATCTTCAGGGAAATGGAGTGGCAGATGATGAAAACTATCAGGGAGATCACGGACACCTTCCATATCAAGCCAATACCTTTAGAGGTCAGCGGGCCCGGCTCCGAGGAGCA
The DNA here is from genome assembly GCA_910588365.1 of uncultured Oscillospiraceae bacterium. Taxonomy (GTDB): domain Bacteria; phylum Bacillota; class Clostridia; order Oscillospirales; family Oscillospiraceae; genus Pelethomonas. The sequence goes on along the minus strand of CAJUQS010000172.1, from coordinate 13,185 downwards.
GGAATAGGGCGCGTTGATACGGGAGGCGGCTCTTTACGGTCCGATTATGAATACAGATTTTCAGAACCTCCCCGCAGATTTGCGTCTGCGTGGAGGTTCTTCTTATCCCGGAGTGGATTTAAAAAATTTTTTGAAAGGTTGCACGGGGACGTGCAACTTTTCCGCGTTTCGGCCCCTATGTGTAAGGACGGTGATTGAATGGAGCTGGATCGGGAGCAAATTCTGGATGCTCTTGCAAAAATCGCGCTGTCGAGGCCAAACGACGCGGTCATGCTGGCACTGGAGCCAAAGGAACAATACGTGCCGGGGCTGGACCTGTGGGGCGTGAGCGAGTTCAAAATCAACAGCGCGGGCAGCGTGGAGATCAAATTCGCGGACCGTGTGAAGGCGATCTCCCTGCTGCTGGAGTGCGCGGGCGGCGGCGACGAGAGCATGAACGCGCTGCTGAGCGCGCTGGAGGCGGGTGAGGAATGAAAATCAAGCGATTCTCCCCCAAGCAGAAACGGGTCATGTGCTGGTGGGGCCCCAAATCCACGGACCGGCACTATGACGCCATCATCTGCGACGGGGCCGTGCGCAGCGGCAAGACGCTGTGCATGGGGCTGAGCTTCGTGTGCTGGGCCATGGCCTCTTTCAAGGGCCAGCAGTTCGCCTTCTGCGGAAAGAGCGTGGTCTCCCTGCGGCGGAACCTATTGCAGGAGCTGACGCCGCTTTTGCAGGAGCTGGGGTTCCAGTGCAGGGAGAAGCGGAGCGAGAACCTGCTGTCCATCCGCAGGGGCGGCCGGGAAAACCGGTTCTACCTGATGGGCGGAAAGGACGAGGGCAGCGCCGCCTTTATCCAGGGCGTCACTCTGGCGGGGGTACTGCTGGACGAGGTGGCGCTGATGCCCCGCTCCTTTGTGGAGCAGGCCATCGCCCGGTGCAGCGTACAGGGGTCCAGGCTGTGGTTCAACTGCAATCCCGAAGGACCCCAGCACTGGTTCTACCAGGAGTGGATCCTGAAAAGCGAGAGCCGGAACGCGCTGTACCTGCACTTCACCATGGAGGACAACCCCTCCCTCTCCCAACGCATCCGGCAGCGCTACCGCACCAGCTACAGCGGTGCCTTCTACAGGCGGTTCATTCTGGGGGAGTGGACCGCCGCCAAGGGGCTGATCTACGACTTCTTCGACCCGGCGCGGGACGCGCGGCCCGCGCCCGAGGGCGAGCTGGAGGAGTACGTCATCTCCGTGGACTACGGCACCGCCAATCCCTGTTCCTTCGGACTCTGGGGACGGAAGGGGGACGTCTGGTACCGGGTGAAGGAATATTATTACGCTTCCAGGAGTACCGGCGTCCAGCTGACAGACCAGGAGTATGTGGCGGAGCTGGGGCGTTTGGCCAGCGGGCACCGGCTGCGCTGCGTGGTGGCGGACCCCTCCGCCGCCAGCTTCATCACCGCCCTGCGCCAGGCGGGCTACCGCGTCATCAAGGCCAACAACGATGTCCTCTCAGGCATCCGCATCACCGCCGATTTGTTGAAAAGAGGGCGGATCGTGATATGCGAGAACTGCGGGGACTGTCTCAGGGAGATGGCGCTCTACCGCTGGAGCGAGGAGACCGGAGGGCGGGACGCCCCCCACAAGGACAACGACCACGCCATGGACGACATGCGGTATTTTGCCGCCACCGTGGCGGAATCGGGGAGCTGCGAGGGGGCGTTCTGCTCGGTGGTGAGAAGGGGGTGATTTTTTCTGACGGACGGGGCCGGATAGGGCCTGCGCCGCCCTAGGCGATGCCTGCACCGCCCGAGCAGTCGTTCGGCCCTGCCGAATGACGCGAGATAAGCGGGGCTTACGCCGCCCCGGAACCCGGGTTACTTTTCCCGCGGGGGAAAAGGTACGCCCCGGACTGTGATCCGGAAACAACTCACACTGCCGCGAAAAGCGCGGCGAGCAAAGGAGTTGAGCAATGAGATTTTTCAAGAGAAAACGGGAGGCGGCCGCGGCGGCCACGCCGCAGATCACCAGAAGCACCTCCCACCCCTTCGGAATGCTGGGCGGCTATTCGCCCCTGGATCTGGGGGAGAGACAGCTGTACCGGGCCATCCGTGAGGCCGTCCCGGTGGTCGACGCGTGTATCTACAAGATCATCCGCCTGTGCGGAGGCGTGACAGCGGCCTGTGACAACCCCAGCGCGGAGGAGGAGCTGAAACAATTTCTGGAGCAGGTGGACGTGGGACGGGGACAGCGGGGCATCAACGCCTTTCTGGACCAGTACCTGGACTCCATGCTCATGTTCGGGCAGGCGGTGGGCGAGATCGTCCCCGCCGCAGACGGGCGGGACATCGCCGCGCTGCTCTGCGGCCGGGTGGAGGACATCCAGATCCGGGAGGGGGACGGACCGCTGGACTTCGCGCTGTGCGCCATGAACGAGTTCGGGCAGATCAAGCCCCTGCCCTACCAGCAGCTGCTGCTGTTTACCCCCTTCAACCCGGAAGCCCACGCGCCCTACGGCGTGTCGCTGCTGCGGTCCATGCCCTTCCTGACGGAGCTGCTGAGTAAAATCTATCACGCCATCGGCGTGAACTGGGAGCGGATGGGCAACGTGCGCTTTGCCGTGGTCTACAAGCCGGGGGACGGCGAGTGGGAGCGGGGCATGGCCCAGGAGCGCAGCCGCCAGCTGGCCAGCGAGTGGAGCCGGGCCATGGAGAGCACCCGGAGCGGGAGCGTCCGGGACTTCGTGGCCGTGGGCGACGTGGATATCAGGGTCATCGGCGCGGACAACCAGATCCTGGACAGCTCCGTGCCCGTGCGGCAGATCCTGGAGCAGCTGGTCAGCAAGACGGGCATCCCGCCCTTCATGCTGGGGCTGAGCTGGTCCAGCACCGAGCGGATGAGCACCCAGCAGGCGGACCTGCTGACCACGGAGATGACCGCCATCCGGCGGGCCCTGACCCCGGCGGTGGAGCGGATCTGCCGGATGTGGCTGAGAATGCACGGATACGGCTGCGCCTTCCGGGTGGTCTGGGACGACATCAATTTGCAGGACCTCCTGGAGGAGGCCAAGGCGGGCTGGTACCGGGAGCAGACACGGAAGCTGGCTCTGGAAAATGACCGCCTGGAGCGGGAGAACGAGACGGGACGGCCGGACGGCCGTCCGCAGGAGACATAGGAGGAAACGTGAATTTGGACATCAGAAAGGAGCCGGGCAGCATCTCCCGGCACAAGGTTGCCCGGGACGATATGATCCTCATCAACCGCCTGTCCAAAGCGGAGCTGACGCCGGATCAGGTGTACACCTTCGCCATCCGGCTGTGCGACAACGAGGTGGACCGGGACTGGGAGCGCTTCGACGAGGAGGCGCTGGAGATCCTCAGCGGGCTGTTTGTGGGCAAGAGCGGCATCTTTGACCACAACTGGTCCGCCGAAGGCCAGACCGCCCGGCTCTACCGGACCGAGGTCTGCCGGGAGGGCAGCTCCACCATGGCCGGGGACGGGTGCCAGTACCTGAAGGGCTACGCCTATATGCTGCGCAATGAGAAAAACAGCGCTCTGATCGATGAGATCGAGGCGGGCATCAAAAAGGAGGTCAGCGTCGGGTGCAGCGTGTCCGGGCGGGTGTGCTCCATCTGCGGGAAGGAGCGGTGCGGCCACCAGGGCGGCAGGCGGTATGACGGGAAGCTGTGCTACTTCACCCTCCGGGAGCCCACGGACGCCTATGAGTGGAGCTTCGTGGCCGTACCGGCCCAGCGGAAGGCCGGCGTCATCAAAGCCTTTACCAAGGAGCAGGGGCTGGAGCTGAAACGGCTGGCGGCGGAGTGCGGCTGTCTGGGGCAGCTGGAGGCGCTGGAGAAGGAGGCGCAGATGGGACGGGCCTACATGGGCGGCCTGAGAAAGGAGCTGGTGCGGCTGGCCGGGCTGGCGGACGAGTCGGTGGATTTGAAAATCTTCTCCAGAACAGCGGAGAAGATGGAGGAGGACGAGCTGCTGGAGATGACCAGGATGTACCGGCGGCGGATGGACGAGAAGTATCCCCCCTCCCCTCAGCTGCGGCCCAGAGCAGCCGCCCCCTGCGCCGAGGAGGACAGCGCGTTTCTGATTTGATAAAAGGAGGATTTTCCAATGAGTGTTTCTTTTGACGGCGTGGGACAGGTCTGCGCGACCTTCCTGGGCAGCGGACTGGGCGAGGGACAGGTGGTCAGGATGGCCGGGAACGGCACCGTGTGCGCCTGCGGCGACGGCGAGAGCTTCTGCGGTGTGACGCTCTGCTGCAAGGACGATGCCTGCACTGTGCAGGTGGGCGGCTTTGTGACGGCGGCGTACAGCGGCAGCGCACCCTCTGTGGGCCAAGCCTCCCTGTGCGGCGACGGCATTGGCGGCGTTAAGACCGCCGCCAGCGCGGAGACAGGCACCCAGTGCCTTGTGGTGGATGTGGATGCCGCGGCAAACGCCGTGACAATCCTGCTGTAAAAAAGGAGGAAATCGAATATGGCTTATACTTATGACAATCTGCGGCTGGAAAAGGGCATGTACGGCGAGGCGGGCAGGTCCTTCTCCCAGGTGCTGGAGGCCGCGGATCCCAGCGAGAACTACCGGGGCACCCCCCTGGAGGGGCTGGACGCCTTTCAGCGCCAGCTCAAGCGCTTCGACATCCACGTGAAGGGCAACCGCTCCGATGTGGTGGAAAAGTTCTTCCGCACCACCGAGTCGGCGGTGCTGTTCCCCGAGTTCGTCTCCCGCATCGTGCGCCAGGGCATGGAGGAGGACAACGTGCTGCCCTCCATCACCGCCACAGTCACACAGTTTGACGGCATGGACTACCGCTCCATCACCTCGGCGCCCAGCGAGGATGAGAAGCGCCTGAGGCGGGTGGAGGAGGGGGCCCAGCTGCCCCAGACCACCGTGCGCACCCAGAGCAATCTGGTCAAGCTCCACAAGCGCGGCCGGATGCTGGTGGCCTCCTATGAGGCCATCCGGTTCCAGCGGCTGGACCTGTTCTCCATCACCCTGCGGCAGATCGGCAGCCACATCGCCAGAATGCACTTGGAGGACGCCATCAAGGTCATCACCAACGGTGATGGCAACGACAACCCCGCCGACGCCTTTGAGGTTGGCAAGGGGCCCATCGGCGGCACCAAGGGTACACTGACGTATGAGACCCTGCTGGACTTCTGGTCCCAGTTCGACCCCTACACCATGAACACCATCCTGGTGCCCAACGCGGTGATGCTGGATATGCTGAAAATGACCGAGTTCCAGAACCCCCTGACGGGCCTCAATTTCCAGGGCACCGGCACCCTCACCTCCCCCCTGGGCGCGACCCTGCTGCGCACCAGCGCCATGCCCGAGGGCAAGCTCATCGGTCTGGACCGCAACTACGCCCTGGAGATGGTCTGTGCCGGCGATGTGATGGTGGAGTACGACAAGCTCATTGACCGGCAGGTGGAGCGGGCCGCTATTACCAGCACCTCCGGATTTGCCAAGCTGTACACCGACGCAGGGAAGGTGCTGACCATCTGAAGCCTTCAGGAGAGAAAGGGGAGATTTGCAAGGTGCACGAGAAAACCCTGAAGCTGGCCGCCGCCATTTCCCAGGCGTCGGCCGGAGAGATGCCGCTGCTGGAGGCCCTGTGCGCCGCCGCTGAGGCGGATCTGTCCGGGCGGCTGCGGGAGGAGTGGACGCCGGAGCGGTGCGGAGATGCCTTCTCCTGCGCCGCAGCCATGGTGACGGCGGCGGGAATGCTGACCTGCCGTGCCAACGGAGGAGTGGAGCAGCTTACCGCAGGCGAAGTGAGTCTGCGGCTGAGCGGAAACGGGACCTGCGAGACGGCGGCTATGCTGCGCCGCCACGCCGCCGCCCTCATGGCGCCCTATTGCCGGGACGACAGCTTCGCCTTCGCGGGGGTCAGAGGATGAGGGCGAGGCTGGAGGGGCTGATGGAGACCTGCGGACAGAACGTCACCCTGACAAGGCTGGAAACCGGGGACACCGTCCCCCTGCGGGCCTTCTTACAACCGATCCTGAAGCGCCGGGAGGCCCTGCCGGCGGCGCCGACGCCCCTGGGGGCGGTCAGCAGCCAGCGGTGGCTATACATCGGCAGCGGCCGGCAGGAGATCTCGCCGGGGGACCGGGCCGCCTGCGGCGCGGAGCGGCTGGTGGTCCAGGAGGCCCGCCCCGTCCGGTGGGGCGACGAGGTCCTCTACTACTGGGCCGTACTGCGTCAGGAGAGGAGGAATGCGGCGGAATGAACGGACTGGAGCAGGTGAAAGCCGCGCTCTCTGCGGCACTGGAGCGGGCAGGCATCGCCGCCCAGGCCGCCTTCTCCCCGGGCTGGGTCCGGTCCTACAGCCAGCCGGTGGTGGCCGTGGGCCTGCGCCAGGGGGAGAGCCGGGGCGGCGCTCTGAGCAGCTACCTGGGCCAGCGGACAGACCCGGACACGCAGCTGTGCCAGGAGGTCTATGGGATGCGGCTGGAACTGACGCTGTCTCTGGACATCTACTGCCCGCCCGGCGAGGGGGCGGCGCGGTGCGACAATGTGCTGGAGGGGCTCCACCAGGTTATGCTGGAGGGCCTGCCCGCAGGACTGCGGCCATCGGAGCTGAAGTGGGAAGAGACGGTCTGGGACGAGGATACCGCCATGTTTCTGCGGCGGGGCAGCCTCTCGTGCACCGCCTTCTTCACCGCGGCGGCCTCTGAGGACGGGCTGTGGCTCACTGATTTTATTTTGAAAGGTGTGGTAACAAGATGAAGAGCATTATCCACGAGCGTCCGGGGGTCTACTCCTCCTACGACGCCTCCGCCACCATCCGGGGCGGGCGGGCCATCCGTACCATCGGCTTGGCGGCCAAAGCCGCCGGCGGGACGGCCGGCGTCCCGGTTACCCTGACCAGCTATGAGGCGGGTGTGTCCGCCTTCGGCGAGGACGAAAAGGGCAGTCCCGGCATGTCCGCCATGCTGCGCCTTCTGTTCCAGGGCGGCGCGTCCACCGTGGTGGCTGTGGCCGTCAGCGGCGAGGACTACGAGGGGGCCTTTGAGGTACTGAAGGCCGCGGAGCACGTCCAGATCATCGTCTGCGACAGCGGCGAGCTGACCGTACAGCAGGCCCTCCGCACCAGCCTGGAGGCCGCCTCCGCCTCCCGCAGGGAGCGGATTGCCGTTGTGGGCATGAGCGGCGCCACGCCGGAGGAACTGACCGGCCGTGCCAAGGAGCTCAACAGCGAGCGCATGGTTCTGGTGGGCCCCGATGCCCTGGACAGCGGCGGCGCGGTCCTGCCGGGCATGTTTGCCGCCGCTGCGGTGGCCAGTGCCATCGCCGTCACCAGGGATCCGGCCATCCCCCTCAACGGAACCGGTCTCGGCGGACTGGGGGGCGTCAGCCAGCAGTATGGCGACAACGAGATCGACCTGCTGGTCCAGGGCGGTGTAACACCTCTGGAGGCCGTGGGCGGCGTGGTCTCCCCGATCCGGGGCATCACCACCCGCACCACCACCGGCGGCGCGCCGGACACCGCCTGGCGGGAGCTGACCACCATCCTGGTGGTGGACGACGTGATTCCCGCCATCCGGCAGAGCCTGCGCAGCCGGTTCAGCCGGATGAAGAACACCGCGCAGACCCGGGGCGCCATCCGCTCCCAGGTCATTGTGGAGCTGGAGAGCAAGCTCAGGGCGGAGATTATCGACAGCTACGGCGAGGTGACGGTCTCCGTCTATGAGGAGGACCCCACCGTGTGTCTGGTGGAGTTCAGCTTCGCCGTGGCCCACGGGCTCAATCAGATCTATCTGACCGCCCACATCACGATTTAATCAGGAGGGATTGCCATGGAAATGACAGGATTTCCCACCAGCTGCGACATCTATCTGGAGCTGGATGGACGGAAGGTGGCGGTGGTACAGAGCTACACCGCCAAGGCCACCAAGACCAGCCAGGTAGTGGAGGCATTCGGCGAGAGCGAGCCGGTGGCCACCATCAACGGGCAGAACAAATACGTGCTGGAGCTGACCAGGCTCTACGCCACGGACGACGCCATCAGCGACGGCATCGACTTCTTCGCCCTGGCGGACTTCTCCCTGGTGATCTGCAAGCCGGACCGGAAAGTCATCTATAGCGGCTGTCAGTGGAGCGCCATCCAGGAGGAGGGCAAGGTGGGCTCCATGGTGGCGGAGAAGGTGACCGTGGTGGCCGCCAGCCGGGTTGAGGTGGGCGCCTGATGGAGGACCGGGAGCTGATTCAAGTGAACGTACAGCTTCCCGTGGAGGCGCTGCACCAGTTTACCATGCTGATTGAGCAGCTGCGCCGGCTCTCGGAGGCGGCTGGCGGCGGACCGGAGCACGCCGCCAGCCCCGCGAGGGAGCAGGCGGAGAGCGCCGTTTTCGATCCAGAGCGCTTCCAGCTGCTCAGCCGGGAGCTGAAACCCCCGGAGAGCGCCCGGCCGCCCCGGTCCGCCGCCCAAGAGGAGGCCCCGGCCGTCCGCCGGGCGGTACAACGGGAGCTCCCCCCGCCTGAGAGCGCCGGAGCGCCCGTCTCCGCCGCCGCGCCGGAACCCGGTGTGATGTATCCGGACACGGCGGCTGCCGGCCCCGCCGAAGCGGAGGCCGTCCGGCTGGAGCCGTCTGCCCGGGAGGCGGATGGACCGCCCGAGCCGCCAGAGAGGGCGGATCGGCCTGCGGACAGCACGCCGGTAGCTACCCCAAAAGATGCCGCCCGGGAGCTGGAGGCGAAGAGCGTCCAGGCCGCGCCGGACACGCCGGTCCCCGACGCCCCGGCGGTACGGCTGGATCCGGCCAGCCAGATCCCGGCGGCGGAGACCGTCTGGGAGGAGGCGCAGGAGCGTGAGCTGGAGGCGCCCGCTCTCCGGGCGGAGCCAGGGCCCGCTGCGGAGACGCCGCTGGGCGCGGGAATTGTCGTCTCCGCCGGTGCGGACGGCCCGCCCGGCCGACAGGCCGTGATGGCCGAGGAGCTGGTGGTGCCGGGGGCCGCGCCGCTGACAGCGGAGGCGGTCTCCCTGGCCTTCCGCCGGGACGGACGGCGCTACGACAACGGCTTTCCGCTGTATTGATGGAGGTGACGGGACATGCTTCTGACCCCTATGCGCTACAAGGACTACATCTGGCCGCACAATCCGGCCGTCTACTCCATCACCTACGAGCGGCAGGTGGCCGTCCACAAGGTCCCCTTTGGCCGCTACTGCACCCAGGATCTGGGCCAGGGCTGCCGGGTCATGCGGGGGCAGGGGGAGTTTGCCGGGAAGGACGCCTATGACGAGTTCAGGCGGCTGGCCTCCGTGTTCTACGGGGAGGGGCCGGGCCTGCTGATTCATCCCCTGTGGCAGATCGCCAACGCCCACTTCACCCTGCTGAAGCTGGAGCAGGAGCCGCTGCCGGACTATGTGCGCTACAGCTTTGAGTTCCGGGAGCGGTTCGACGGGTACGGCGACGGATTGACCGCGCTGGAGGGAGCCGCCGGAGCGCGGCGGTCCTCCGCCCTCACCCGCTGCACCGTGACGGGCGGGGACACCCTCTGGGGCATCGCCCAGCGGCACGGCGTGGCCATGGAGGACCTGCTGGCCGCAAACCCGGGCATCAAAAATCCCAATTTCATCCGAACGGGGGAGCAGGTGGTGATCCCATGCTGAACATCCAGTTGGAAACCTATGACGGAGCTGTATATGAGCTGCCCATCCTTCTGCGGTGGGATCTGGAGTTTACCGGGTCCGTCCCCTGCGACAGCCTGTCCGCAGTATGCATCTACGACAAGGGAATGGCCGGGGTCCTGCCCAAGGCCACCCGCTTCACAGCCTTCCAGGACGGCGCCGTCATGCTGCGGGGCGTGGTGGACGCCTATGAGATCTCCCTGTCCCAGCAGGGACTGCTGGCCGCCGTGGAGGGACGAGGTATGGCGGCGCTACTGCTGGACAACGAGTCCGAGGCGATTACCTACGAGCGGGCGCTGCTGTCCGAGGTCCTGGGCAGCCACGTCTCCCCCTACGGCATCCCGGTGGACGCGAGGCGGGATGTCTCCGGCGACAGCTACTCCGTCACCTCCGGGTCCAGCCAGTGGCGGGCCCTCCAGGGCTTCACCCGCCGGTTCGGCGGGTTTGACCCCTATTTCACCCGGGAAGGTGTGCTGGTGACCGCCCCCCTGTGGGGCAGCGGGAAGCTGCTGCGAATCGGCGATGACAGCCCCCTGCTCTCCCTGCGCAAGCGGGAGGACCGGTACGGCGTTATCTCGGAGGTGTTGATCCAGGACAAGGTCCAGGGTGTCGCACACCAGGTTGTGAACCGGGCTTTCACCGCCGCCGGCGGACGGCGGCGGCACGTGCTCTACATGCCCCGCAGCACCCCCGACACCCGCCGGTACACCGGCGAGTACCAGATCGCCCAGTCCGCTCTGGAACAGCTGGAGATCGAGGCGGAGCTGCCCTTCCCCTTCGCGGCCTTCCCCGGGGATCGGGTCAGCCTGGAGCTCAGGCGGCTGAATCTGTCCGGACAGTATGAGGTGGTCCGCGCGCGCAGCCGCATGGACGGGGACGGCGGGCGGACAGAGCTGACATTGAGTGTGAGGTGAGCGGATATGTGGCTGTCAAAAGCGATTTCCATGCGCCAGGCCTCCGAGCGGGAGGCCACCGCCGCCGACATGGGCGTGACCACCATCGGCGGCGGCAGCGCCTCAGTGATGACCCGCGGGGAACAGCGGGATCTGGAGGTCTTCTGCCCCGGCGGCATCATCTGGCAGCCCCTGGCCGGGGACACGGTGCTGGTGCTCAAGGGGGGCGTGGGCGGTCAGGAGCGGTGCGTCGTCGCGGCGGACACCGCCGGGGACACCCCGGAGGGGATGGTCCCCGGGGAGCTGTTCCTGTTCTCCAGCGGCGAGGCGTCCATCTATTTGAAGGCGGACGGCTCCATCCTGGTCAAGGGCCGTGTTTCCCTGGAGAACAGCCTGGAGGTCAAGGGCAGTGTGAAGCTGTCCGGAGACATCCGGATAGAGGGAGACATCCAGATCAACGGCACACTCATCATCAACGGCATGCCCTACCGGCCCTGCATGTGCGGCATGGAATAAGAAGAGGAGGCGCAATGGAAGCGAAGCTTTGTAACGGCGACTACATCGCCGATGGGCTGGGCGGCGTGGAGCGCTGCGCCGGCGCGGACGCCCTGCTGGAGCGGGTGCTGTTCCGCCTGACCGCCCGCCGGGGGCAGTTCCCGCCCCTTCCCGATCTGGGCAGTCGGCTGTACCTGCTGGGCAGGGAGCCCGTTCCCCAGCGGCTCTCCGCTGCCCGGCAGTATGTGGCGGAGGCCCTGGCCGGGGAGGACGTGACGGTTTCGGACGTGGAGCTTGAACCGGCCGGGGATGGGCGCGCCCGGCTGACAGTCTCCCTGACCAGCCGGGGGGAGCCGCTCTCCGTGACCGTGACTGTTTGAGAGAGGATGTGCAGGATGCAAAAGAAAACCATGGAGGAAATCTATCAGGAGATGCTGGCGGTGTTCAGCGAGGCCAGCGGGTATCTGCCCCACGCCTCCTGCGATCTGTCCGCCCGGCTCTATGCGGCGGCGGCACAGATCCAGGGACTCTACCATCAGGCCCAGTGGCTGCTGGATCAGAGCTTCCCCCAGACCGCCAGGGGGGCATATCTGGAGCGCCACGCCCAGCTGCGGGGAATCAAGCGCGGCGTCGCCACCTGTGCCACAGGGACCCTGCGCTTCGGCATCTCCAGCGCCGTCGGCAGCGATCTGACCATAGGCGCCGGAACGGTGTGCATGACCGGGGAGGGCATCCGTTTCGCAACCACGGACGACGCCGTCCTTCCGGCCGGGGCTCTCTACGCGGACGTTCCCGCCGCGGCCCTGGAGCCGGGCAGGCAGGGAAACACGGCCGCCGGAACCATCACCATCATGGCCGCCATGCCCGTGGGCATCAGGGCCTGTACCAATCCGGAGGCCTTCAGCGGCGGGGACGACGAGGAGGACGACGAGTCCCTGCGCAGGCGCCTGCTGGACAGCTACCTCCGCCTGCCCAACGGCGCCAACGCCGCCTACTACGAGCACACCGCCCTGTCCCGCACCGGTGTCGCGGCAGCCGTGGCGGTGCGCCACCCCAGGGGCGTGGGCACGGTGGATCTCTACGTGGCCGCCGACGGGGGCATCCCTGACGCGGCGCTGCTGGCGGAGCTGAACGAGTATTTACAGGAGAAGCGGGAGATCTCGGTGGATCTTCGGGTTCTGGCACCGACGCTCCGGCCCGTGAACATCTCCGCCGCCATCCGCCCCGCAGGGAACGCCAGCTTCGAGAAGGCCAGGATAGATGCGGACGCGGCGCTGCGCGGGGCCTTCACCGGGGCCCTGCTGGGCAAGGAGGTCACGCTGGCCTTCCTGGGGAGTCTGCTGTACAACCTGGACAGCGTCCAGAACTACCGCTTCTTCTCCCCTACATCAGACCTGACGGCCAGTCCCACGGTACTGCCCAGCCTGGGCACAGTGACCCTGTCGGAATGGAGGGCGGGCTGATGGGCAGCGGCGATCAGCTGAGAACCCTGCTGCGCCCTCTGGGTGTCTACGATTTGACTCCGGGGAGCCTCAGCGACAGCGAGCTGGAGGCCCTCGGCCGCGGGCTGGACGGCGTCCGAGGCCGGCTGGACGATGTGGAGCGGGAGGGGTCCCTGGCAACCGCCGAGGGCGAGGGCCTGGACCGCCTGGAGGCGCTGTTTGCCCGCACCCCGGTCCATTACTCCACCGAGCTCCGCCGCCAGGCCATTGCCGCTCTTCTGCGTATCAGCGGCGACTGCTTCACTCTGACCGCCATCAACGACACCATCTCCGGCTGCGGCATCAACGCCCTGGCTCTGGAGAAGGGGAGGTTTGGATATATCCGGGTGATTTTTCCAAATGTCATCGGGATCCCGGAGGGATTTGAACAGATCCGGGACATCATCCTGGATATCATCCCCTGCCACCTGGATGTGGAATTCTATTTCCGCTACCTCACCTGGGCGGAGTGCGAGGCCCACGGGTACACCTGGGCCATCGTGGAGGGACGATCCTACAGCTGGTTTGAATTTGAAATGGCGATTTAGAACCTGTATTCATAACCGGGGGATGCTGGATGGACGAGTATTTTTCTCGTCAGACAAGGAGATTTTCCGCAGCAATCCTGACGGATTGCAAGGGAAAGCGACACAGTATGGCGGGAAAAAGACTGGCCAGACAGCGTT
>CAJUQS010000171.1 GCA_910588365.1 uncultured Oscillospiraceae bacterium | reverse complement strand
GTCCGTTTTCGTGCCGCTCACCGCCTCATCGGCGTAAATGTCCACCAGCTCCCAGCCCTCATGCTGGCTGATCAGCTCGGTGTAGCTGCGGATCTGGGAGGCATAGGACGTGGCCTGATCATCGGAGTCTGTGCTTACCCGGCAGTATGCCGCCACCCGCAGAATAGCGGGCCTGTCCTCGCTGGGCGGGATGATGGTGACATTTTTGCTCATCTGGCGCACACTCCCTTCCGGCTCACTGCTCCGCATAGGCCCGTTTCGTGGCCTCCCACTCGTCCAGATAATTCTGGATGGCATCCAGGCTGTTGTAGCCGTCCACATACAGGGTGTAGCCCTCGCCGTGGGCCTTGTAGCCGTCCTCGTAGTTGAGGGCCTCCGCCTCTTGGGCGGTCAGGGTGCGGGTCTCCAGGCGTCCGACATCGAAAAATTTCTGTTCCAGATAAAACGGGTATTCCATGCCGCGGCCTCCTTTCCTCTGGGTACCGACAACACTACCACACCTCGGCGGGAATAGCTATCACTATTCCCACACAGTTGCGGGGCGGTAGCGTTCCAGCGCCAGCCGCTTGGCGGCCCACAGTTCCTCAGCGGATAGAAGGCCGGCCTCCGCCGCCTGCTCCAGCAAGCGGGTCACCAGGATATACCGCATCTCGTTCTTCACATCGATCATGCGGATGCCTCCCGGAAATAGTCCGGCCCTTTCACCTGCCGGATAAACCGTGCCACATCCTCCAGGCTGCCGGTGACCGGCATCTCCGGTAGGGCGGCCAGCACATCCTTGCTGTAGCGTTTTCCCTTGGCGGCCCGCTCGTCCAGGATGGCCACCACGCAGGTGTCAGTCTCGGTGCGGATGGCCCGCCCGAAGCCCTGCTTCAGCTTGATCTGCATCTCCGGCACCACTACCGCCCGGATGAACAGCCGGAGGGTGGGATGATTCTCCCGCTCCTTTTCTTTCAGAGCGTCTGGAACGGCGAAGGGCAGGCGGGGGATGATCAGCAGGGACACGCAGTCGCCGGGGAAATCAAACCCCTCCCAGGCGGCCCCTGCCGCCAGCAGCACACTGCCTGGACTGGCCTTGAACTGCTCGGTGGTATGGATGGTGCTGCGGCCCATGGTGAACAGCGGATAGCGCAGGCCGTGACCCGGCAGACGCTCCTTCACCGCCGACATGGCGGCGTAGGAGGTGAACAGCGCCAGGGCATGGCCCTGGGCCGCGTCCAGCAGGGCAGCGATCTCCTTGGCCAGCTTGTCATAATAGCCGGTGTCCTTCTGCCTGGGCGGAAACTTCGGTAAGTACAGCAGACAGTTCTGCTGGTAGTTGAAGGGCGAAGGGACAACAGACTCCATGACCCGGCTGTCGGTCAGCAGGCCCGTTTCCTCCTTGAAGCGCCGGAAGTCCTCGCCCACAGCCAGGGTGGCGGAGGTGAGGACAACGGGCCGCTCCTGCCGCCAGAGTGTCTGGCGGAGCTGGGCGGTCAGGTCGGCAATGGTGGCGCACAGCATGGTGCCGCCGTGGGCGTCCTCCTCGGTGTAGAAGACCATGTCCGGGTGGCCCTGGTGGAACAGGGACACGGAGGAGGAGACGTTCTTCAGCCGCCTGCGGGTGGCGGGTGTCAGCAGGCCGTGGAGCTGCCGGTTGATCACCGTCAGGCTCCGCTCCGGCGCGGCCAGCGATTTCTGGTAGTGGTCGAAGGGCTTGCCCTCCGGCGGGCGGGCCAGTTTCCGCATCAGCGGCGCAACACTGTCGGCCAGTACTTCCGCCGCCAGCAGGAAGCGTTCTCCCCGCAGGCTGTGGGTCAGGGCGCGGATGTCCTCCGCCGCCAAGGTCACCCCAAACATCTGGCGGGCCGTCTCCGGCAGCTTGTGG
>CAJUQS010000170.1 GCA_910588365.1 uncultured Oscillospiraceae bacterium | reverse complement strand
CAAAAAGTAACCGCGGGGCGTGGGGGCGCGAAGCCCCCACATAGAAGTGACCTTGAAGCGA
Organism: uncultured Oscillospiraceae bacterium; assembly: GCA_910588365.1. GTDB lineage: Bacteria > Bacillota > Clostridia > Oscillospirales > Oscillospiraceae > Pelethomonas. The sequence goes on along the minus strand of CAJUQS010000170.1, from coordinate 32,983 downwards.
CGCTATCCCCGCTCCAGGGTCAGCACCGCCACCTGGGGCCGGTTGAACAGCCGGAAGCTGGGCCCGGAATTCCCCAGTCCCCGGGAGACAAAGACCTCCCCGCCGTTGGCCTCGTAAAACCCCGCCGTGAAGGAGGGGAACAGCGTCCGCTCCACGCTGACCAGGCCATCGGTGAAGGGCAGGCGGATGAGGCCCCCGTGGCCATGGCCGGAGATCACCAGATCCGCCCCCAGCAGGCTGTAGCGGTCCTCAAAATAGTTGTTGCGGTGGGCCAGGAGCAGCCAGAAGGCGTCCCCGCAGGCGGCGCGGACCTCCTCCGCCAGCTCCTCCGGCGTCTTCTGATCCGCGTAGCCGTTGGGGTCGTCGATGCCCGCCAGGACGATCTCGTCCCCGCCCCTGGCGAGGACCGCCGTCTCGTTGCTCAGCACCGTCACCCCGGCCTCCTCCAGCTTCCGCTTCAGCCCCGGCACGTCCGGCAGGGCCCACTCGTGGTTGCCGGTGACAAAGTAGGTGGGTGCAATCCCCGCCATGGCCCGGCCCAGCTCCACCGCGTAGCTCTGGGGCGTGCGGCGGTAGCGGTCCAGCAGATCCCCGGTCAGGAAGATATAGTCCGGGGAGAGCGCCCGGACCCTCTCCGTCAGCTCCCGGTTTCCCTCCCCGAAGTCCGCGCCGTGGAGGTCCGACAGCTGGACAATCACGCAGCCGTCAAATCCGGCGGGAAGGCGGGGGGAGCGGTAGGTGAAGCGATCCGTCTGCAGGGAGTGGTTGCTCCACCAGAAAAAAACGGCGCACAGCGCCAACAGCACCAACAGCTTCAGCAGGCGGTGGGGACGCCGCCTCCGCCTGCGGACCGATCTGGCCATGGCATTCTCCTCTTTCAGGGCCCCGCCGCCCCGCCGCCGGATGCCGGCAGCCGGGCGGGGGGCCGGTGTTTGACAGCTCAGTATACCACACTTCCCCGGCAAAACCAATAGGGAAGCGGAAAAAAACGGCGGAACTGCCGCCGGCGGGGGAATCTCTTTCTTGTATTTCCCGCCGGGGCGTGGTACAATCAGGCGATAACTGCACTGGAGGTAGAGTCCCATGCGGATGCGAAAAAAGAAAAATTTGATTCCCCGGATGGAGCGGTGCGCCGCCTGCCGGATCCGGGACGGCTTCGCCCTGCGGGGCCGGTGGCGGGAGACGCTGATGCCCGGCGCCGGCGCGCTGCGGCTGGAGCTGGGCTGCGGCAAGGGCCGGTTCACCGTGGAGACGGCCCGGCAGAACCCGGACGTGCTGTTCGTGGCCATCGAGAAGGTGCCGGACGCCCTGGTGGTGGCCATGGAGCGGGCCATGGAGCTGGAGCTGAAAAACGTCTTCTTTCTGGTGGGGGACGCGGCCCTGCTGCCGGACTACTTCGACGAGGGCGAGGCGGACCTCATCTATATCAACTTCTGCGACCCGTGGCCGCCCAGGGGGCAGGCCAAGCGCCGGCTGACCCACCGGGACTTTCTGGAGACCTACCGCAAGGTGCTGCGCCCCAGCGGCCAGATCCACTTCAAAACCGATAACCAGCCCCTCTTCGAGTTCTCCCTGCTGGAGTTCCCGGCGGCCGGGTACGAGCTCAGCGAGGTGACCCGGAACCTCCACGGGGAGGGCCCCCGGGGGGTGATGACCGACTACGAGGCCAAATTCTTCGCCGGGGGCCTGCCCATCAACCGGTGCGTGGGCACGATGGCGGACCGGACCGCCGCGGGGGAGGCGTGAGCGCCATGGTGTACACAATCCGGGAGATCGCGCCCCGGGACAACCGGGACGTGGAGGGCGTCATCCGCTCCTGCCTCATCGAGTTCGGCTGGAACCGGGAGGGCACGGCCTGGTGCGATCCCGATCTGGGCCGCTTCTCCGAGGTCTACAGCCGGGAGGGCTTCCGGTACTGGGTCGTTGCCGACGGGGCGGACCGGGCCGTGGGCGGCGCGGGCATCGGGGGGCTCACGGACCGGGTCTGCGAGCTGCAGAAGATGTACTGCCTGCCCCAGGTCCGGGGGACGGGTGCGGCCCGGGAGCTGATGGCGCTGTGCCTGGCCTATGCGGGACAGTATTACAAGCAGTGCTATATCGAGACGCTGCACAACATGACCGCCGCCAACCGCTTCTATCAGAAGTGGGGCTTTCGCAGGCTGGACAGGCCCCTGCTGGACACCGGCCACTTCTCCTGCGACGTGTGGTACATCAAGGATTTGGAGGAACCGGTATGCTGCGGCTGAGACCCTACGCGCCGGACGACGCCCGGGAGATCGTCAAGTGGACAGGCAGCGAGTACGCCCTTCGCCAGTGGAGCGCGGACCGCCTGCTGGACTGCCCCTGCCCGCTGACGCCACAGGCGCTGAACGACTACTATGACAGATGCGGAAACCGGCCGGACCGCTGGCAGATGACGGCCGTGGACGAGGACGGCAGGCCCGCCGGCCACCTGACCATGCGCTGCGCGGACGGGAGCATGGACACGATCCACTTCGGGTTCGTCATCGTGGACGGCAGCAGGCGCGGGCGCGGATACGGCCGGGAGCTGATATGCCTGGCCGCCCGGTTTGCCTTCCAGTGCGCCGGGGCGAAGAAAATCACCCTGGTGGTGTTTGACAACAACCTGGCCGCCCGGCGGTGCTACGAGTCCTGCGGCTTCCGCCCGGCGGAGACGCAGGACGGGGGAGAGTTCGCCTGCATGGGCGAGGTGTGGCGGCGGATCAAGATGGAGCTGCGCCCGGCGGGACGATGAGAAACGCGCGGGAGGAATCGACATGAATATCGCCATCTGCACCCTGGGGTGCAAGGTCAATCAATACGAGACGGCGGCCATGGAGCGGGAGCTGGCCGCCCGGGGTCACGCCCTGGTCCCCTTCGAGGGCCCGGCGGACGCCTACGTGGTCAACACCTGCTCCGTCACCGCCGTCAGCGACAGGAAGTCCCGGCAGATGATCCGCCGGGCCAGGAAGCGGAGCCCGGACGCCGTGGTGGCGGTGTGCGGGTGCTACGCCCAGACCCACCGGGAGGAGGTCCGCGCCCTGGACGTGGATCTGATCGCCGGAACCGGGGACCGGATGCGGTTTTTGGATCTGCTGGAGGGCGCGGTCCGGGAGCGGGAGCCGGTGGTGAGCCTGGACGAGGCCCTGCGCCGCCGGAGCTTTGAGGAGCTGCCTGCCGGGGGGCTGGCCGCCCGGACCCGGGCCATGCTGAAGGTGGAGGACGGGTGCGTCAACTTCTGCACCTACTGCATCATCCCCTATGCCCGGGGGCCGGTGCGCTCCCTGCCGGCGGCGTCCGCCGCCGCGGAGGTCCGCCGCCTGGGGGAGGAGGGGTACCGGGAGATTGTGGTCACGGGCATCGAGATCTCCTCCTGGGGCCGGGACCTGCCGGGGGAGCCGGGGCTCATGGACCTCATTGAGACGGTGTGCCGGGCGGCGGGGGACATGCGTGTCCGCCTGGGCTCCCTGGAGCCCAGGACAGTCACCGAGGACTTCTGCCGCCGGGGGGCGGCCCTGCCCAACCTCTGCCCCCACTTCCACCTGTCCCTCCAGTCCGGCTGCGACGCCACCCTGCGCCGCATGAACCGGAAATACGGCGCCGCCCGGTACCGGGAGAGCGTGGACCTGCTCAACAGGTACTTTCACCGCCCGGCCGTCACCACGGATCTGATCACGGGCTTTCCCGGGGAGACGGAGGAGGAGTTCGCCGCCACGTTGGCGTTCATCCGGCAGTGCGCCTTTGCGGATATGCACATCTTCCCCTACTCCATCCGGCCCGGCACCCCGGCCGCGGAGATGGAGCAGGTGCCCAAGGCGGTGAAGGAGGAGCGGGCGGCCCGGGCCGCCGCCGCCGCCCGGGAGATGCGGGACGCCTATCTGGCCGCCTGCGTGGGGGAGGTGTACCCGGTGCTCTACGAGCAGTCCGCGGACGGCCTCTGCCGGGGCCACGCCCCCAACTACGCCGGTGTGGCCGTCCGTGGGGAGGGCCTGCATAACCAGGTCCGCCTGACCCGCATCGTATCTGCCGGCGGCGGAGTTCTCCAGGGGGAGCTGTGCGGGGAATAGCGCCGTCAGGGCCGGTCCGGCGGGGGAGGCGGCAGGCCCCGGTCCTTTTTTCACCGCAGCTGTCTGATGCTTCCCCGTCAGAGAGGCGCTAAGTGGTCAAGTATGGCTCAAACCATTGCGGATCTGAGAGAAATTCTATACTTGACCACTTTGTGCAGGTCACACGGGGAGCGGTCCGGCAAGGGGCTTAAATCATACCATATAAGGCCGCGGGAGTTCCAGCTTGACAATCTGCCGGTGAGTGTGGTATAAAGGAGGTACGAATGGAGGAGTATGCTAATGAGAAGATATGAGAATATGATGGAAGCGATGGTGGAGGAGGAGCTGGATCTGCGGGGCGACAGTCTGGGCTGCTGCCTGTGCGAGCAGTGCCGGAGCGATATTGCCGCCCTTGCCCTCAACCACCTCCCCCCCCGGTATGTGGCCACCCGGGCCGGCGGCGCTATCAGCAAGGCGGACTCCCTGCGCATCCAGCATCTCACGGATGTGCGCACCGCCCTGGTGCAGGCGGCTCAGCTGGTCAGCGAGAGCCCCCGGCACGACCCGCCCCAGACCCAGGAGGGGTGAGCGCGCGCGCCCTGCCCGTCAAATCCAATAGGGACAATCCGCCCCGCTTTATCCGCCGGATAGAGCGGGGCGGGGCTGTCTCAGCGGGGCGCGGGGAGATGTGAAACAGGCTCTAAACATGTTTTGCTGTGCCGCCCTGCCATGAATCAATCCACTGGAGGAATACGCGATGAAGTACTGGAAATGGCTCCTTTTGCTCCCCGCTGTTTTTTTGCTGTGCTCTGCCGCCGGGGCGGCGGAGGCCGGGACCGCCCGGGCCATCATCCTCTTCGAGGAGGACGCCGCGCTGACGGACGCCGCCCTGGAGGAGGAGCCGGGGGTGGAGGTCCTCTGGCGCTATGAGCGCATCTTCTCCGGCGCGGCCGTGGAGGCCGATTCCGGGGCGCTGCGGGCCCTGCGGAGCATGGAGGGCGTGGCCGGTGTCGTGCCGGTCCAGAGCCGCGCCCGGCCCCGGAGCGGCGGAGGGACCGAGGTCTGGTCCCCGGCGGCCCTGGAGCTGATGGGGCTGGAACCGCTGCGGGAGGCGGGGTATGACGGCGGCGGCACGGTGATTGCCGTGGTGGACAGCGGACTGCGCACCAGCCACGACGCCTTCGCGGACTGGGGGCAGGTCCGCAGCCCGGCCCTCACGCCGGCGGACATCGCCGCCTTCGCGGACCGGGGGCGGACCGAGGGGGCCTACGTGTCGGCTAAAATCCCCTTTGCCTTTGACTACTACGGCCGGGACGACGACGTGTCCACCACCGACGACCACGGCACCCACGTGGCCGGCCTCGCGGCGGGGTACGTCCTGGACGGGGACGGGCAGGTCCTCTTCCGGGGGGCGGCCCCGGCGGCCCAGCTGCTGGCCATGAAGGTCTTCCCGGACGGGAAGGGCAGCGGCGCGGACGACGCGGTGATCCTCCGCGCCCTGGAGGACGCCTGGAACCTGGGCGCGGACGTCATCAACCTCTCCCTGGGCAGCGGCGGCGGGTTCACCGCCGACGGCGCCCTGGACGGCCTCTACTGCCGGGCCTTTGCCCAGCTGCGGGAGTCGGGGGTGCTGCTGTGCTGCGCGGCGGGCAACAGCGGCGCGGCCACGGAGCTGAAAACCCAGGGCTCCACCCTGCCGTCCGCCGGATACCCGGACTACGGCACCGTCTGCTCCCCGGCCGCCTACCGGGGGACCCTGGCGGTGGCGGCGGCGGAGTGGGACGAGGAGCGGGGCGCGCCGGTGCCGGCGGGGTACTCCTCCTGGGGCACCACCTCGGATCTGCGGCTGGTGCCGGCGCTGACCGCCTTCGGCGGCCCGGTCCTCTCCGCCGCCGGGGCGGGGGACGAAACCTACCTGCGGGAGAGCGGCACCTCCATGGCCTCCGGCAGCGCGGCCGGGGCCCTGGCGGTCCTGCTCCAGACCCTGCGGGAGCGGGGCGTGACGGACAAGGAGGAGGCCGCGGATCTGGCGGAGCGCCTGCTGGAGAGCACCGCGCAGATCATGGAGACCGGTTCGGGCGTCCCCTTCTCCCCCAGAAAGCAGGGGGCCGGCCTCATAGACGCGGCGGCGGCCGCCGCCAGCCCGCTGGTGGTGGGCGATCCCCTGCTGGAGCTGGGGGAGGACGGGGAGGGACGGTTTGCCTTCACCCTCACCCTGGAGAACCTCTCCGAGGAGGACGCGGCCGTGGAGCTGGCACTGACGGCCCTCACGGACGCCGGCGGGGAGCGGGACGGGGCCGTCCGCAGCCTCCTGGAGCCCAGGGACATCACTGCGGGAGTGGCGCTGGAGGGGGAGCGGTCCGTCACCGTTCCCGCAGGGGAGACGGTGGAGATCCCCCTGACGCTGTCGGTGACCCCGGAGCTCCGGCGGGAGCTGGAGGAGACGTATTCCGAGGGCTTTTTTGTGGAGGGCTACCTCACCGCCGAAACGGAGGGGGGCGCGGCGGTCCACGCCGCCCTCCTGGGCTTCTGCGGGGACTGGGGCGGGGCCCCCATCCTGGACAGAGCGGACTTCCGGGACGCCCAGGAGGCCCGGTTCCAGCTGGCCGCCCGGGGCGGATCCGTGCAGTCGTGGCGGGAGCTGGCGTCCGGCGAGCTGGGCGTCAATCTGGCCTATGTGGGCAGCCGCGCCGCCCAGGGGGAGGACGTGCCCCTGCTGGGGGAGAACGGCCGCGCCTTCGCCGCGCCCGACAGCCGCCGGAACGCCATCCCCGGCCAGTCCACCGACGCGGCCTACTGCCGGGGACAGCTCTGCTTCGGGGAGCTGTACACCCTGCGCAACGCCGCCCACGTGGTCATGGTGGTCTCCGCCGGGGAGGAGATCTGCTATGTGGACGACCGCTCCTGGCTGCCCAAATCGGGGCCGGACGCCTACACCGGGGAGATGACCGCCAGCGTCCAGTTCTGCTGGGACGGCGGGGACGCGGAGGGGTTTCCCCTGCCCGACGGGACCCAGGCCAGGGTGGACTTCTTCGCCTGGCTGGACAGCGACGGGGAGATGCAGGCGGTCTATGAGGAACAAAAGCCGGATCGGGGGGATCCGGACTCCTACGGGTGGCTGCTGGAGGAGCCCTGCCGGGCATATCTGGAGTGGAGCTTCCCCGTGGCGGTGGACTCCAGCGCCCCGTCGATCTCCGCCGGCTGGACGGGGGACGAGCTGACGCTCACCTTCCGGGACAACCGGCACGTGGCCTGGGCCTCCGTCCGGGACGAGGCGGGGGAGGTGCTCTTTGAGGACGCCTTCTTCCCGGAGGAGGCGGGGGAGGCGGTGACCCGGACAGTGGACCTCTCCGGCCGGGATCCGGGGCGGCTGTACGTGGCCGTGGAGGACTACGCCTCCAACGCCGCGGGATACGAGATTACGCCCGAGGGCGCGGAGCCCTGCGCCATGGCACTGCTCACCGACGTGGACCGGGGGGCGTGGTACCACCGGGCGGTGGACTTCGTCTGGGCGGAAAAGCTCATGGACGGGGGCGGGGAGCTGGCCTTCCAACCCAAAGAGTCCGCCACGCGGATTCACCTTCTGAACGCCCTGTACCGGATGGCCGGGAGCCCCGCGCCCAGCCGCCCGGCCTCGGCCCTGCCCTTTACCGACGTCCCCCGGTCCGCCGGCTATCAGACCGCGCTGCGCTGGGCCTGGGAGCAGGGCCTGGTGGGGGGATACGACGAGACCACCTTCGCCGGACCCGCCAACGTCACCCGCCAGCAGCTGGCGGTGATGCTCTGGCGGTACGACCGGATGGGGGGCGGGGACGCGGCGGCGGCGGGGGATCTCTCCGCGTTCGCCGACGGGGCGGAGGTCTCCGGCTGGGCCGCGGAGGCCGTATCCTGGGCCGTGGGGCGCGGACTTCTGACGGGGCGCTCCGGCGGGCTGCTGGAGCCGAAGGGCTACACCACCCGGGCCGAGGCGGCGCAGCTGCTCATGCGCTATCTGGAGGGGCAGAACGGATAGACCTGCCCGGATAGGCGGAAGTGTCTCTTTACACCGGGCGCTTCCGATGGTAAAATAGGGGCGGCAGACACTGGAGCCCGCTTTTTTCAGGCGGCTCCCAATTTGAAAACGGAAAGAGTGATGGACTATGGACCGCAAAAGCGGCATCCTCCTGCATATCTCCTCCCTGCCCTCCCCCTACGGCATCGGTACGCTGGGGCGGGAGGCCTACGCCTTCGCGGACTTCCTCCGCGCCGCCGGACAGAGGTACTGGCAGCTGCTGCCCCTGGGCCCCACCAGCTACGGCGACAGCCCCTACCAGTCCTTCTCCACCTTTGCCGGCAACCCCTACCTCATCGATCTGGACCTGCTGGCGGAGGAGGGCCTGCTGGACCGGGCGGACCTGGAAAAAATCAACTGGGGGACCAACCCCCGGTATGTGGACTACGGCAGGATCTACGGCGCCCGCTTTGACGTGCTCCGCGCCGCCTTCCAGAAAGGGTACCCCCGGGACCGGGAGGCGGTGGAGGCCTTCCGCCGGGAGAACAAGTGGCTGGACAGCTACGCCCTGTTCATGGCGGTGAAGCGCCATTTCGGCATGAAGAGCTGGCTGGACTGGCCGGACGAGGAGATCCGCCTGCGCAGGCCGGCGGCGGTGGAGCGCTGGCGGGAGGAGCTGAGGGAGGACGTGGCGTTCTTCTCCTACCTCCAGTTCCTCTTCTTCAGGCAGTGGGACGCCCTGCGGGAGTACATCCACTCCCTGGGCATCCGGATCATCGGGGATCTGCCCATCTACGTGGCCATGGACTCCGCCGACGTCTGGGCGGAGCCGGAGTTCTTCCAGCTGGGGGAGGACTGCGTGCCCACCGAGGTCTCCGGCGTGCCGCCGGACTACTTCTCCGCCGACGGCCAGCTGTGGGGCAACCCCCTGTACGACTACGAGCGGATGAAAAAGGACGGCTTCGGCTGGTGGATCCGCCGGGTGGAGGGCGCGGGCCGGCTCTTCGACGTGATCCGCATCGACCACTTCCGGGGCATGGAGAGCTACTGGGCCGTGCCCTACGGGGAAACCACCGCCCGGAACGGCCGCTGGCGGAAGGGGCCGGGCATGGATCTGGTGGGGGTGCTCACCGGCTGGTTCAGCGATCTGGAGTTCATCGCCGAGGATCTGGGCTTCCTCACGCCGGCGGTCCACCAGCTGCTGGCCGACTCCGGGCTGCCGGGGATGAAGGTGCTGGAGTTCGCCTTTGACGCCCGGGAGCCCAGCAACTACCTGCCCCACACCTATGACCGCCGCTGCGTCTGCTACGTGGGCACCCACGACAACGAGACGGTCATGCAGTGGAAGGAGCAGGCGGACCGGGCCGATGTGTCCATGGCCCGCAAGTACTTAGGGCTCAGCGATGTGGAGGGCATCAACTGGGGCATGATCCGCGGCGGCATGTCCTCCGTGGCGGACACCTTCGTGGTGCAGATGCAGGACTGCCTGGGCCTGGGGGCCGAGGGGCGCATGAACACGCCCGGCAAGGCCGACGGCAACTGGCAGTGGCGCCTGCTGCCCCACGAGGCCAGCCCCGCCCTGGCCAAAAAGCTGTACCAGTACGCCAGGATGTACGGCCGGGTGTAGGGCGCGGCGAATCCCGATCAAAAAATGCCGCGCATCCCTTTTGACGCGTAAGCGCAGTTTGAAAAATGGCAATAGGACCAAGGGCGGCAAAAGGGCCGCCCTTTGGGCGTGCTGCCATTTTTCAAACAAACCCTGACAGCGGCGTGAAGCACAAGGCTTCACGCCGCTGTTTCCTCCTCCCGCTCCGCCGCTGACGGCCCCAGCCGTCAGCGGATGAAGTTGGTTCTGACCGGGGGCTCCTGGTCGGGGAGCTCCACCCCGGCGGCCCGTCCGGCCTCGATGGAGCGCAGCAGCCAGGCCATGTTGCGGCCCAGGGTGCGCATGACGGCCATGCCCTCCTCGTCCTGCCGGACCTCATCGGGCGTGTTTCCGTGGACCATGCACCAGTACCGGGAGGAGACGATGGGCATCTGATTGATGGTGAAATATTTGCTGAGCTGGTCCAGGGCCGCGGTGGTGCCCGCCCGGCGGGCGCTGGCCACGGCGGCGGCGGGCTTGTAGCGCAGGGCGCTCCCGGCGGAGTAGAACAGCCGGTCCAGGGCGCAGGTGATCTGGCCCGAGGCGGCGGCGTAGTGGACCGGGGAGCCCACCACCAGGGCGTCGCAGGAGGCGGCCTTCTCCGCGGCCTCGTTCACCACGCCGCCGTGGACGCATTTGCCCAGCTGGCGGCAGGCCCCGCAGCCGGTGCAGCCCACGGCGGCCTCCTGGCCAAGCCACAGGATCTCCGTCTGGACGCCGCAGGACTCCAGGGCGCCGGCCACCTCGCTGAGCGCGGTATAGGTGCAGCCCCGCTCGTGGGGACTGCCGTTGAGCAGAAGTACCTTCATCGTGTCTTTCCTCCACTTTCTGTAAGATTCTTTACCAGTATAGCAGTTTATTTTGAAAAAGCAACTCTTTCCGGAGCCCGACGGCCCGTCCGCGCGGGGATACGGGGCCGGTATTATCGAAAAGAGGGAAAATAATTTCACGCTCCGGCGTGAAATTGGAAAGGATGATATTGCCGCCGGGGAAAAAATCTGATATACTATAGTTTGGTTAGTTGTAGGGTCATTCGCCGCTCTTTCGCCCCCTCTATGTTCGCTGCAGCTTCTTAACAGCTTGCCTCAGTTGCGATTGTTCCTCGCAGGAAGGATGTGTGTCATATCAATACAGAACAAAAACGAAAACAAAGAATTCTCATTGCTGACGACTCTGAGATGAACCGCTCCATCCTGGCGGATATGCTGGGAGATGAATACGATATCCTTGAGGCGGAGAACGGCGTGGAGGCCGTGGCCGCCCTCCAGAAGTACGGTATGGGCATCGGCCTGGTGCTGCTGGACATTGTCATGCCGGAGATGGACGGCTTCGGCGTACTGACCATCATGAACCAGCAGGGGTGGATTGAGGACGTCCCCGTCATCATGATCTCCTCGGAGAGCTCCTCCGCCCACATGGAGCGGGCCTACAACCTGGGAATTACCGACTTCATCAGCCGCCCCTTCAACGCCCTGGTGGTCCACCGCCGTGTGATCAACACCACCCTGCTGTACGCCAAGCAGAAAAAGCTGGTGGACATGGTGGCCAACCAGATCTACGAGAAGGAGCGGCAGAGCGGGCTGATGATCGATATCCTCAGCCACATCGTGGAGTTCCGCAACGGCGAGAGCGGCCAGCACGTGCTCCACATCCGCACCCTCACGGAGCTGCTGCTCCAGAATCTGGTGCTGAAGACCGACCGCTATCAGATCTCCCGCTCGGACATTGCCCTCATCAGCACCGCCTCCGCCCTCCACGACATCGGCAAGATCTCCATCCCCGGCGAGGTGCTCAACAAGCCCGGCCGCCTGACGGATGCGGAGTACGAGATCATGAAGAGCCACTCCGTGGTGGGCGCCCAGATGATGGACAACATCCCCGTCCATGAGGACGAGCCCCTGGTGCAGGTGGCCCGGGCCATCTGCCGCTGGCACCACGAGCGCTGGGACGGGCGGGGGTATCCCGACGGGCTGAAGGGGGACGAGATCCCCATATCCGCCCAGATCGTGGCCCTGGCCGACGTCTACGACGCGCTGACCAGCGAGCGGTGCTACAAGAAGGCGTTTCCCCACGATACGGCGGTGCAGATGATCCTGGACGGCCAGTGCGGCGCCTTCAACCCCCTGCTGATGGAGTGCCTGACCGACGTGGCCGACCAGCTGCCGGAGGTCCTGAGCTGTGACAGCAGCGAGGCGGTCAACCGGATGGAGCTGCGCAGCGTGGCCCAGGAGATGCACCGCCACGAGGAGCTCTCCGCCTCCGAGCGGACCCTGCAGTTGCTGGAGCACGAGAGAATGAAGTACAACTTCTTCGCCACCATGAGCCAGGAGATCCAGTTCGAGTACACCGTCTCCCCCCCGATGGTCACGCTCAACGCCTGGGGCGCCAAGCGCCTGGGGATCCACGAGACGGTGATGGACCCGGTGGGCAACGCCGAGGCCCTGGGCATCCTCAGCGGGGAGAGCCTGCGGGGGCTCTCCGCCGCGCTGCGCAACACCACCCCGGCCCAGCCGGTGGTGAAGTTCGACTGCCTTGCCAACATCGGCGGCGAGGAGCGCTGGTCCAAGATCATCGCCCGGGCCACCTGGTCCTCCGACGAGCCGCCCCAGTACACCGGCGCCATCGGCAAGGCCATCGACATCCATGAGTCCCGCATGAAGCTGGACGCCCTGGAGCGGATGGCCTCCCACGATACCCTCACGGGACTGCTCAACCACGCCAGCGCCAAAAAGCGGATTCTCGAGCGGATGGAGGAGAAGCCCGACGGCCATTACGCACTGGCCATCTTCGATTTGGACCACTTCAAGTCCGCCAACGACAACTACGGCCACATTTTCGGCGACCAGGTCCTCAAGTTCCTGGCCGCGAAGCTCTGCGAGAGCACCCGCGGCGCGGACATCGCCGCCCGGGTGGGCGGGGACGAGTTCCTGCTGTTTCTGGAGTACCGGGGGGAGTTTGAGCACGTTATCTCCCGTATTTTCGACTCCCTCTCGGGATGCTCCTATGAGAACTTCCCCATCTCCATCAGCATGGGCGTCTCCCGCACGGAGATCGTCGGGACCGACTACGACACGCTGTTCCACGCGGCCGATCAGGCCCTCTACACGGTCAAGCGCTCCGGGAGGGGGACGTACCGCTTCTATGACGAGAGTATGCAGAAGATGCTCTCCGTCATCTCCCCCATCGACGAGAGCCATCCATAGGCTGGTGAATTCACTTGAAACTGAAACGGATAACGATAAGGAGATAAAGCCATGACTTTGCAGGAGTGCTATGCCGCCATCGGCGGCGATTTCGAGGGCGTGAAGGGCCGCCTGCCCAGCGAGAAATTTATCCAGAAATACGTGCTGAAATTCCTGGACGACGGCAGCTATGACCTGCTGGTCCGGTCCATGGAGGCGGGAAACTACGAGGAGGCCTTCCGGGCGGCGCACACCATCAAGGGCGTGTGCCAGAATCTGGACTTCACCCGGCTCTACCAGTCCAGCAGCCAGCTGAGCGAGGCCCTGCGCAATGGATACAGCCCCGAGGCACCCGCCCTCGCGGAGCAGGTGACGGAGGACTACCGGCAGACCGTGACGGCCATCCGTGCGCTGAAGGAGTCCGCCGGCGCGTGATTTTCCCCTTTGGAACCAAGCGGCGTAGGAGGTATTGACGGATGCGCGGTAAGCGAAAAAGTGAGATGACCCGGTTTCTGACGGTAAGCCTGGTCCTGATATCCATTTTGACGGTGTTCATTTTCTCCTTTTTGGCCATCTACATGAACCGTAGGAGCATGGATACCATCAGCGAGGTAGGCAAGATCTACATGAGCGGCATGAGCGAGCAGGTCTCGCTGCACTTTGCCACCACCATCGATCTGCGCCTGAGCCAGGTGGAGGCACTGGTGGAGACGCACCGGCCCGACAGAGCCAGCGAAAAGCTGATGGAGGATCTGATCTACAGCGCCCAGGCCCGGGGCTTCGAGTATCTGGCTTTGTACTCCGACGACGGCGACTTCCAGATGCTCTGCGGCAGCGAGCTGGAGGTGACGGACCCGGAGCCCTTCCTGGAGTCCCTGAACCACGGGGAGAAGAAGATTGCCGTGGGCACCGACACGGCGGGGAACAAGCTGGTGCTGATGGGCGTATCCACCGACTACCCCATGGAAAGCGGGGAGAAGTGTACGGCCCTGGTGGCCGGACTGCCCGTAACCTACATCAGCGAGACACTCTCCCTCAACACCAACTCCCTGGTCTACTCCTATATCATCCGCCGGGACGGCTCCTTCGTCATCCGCGGCGGCGTGGAGGGGACGGACAACTATTTCGATCAGCTGCGCGGCTACTTCCAGGGGCTGGAGGGCACCCCGGAGAAATATATCCAGGGGCTCCAGTCCGCCATGGCGGCCGGCGAGAATTACTCCACCGTGGTGGAGATCGGCAAGGAGCGCCGGCATCTGCACTGTACGAGGCTGGCCTACTCCGAGTGGAATCTGGTGGAGGTCATGCCCTTCGGCGTGCTGGATGAGGAGATCTCCGAGATGAGCACCCAGTGGATCTATATGGTTTTTCTGGCCTGCTCCCTGGTGCTGGGGGCGCTGCTGTGGGTCTTTGCCAGGTATCTGAAGATGACGCGCCAGCAGATGGTGGAGCTGGACGAGGCCCGCAAGGACGCCATCCAGGCCAGCCGGGCCAAAAGCGAGTTCCTGTCCAACATGAGCCACGATATCCGCACCCCCATGAACGCCATCGTGGGCATGACGGCGATTGCCACGGCCAACATCGGCGATATCCAGCAGGTCCAGCACTGTCTGAAAAAAATATCCCTGTCCAGCAAGCATCTGCTGGGGCTCATCAACGATGTGCTGGACATGAGCAAAATCGAGAGCGGCAAGCTGACGCTGAACATGGATCAGGTATCCCTGCGGGAGGTGATGGACAGCTTGGTCAGCATCGTTCAGCCCCAGGTCCGCTCCAAGCGCCAGCAGTTCGATGTGTCCATCTACGACATCTCCAACGAGAATGTCTGCTGTGACGGCCTGCGGCTCAACCAGGTGCTTCTCAACATCCTGGGCAACGCCGTCAAGTTCACCCCCGAAGAGGGGCGGATCCAGATCTCCATGTACCAGGAGGCGTCGGAGAAGGGGGAGGACTTCGTCCGTATCCATTTCCGCATCAAGGACAACGGCATCGGCATGGCGCCGGAGTTCAGGGCGCGGATCTTTGAGTCGTTTGTCCGGGAGGATAACGCCCGGGTACACAAGACCGAGGGCTCCGGCCTGGGCATGGCCATCACCAAGTACATCGTGGACACCATGGGCGGCACCATTGAGGTGAAGAGCGAGCTGGGCAATGGCTCGGAGTTCCATGTGGCGCTGGATCTGGAGAAGGCCACGGTCCAGGAGGTGGACATGGTGCTGCCGGACTGGAAGATGCTGGTGGTGGACGACGACCGGCAGCTGTGCGAGAGCACGGTGGCCTCCTTGAAGGACATCGGCGTGAAGGCGGAGTGGACCCTCAACGGCGAGCACGCCCTGGCCATGGTAGCCGATCACCACAAGAGGGGGGACGACTATCAGATCATCCTCCTGGACTGGAAGCTGCCCGGCATGGACGGCATCACAACGGCCCGGGAGATCCGCCGCCTCTACGGCAGCGATATCCCCATTCTGCTCATCTCCGCCTATGACTGGGGGGAGATCGAGGAGGAGGCCAAGGTTGCGGGTATCAGCGGCTTCATCTCCAAGCCCCTGTTCAAGTCCACCCTGTTCTACGGGCTGCGGCCCTATGTGGATCCGGCCGCCGAGGCCGGCACTTCCGGCCAGGAGGCGAAGGCGGGGGAGATGCCCGATCTCAGCGGCCGCCGGGTGCTTGTGGCGGAGGACAACGATCTGAACTGGGAGATCGCGGAGGAGCTGCTCAGCGAGCTGGGGCTGGAGCTGGATTGGGCGCAGAACGGCAAGATCTGCGTGGAGACCTTTGAGAGCGCCCCGGCCGGCTACTATGACGCCATCCTCATGGATCTGCGGATGCCGGTGATGACCGGCTACGAGGCCACCGAGGCCATCCGGAAGCTGAAGCGGGAGGACGCGAAGACCATCCCCATCATCGCCATGACCGCCGACGCCTTCTCCGAGGATATCAAGCGGTGCCTGGACTGCGGGATGAACGCCCACGTCCCCAAGCCCATCGACGTCCGGGAGGTTTCCCGCCAGCTGCTGAAATTTATGAAGTAGAAGGCAGTCATTCTTTTTTCTTGAAAGAAAATAGAATCAAAAAAGCACTTTTGCGGCGAAACTGCCGTTTCGCCTTTGTATTCCCCGGTTCTATCCGACCGCAAAGCTCTCGCTTTGCTGAAGGGCCCGTCTACCCGGCAATTGCGGTAGACGGGCCCTTCAGCGGCGCGGGCGCGCCGCGGCCGGGGCAGAACCCCGGAGGACACAAAGGCAAAGCGCAGCTTTGCCGCAAAAGTTTCTTTTTGATACTTTTTCTTCTTAAAGAAAAAGTATGGCCGCCATATGGCCGCCCTATTTGACAGTAAACGAGTCGTACTTGCTGCCCTGGCGGATCAGCTCCTCCAGCTTGTCCGCCGGCCGCGGGGCCTGGCTGTCCTTGTCCCCCAGGACGAAGCGCACCTGCACCGCCTGTCCCAGCTTCTCCCCGGTGACGGCGCGGATGACCTCCTGGACCTCGGGACAGTTGAGGCTCTCCAGCGTCAGCCCGTCGCCGCAGCGGACCACCATCACGCCGTCCTCCACCGCCCCCCGGGCGTCATCCAGCATGAGCTGGTACATGATGGAGAGCCGGTCCTTGAACTTTTCCACCAGCTCCCCCCACAGGCTTCCATCCCCGGCCGGGCGGGGCCTGGGCGGCGGCGGAACGGGGTCGCCCACCTTCCGGCGGCGGGGGGCCGGCGGAACCGGCGCCGCAGGCTCGCCGTAGGGAGGTGGGGCGTCCTCCAGCGGGGGCGGTACGTCCTCCCAGGGCGGCTGCTGAGACGCGGGCGGCGGCATCTCCTCCCAGGGCGGCGCGTCCAAACCGGAGGGCGCTGGCGCCGGGGCCGCCTTCGGGGGAGGCGGGGGAGCGGCGGGGGCGGTCTGCCGCGCCGGCGGCGCGGAATTCCCGGCGGCGGGAAGCCCGCCCTCCTCCAGCCGGGTGAGCCGGGCGGCCAGGGCCGTCACGTCGCCGCACAGGCTCTCGTCGCACAGCCGCATCAGGCACAGCTCCGCATCCGTGCGGCGGTTGGGGCTGAGGGGCAGGGCGGCGGAGGCGGATTGCAGCTGGGAGGCCATGAAGATGAGCCGGGTGGGGCTGACGCCCTGGGAGAGGCTGTCCATCAGGGCCGTATCGTATCCCCCGGAGAGCAGGGCCGCGCCCCCCCGGGGGGCGGTCATGCGGATGAGCAGGTCCCGGGTGAGGGTGGAGAGCTCGCCCAGCAGGGCCCCCACGTCCTTGCCGCCGCTGTAGAGCCGGTCCAGCTGGAGCAGGGCCCCCTGGACATCCCGGCGCAGCAGGCGGTCCATCAGCTCCCCGGTCTGCACGTTCCCCGCCAGGCCCAGCACCTCCAGCACCCGGGGCGAGTCGATGACGCCGGCGGCCGCGCCGCACTGATCCAGCAGGCTCAGGGCGTCCCGCAGGGCCCCGTCGGCCAGGCGGGAGAGCAGCTCCGCCGCCTCGGGGCGCAGCTCCATGCCCTCCTGTCCGGCCACGTGGAGGAGCCGGGCGGCGATGTCCTGGGGCTGGATGCGCTTGAAGGCGAAGCGCTGGCACCGGGAGAGGATGGTGGCGGGCACCTTATGCAGCTCCGTGGTGGCCAGGATAAAGATGAGGTGGGCCGGCGGCTCCTCCAGAATCTTCAGCAGGGCGTTGAAGGCCGCCGTGGAGAGCATGTGGACCTCGTCGATGATATACACCCGGTAGCGCACGCTGGCGGGGGAGTAGATGGCCTCATCCCGGAGGGCGCGGACGTGGTCCACGCCGTTGTTGGAGGCCGCGTCCAGCTCCAGCACGTCCAGCAGGCTGCCGTTGTCGATGCCCAGGCAGGCCGGACACTGGCCGCAGGGGTCCCCGTCCGCCGGGTTCTGGCAGTTGACGGCCTTGGCAAGGATTTTGGCGCAGGTGGTCTTGCCCGTGCCGCGGGTGCCGGTGAACAGATAGGCGTGGCTCAGACGGCCCTGGGCCGCCTGCCGCCGCAGGGTCTCGGTGATGTGACTCTGTCCCACCACGTCCGCAAACGCCTTGGGCCGCCACTTGCGATAGAGCGCCTGATACATTGCGATGCCCTCCCGATTTTTAGGCAGTCATTCTTTTTCTTTGGCAAAGAAAAAGAATCAAAAAGAATCAAAAAGAAACTGGGCGGCAAAACCTTGTTTTGCCTTTTGGGTGCAAAAATAGCACCGTGAAATACTCTCCGCAAGCATCCGCTCCGAACCGGAGCCCTCGCGGCACATTTCGTCCCGCTTAATGCTGCTCGGTTCCCCGCCTGACATGGTTCACAGGCATCCATTGCGCGAGACCGGAACCTCAACACGAATGCTTGCGGAGGGTATTTCATGGTGCTGGATGTATTATACACGAAGGCGGCGGGAATTGCAAGAGGAAATTTTGTCTCTCCGCAAAAATCCGCTGCAGGAAGATGAGGGGATGCCTGAAAACTGTCAGAACACCCGGGATGCGAGCTGTTTTCCGCCGAGCTGTGCCGGTTTTCCGGCCAGCACATGTTGAAAAGGGTTGAAAAGGGCGGAAGGCGGTGGTAAAATCGGGTGTCAATCAAATCATACAGTGAAATGCGAGGTGTTGATCATGCCGCAGATGAACAAGGGCGGAAAATTTATTTTCGGGAAGTCGGTTATAGGAGAAAACGGCGCGGTTCAAATCCCGCCCCAGGCCATTCAGGAATACCGGATTACGGCGGAGGGCAGGGTATATCTCTTTACCGGAAGCAGGAGTACGGGCGGATTCTGCGTCACGCGGAGAGGACTGATGGAGCCGTCAAAGCTTGGACACATTTTGACGGAGAATCCGGATCTGCTGCGGTATGCTTCGGCGTGCGGTGCGTTCATCCGATATAAGGGACGCTCCTACTGCTGGACAAATATTTCAAACGAGGGGGCGATCATGCTGTCCGAAAGCATGATGGATTTCCTGGAAATATCGCCTGGAGATGAGCTCCTGTCCATCCGAAGCAGCGACATCGCCTTTACAATGGGGGCAAAAGGCCCCTTGCTGGAGAGAGCAAAAAACTACGAGGGGGATATTCCAATCTTCTGAGCCGTCTTGACTTTTCCGTCCGGGTGGGGTACCATAGGAAGATATTTTTGGGGAACGGTCCGCAGCGCCGTACACAGCCCCGAAGGACAGAGGGCAAAACGTTGTTTTGGCCGAAACGTGTTTCTTTTTGATTCTTTTTCTTTATTCATAAAGAAAAAGAATGGACACCTAAGGAGGGATTATTGTGTCAGTCAAGTACATTTTCGTCACCGGCGGGGTGGTTTCGGGCCTGGGGAAGGGCATCGCCGCCGCGTCCCTGGGCCGCCTGCTCAAGCAGCGGGGCCTGCGGGTGAAGGTCCAGAAGCTGGACCCCTATCTGAACGTGGACCCGGGCACTATGAGTCCTTACCAGCACGGGGAGGTCTTCGTCACCGACGACGGCGCGGAGACGGATCTGGATCTGGGCCACTACGAGCGGTTCATTGACGAGAATCTGGACGTGAACTCCTCCGTCTCCTCCGGCAAGGTCTATTGGGAGATCCTGAGCCGGGAGCGCCGGGGGGATTTTCTGGGGGGGACGGTGCAGATCATCCCCCACATCACCGGCGAGATCAAGCGCCGCATCTACGCCCTGGACACCCCGGACGCGGACGTGGCCATTGTGGAGATCGGCGGCACGGTGGGGGATATCGAGTCCCAGCCCTTTCTGGAGTCCATCCGGCAGGTGGCCTCGGAGCGGGGACGGAACAACGTCATGTTTGTCCACGTCTCCCTCATCGTCTCCATCCCCGGCACCGGGGAGCTGAAGAGCAAGCCCACCCAGCACTCCGCCAAGGAGCTGCTGAGCCTGGGCATCCAGCCGGACGTGATCCTCTGCCGCTGCGGCCAGCCGGTGCCGGGGGACATCCTGGAGAAAATCGCCCTGTTCTGCAATATCCCCGTGGAAAACGCCATCCCCAACCTGACGGCGGAGCTGCTCTACGAGGTGCCCCTGATGCTGGAGCGGGAGGGGCTGGCGGAGGTGGTGGTGCGGCGGCTGGGGCTTATCTGCCACACGCCGGATCTCACCGAGTGGGCCACCATGGTCCACCGGGCCAGGCATCCGGAGGGGGAGGTGGAGATCGCCCTGGTGGGCAAGTACGTCTCCCTCCACGACGCATACCTCTCGGTGGCCGAGGCCCTGACCCACGCGGGGATCGCCAACGGCGTGAGGGTGAACATCCGCTGGGTGGACAGCGAGCAGGTAACGGACGAAAACGCCGCCGCCCTTCTGGCCGGATGCGCGGGCGTCCTGGTGCCCGGCGGCTTCGGGGACCGGGGGGTGGAGGGCAAGATCAGCGCCATCCGCCATGCCCGGGAGAACCGGGTCCCCTTCTTGGGCATCTGCCTGGGGATGCAGATGGCGGTGGTGGAGCTGGCCCGCCGCGGGGCGGGGCTGGCGGGCGCCCACTCCAGCGAGCTGGATCCCCGGACGAGGTACCCGGTCATCGATCTGATGCCGGACCAGGTGGGCGTCACCAGCAAGGGGGGCACCATGCGCCTGGGCAGCTGTCCCTGCGTTCTGGCGGAGGGAAGCCGCGCCGCCGCGGCCTACGGCGCCCTGCGCGTTGACGAGCGCCACCGCCACCGCTACGAGTTCAACAACGACTACCGCCGGGACCTGGAGGAGGCCGGGATGGTCCTCTCCGGCCTGTCCCCGGACGGGCGGCTGGTGGAGATCGTGGAGCTGCGGGACCACCCCTGGTTCGTGGGGGTCCAGTTCCACCCGGAGCTGAAGAGCCGCCCCAACCGGGCTCACCCCCTGTTCCGGGAGTTCATTGCCGCAGCCAGGAAAAATCTGGCGAATGAATAGGACAAAGTCCGGCGCGATAAACTAAATAAGATCCTGCGGGAGCAGCCGGGTCAGCCGGCTGCTCTTTTTTACCAGGATTTTACACGTGCGCGGTTTCCGATTTTACACGTGCGCGGTTTCCGATTTTACAAAAGAGCGGTACGCTGGTACTGTTCCCGGGAAGAGATGATTCAAACGGAAAGGGAGATCATGTGATGAAAAAAATAGTTGGAATGCTGCTGGCCGTCCTGCTGCTGGCCGGGTGCGGCGGCAGGGCGGGGACGGGCCTCGGCGGGACCGTCAACACCGACGGCTCCACCTCCATGGCCGATGTGATGGCCGCCCTCCAGGAGGCGTTCCGGGAGAAGGAGTCCGGCGTGACGGTGAACTACTCCGGCACAGGCTCCGGGTCCGGCATCGAGGCCGCCCTGCGGGGAACCTGCGACATCGGCCTGTCCAGCCGGGAACTGAAGGACTCTGAGCGGGACCAGGGGGCGGTGGGGCATACCGTGGCGCTGGACGGCGTGGCGGTGATCGTGAACCCGCTGAACCCCATCTCCGATCTGACGGTGGAGGAGCTGGCACTGATCTTCACCGGGGAGATCTCCAGCTGGTCCCAGCTGGGGGGCGGCGCGGGCCCCATCGCGGTCTATGGCCGGGAGGCCGGCTCCGGCACCAGGGGTGCCTTCGAGGAGCTGGTGGGCGTAGAGGACCGGTGCACCTATACCAACGAGTACAGCTCCACCGGCGACGTGGTGGGCAGCGTGGCCTCCAACCCCAACGCCATCGGCTACACCTCCCTGTCCGCCGTGGACGGGACAGTGGCGGCCTTGAAGATCGGCGGCGCGGTCTGTACGGAGGACACGGTTCGGGACGGTACCTATCCCATCCAGCGGCCCTTCCTCCTGGTGACCCGGGAGGGGGCGGAGCTGAGCGGGGAGGCCCAGGCGTTTCTGGACTTCGCCCTCAGCGAGGCGGCGGCACCCTATATCACCAAGGCCGGCGCGGTGGCTCCATAAGAGCCTGTTTAAAATCTCTTAAGACGCCGTTTGTCGGGTCTTTTCCCGCCATGCTTCGTTGTGATCTCTTGAAATAAAGACAATTATTCCTGCGAGATCCCGCCTGGCCTGACGGAAAAATCCCTCGTCAACCGGCATTCTTTGAGATGTTAAACAGGCTCTTATAGTCGAAGCGTATTGTGTGTTATTGAGGAATCGTATCAAAGAACTTTTCCAAAGGCTTAAAAAATCCCGCGGAAGGTCTCTTTCAAAAAACCTTCCGCGGGATTTCATTACCCGTTTTTTTCAGATTATTGAGTGTTTTACAGCATCTTCTTGTTCAACGGGGAAATGGATTACTTGAAGGCAAATCCGTGGCATTCCTTTTTCCCGTCTGCCAAAAGCAGGTCCGTGCCAAAGGGGTAATCGTGGGTACAACTGACTTCTTCAGCACTGCCGCTCCTATCAAATTTGTACCCATGGCATTCCCAACGGGATCTGCTTGTTGGGACTTGGAAGGAATAGCCGCATAAATTGCATTTCCAATAAACTGTGCCGTATTCCGTTCTCTGGATATCGGTTCCAAAGGGATAGTCCGGACAATCCCTTTCCCCGGTCTGAACCTCTATCCCATCCCATACGGTTCTCAGAAGCCTGATCTCTCCGCTGCAGTCCGGGCAGAGGTCATAGTGCGGAGCAATCCCCTCTTCATCATTGGATGCCGAGGCAGACACAGCAAGCACTGCCATACACATGACCAGCGCCAAGAACAGGGAGAACCATTTTGCCCGTCTCATTTTGTATACCTCCTTAATTTTCGTCACATCGGGATCCATCCGGCAAAGCGTCCCGCTTACCCCGCCGTGATGACAGTATACTACACCCCCGGCAAAAAGTACATATCGTCCTGTGTAATTTTTTTGTTGCGTCAAATGACAACTCCCGAAAAATATCCCCGCCCGGCATCCGGCGTCCCCAGGCATGGAAATTGACACTAATTTTTTCCCACACGGCACCGCATTTTTGGGAGTATCCGCCGTTTTATAAAGCGTATTGTGTGTGTTATACTTTTCCTGCAAAGGATGCCCCATTGAGAAATAAACGCGCAGGAGAATACCGCCATGAAAGTGATTGACATGCACACCCACATCTTCCCGGAGAAGATCGCCGCCAAGGCCACCGTGGCCACGGCCGAGTATTTCGACCTGCCCGAGCCCCCCAACCACTACGGCAGCGTGGCCGAGCTGGTGGAGGTGCTCGCCCAGGCGGAGATCACCTACGCCATGGTCTTCTCCGCCGCCACCACCGCCCACCAGGTGGAGCATATCAACCGCTATATCTGGGAGGAGGCCCAGACCCACCCCCAGTTCATCCCCTGCGGAACCCTCCACGCGGACTACCCGGACTATAAGGACGAGCTGCGCTGGATGCGGGAGCACGGCGTCCACGGCGTGAAGATCCACCCGGAGTTCCAGCACTTCGTCCTGGACGACGAGCGGCTGTTCCCCATGTACGAGGAGATGGAGCGGCAGGACATGTTCCTCATCGCCCACATGGGGGATCCCCGGGTGAACGTGTCCGGCCCCGCCCGGATGCTGCCCATCGCCCGGACCTTCCCCAAGCTCCGGTGCATCGCCGCCCACCTGGGCAACTGGGGGGACTGGGACGTTGAAAAGATCCGCCCCATCGCGAAGCTCCCCAATATGTACACGGATATCAGCTCCTCCTTCAGCTACGTCCAGGATAAGGAGCCCCTGTACGCCATCCTCCGGGAGTACGACCCCGCCCACGTCTTTTTTGGCTCGGACTACCCCATCTGGTGCCCCAGGAAGGAGCTGGCCAAGGCCAGGGCCCTGCATCTGGACCCCGGCTTCCTGGAGGACATCCTGTTCAACAACTTCGCAAAATTTTACCACTACCGCGCGCTGTAAGGGCAGCCATTCTTTTTTCTTGAAAGAAAAAAGAATCAAAAAAGAACTTCCTGCGCAAAACTTCGTTTTGCTTATATGAGCGATCCCCGCCGGAGCCTCCTGCATGTCCGGCGGGGATCGTTTTCTATCATAGACAAAGCGGAGTTTTGCCCAAAGGTTTTCTTTTGATTCTTTTCTTTTTCAAAAGAAAAGAGTGACTGCCTCCGTATTATGATGCCGCCCCGATGGCCTGCACACTGGGGCGCAGGAGGAGGGGGCAGCGGGGGTAGCGCTCCACGAAGCGGCTGATGACCCGGCCCAGTGCCAGGGCCCCGCTCTCCGCCGTGGGGGCGGGCAGCAGCAGGACGTACTGGGAGACGCTGTACTTGCTGACCACGTCGCCCCGGCGCAGGGTGGTCTGGATGCACTCGGCCAGCTTGTCCATATAGTCGTTG
Source organism: uncultured Oscillospiraceae bacterium (assembly GCA_910588365.1). Classification (GTDB taxonomy): domain Bacteria; phylum Bacillota; class Clostridia; order Oscillospirales; family Oscillospiraceae; genus Pelethomonas. The sequence continues at coordinate 8,916 of CAJUQS010000170.1, read as the reverse complement.
AGGAGCTTCAGGGGCGGCGGGGTGCCGTCCCGCATGGAGGCGGAGAGCAGGGCCAGGCAGACGCCCTGGCGGCTTCTGGTCACAGCGCGTGACTCAAGCAGGTAAATGTTGCGGAATACCTCCAGCTCGCAGAAGAAGGCCCCGGCGAGGGGGTCCTCCCGCAGGAGGAAGCTGCTGACGGCGGCCAGATCGCCGGCCGGCTCTCCGCCCGTCCCGGCGCCCGCCTGTCCGATCTCCCGGTACAGGGCCGCCATCTCCGCCGAGGGCGCGGCCCCCAGCTCCGTGCAGAAGAGGGCGTACATCCGCCGGTACTGCTCCAGGGCCTGCCGCCGCCGGCCGGTGCGGACCAGAGCCCGGACCAGGTGGAAGTGGAAGGACGCCTGGTAAGCGTCAATGGCGGTGGCCCGGGCGCAGACGGCGGCCGCCTCCTCCCAGCGCTCCCGGGCGAAGAGCTGCTCCACCGCGGTCTGGACAAGATGCACGTACAGGCTGTGGTAGTATGCCGACAGCTCCATCACCCACTTCTCCCCGGCGGACTGGGGGAGGAAGTCCCCCCGGTACAGCTCCAGGGCCTCCAGGCAGACCGACAGCTTCTCCTCCGGCAGCAGCCCGGGGGAGGAAACCCGTTGGCAGGCAAGCTCGAAGCGGTCCACGTCCAGGGCGATGGGGACACTGTTGTTCCAGGCGTAGGACCCCCGTGCGGCCAGGATCATGTCCTTGCCGTTGGGCACCCCCAGCTCCTCCAGCATCATCCGGGCCCGGTAGACCAGGGTTTTCAGCGCGCCGGTGGGGCTGGCGCCGCCCTCCCCCGCGTACAGCAGATTCGCCAGCTCCTCCAGGGGGATCTCCCGTGAGCGGAAGGCGATCAGATACTCCAGCAGCGTCCAGGGCTTTTTCGCGTGATATCTGGCATCGTCAATGGAGCTGTCCCCGTAGGATAAGGAGCAGCCGCCCAGCATATTGATGTGCAGAATGGGGGTCGTTTCCATGTCCGTCCCGTCCCTTCCGGCCTGTTTTTCCTGTCGGAGCGCCGGTTGGAGATCATTATGCCACAGCCCGGCGGAAAAATCAATTGCCGTCTGCCGCCTCCCGGAGGGCCGCGCGAAAAAACACCCGGCGAAAACCGCTTCCAGCTCTTGACAGCGGCCAGCCGGCGTGGTAAACTGACAGTAGTCTGGGATGTGATGAAGAGCAGGTGAAGTCACATCCGTGTGACCAACAGATTTTGATAAGGCGGTGTAACACAGTTATGAAAAAGAAATTGTTGTGCGGTCTTCTGTCTCTGGCCGTTCTGGCGGGCCTTTTGAGCGGATGCGCCGCCGGGACCACACCTGCGGACGAGAATATCGTGGACCTGGGCGGCCTGATGGACGAGGCGGTGCCCCTGGCCGGCGCGCCGGCTGTCAGTACGGTGCTGGCTCCCGTGGCCTCTGGCGCCAGCACGGCGAAAAACAGCTCCGCGACCATCGACTACTCCAACGCCAAGGACGGCTACGTCATGGTCAACTGGACTGCGGGCAGCGCCAAGCTGAAGGTCCAGGTCAAGGGCCCCAGCGGAACCACCTACACCTACAACCTCCGCTCCGACGGACAGTATGACACCTTCCCCCTCTCCGACGGCAGCGGCTCCTACAGCGTGAACGTCTTCAAGAACATCTCCGGCACCCAGTACAGCGGCGTCCTCGCCGCCAACATCTCCGCCCAGCTGACGGACGAGTTCGCCCCCTTCGTCCGGCCCAACCAGTACGTCAACTACTCGGAGAACAGCGCCGTGGTCAGGCAGGCCGCAGCGGAGTGCCAGGGTATCACGGAGAACCTGACCAAGGTGGAGAAGATCTACAACTACGTGGTCAACAACCTCACCTATGACACGGCCAAGGCCAAGAGCGTCCAGAGCGGCTACCTGCCCGACGTGGACGCGGTGATGGCCGCCAAGACGGGCATCTGCTTCGACTACGCCGCCCTCATGGCCGCCATGCTGCGCAGCCAGGGCGTGCCCGTGAAGCTGGTGGTGGGCTACACCGGAAACGTCTACCACGCGTGGCTGAACGTGTGGAGCGAGAAGGACGGCTGGGTGGACAATCTCATCTACTTCGACGGCAAGGTCTGGAAGCTGATGGATCCCACCTTTGCCTCCAGCGGCAAGCAGAGCGCCAGCATCATGCAGTATATCGGCGACGGTGCCAACTACACGGCCAAGTATCTCTATTGATTCGGAGGAATTGAATATGAAACGACTGAGCGTCCCTGCCCAGTATCTCCCGGTGTTCTGCCGGGAGCTGCACCAGCTGGTCCGGTCCGGCATCCCCATTGCCGAGGGCCTGGCCATGCTGCGGGAGGATGAGACGGACCCGGATACCCGGGCCTGGCTTGAGACGCTGTGCCGGTCAACAGAGGAGGGAATGCCCCTGGCTTCCGCGCTGCGGGAGACAGAGGCTTTTCCCGCGTATATGACCGACATGGTTTCTCTGGCTGAGGACACGGGGCGTCTGGAGGACGTGCTCCTCTCCCTCCAGCGCCACTACGACCGCCAGCTGCGCATGGCGGCGGACATCAAGGGGGCCGTGGCGGTGCCCGTGACCCTCTTTGCCGTGATGGTGGCGGTGGTGGTCCTGCTGGTCACCCAGGTGCTCCCGGTCTTTGACCGGGTGTTTGCCCAGCTGGGCGTGCGCATGGGGGCTGTCGCAACGGGTATGATGAACGCCGGGGCCGTGCTGGCCCGTGCGGGCACCGGCCTTGCGGTGGTCCTGGTGATTCTGGCCGCCGCCGGACTGGTAGTGGCCGCTGTGCCCTCCCTGCGGGAGAGATTTACCCTCTGGTTCCGCCGCCGCTGGGGCGGCCGGGGCATCCTGGGCCAGATGGCCGTGTCCCGGTTTGCCTCCTCCATGGCCATGGCGGTGTCCAGCGGCATGAGCATGGAGGAGTCCGTGGAGGTTTCCGCCAAGCTCTGCGGCGGGGCGAAGGAGATCGATGAGAAGACCGAGCGGTGCCGTCAGGACATCGAGAACGGCGGAAGCCCCGCCGACGCCCTGTCCAGCAGCGGCATGTTCACCGGCCGGGACTGCCGTCTGCTGAAGCTGGCGGAGCAGACCGGCTCCCTGCCCGAGACTTTGGAGGATCTGGCACAGCGGCAGGAGGAGGAGAGCCTGCGGCACATCGACCGCGTGGTGAGCGCCATTGAGCCGGCCATCGTGGTGGTGACCAGCGCCCTGGCGGGGGTTATTCTTCTGAGCGTCATGCTGCCGCTGATGGGGCTGCTCTCTACCATCGGATAATAAGGAACCAAAAAGTCACGCAAGGGGTGTTACTCTTTGCGAAGCCCCCACTTGGCTCGCGTCATCCGGCGTTCCGCCGAAGCAATGCAGGCGCCGCCTTGGGCCGCGCGGCCCCCATAAAGAAGCCATCATATATAGAACCAACCAGTCTTGCCGCCCCGCAGGGGCGAAAAGTCAAACGAGGTACATCATAACTATGAGGAAAAAATACAGAAACCGTGGCTCCTGGGTGCCCACGGTCCTGGGCCTGCTGCTGTTTGCCGCCGTGGCGGCATGGATGATCCGGGGCGTGGGCGAGGCGGCCCAGGTCTCGGACCGTGAGGGCCTGCGCATGGCGCAGCAGGCGGTGCGGCAGGCGGCGGTCAGCTGCTACGCCCTCCAGGGGGCCTACCCCGCCACCTATGAGGATCTGAAATCCAGCAGCGGCGTGGCGGTGGACGAGGAGAAATACGTGGTGTTCTACGAGATCTTCGCCTCCAACATTATGCCGGAGATCACCGTGGTGGAAAGGTGGGTGGAGCCATGAGCCGCCGCCAGACGGGCGCGGGCACCATTGCCGCCCTGGCGCTGACGTGCGTGTTCGGCGCCACGCTGCTGCTGAGTCTGGCCGCCGGGGCGGGTGTCTACCGCCGGGTGGCGGACCGGGTGGAGCGCAGCGCCGGCGACCGGGTGGGCCTGACGTACATCACCGCGAAAATCCACAGCTACGACGAGGCGGGCACCGCCTTTGCCGGCCAGTTCGGCGGTCAGGATGCGGTATACCTCCTCCAGGAGGTGGATGGGCTGACCTATGAGACTATCCTCTACGTCTACGACGGCTGGCTGATGGAGCTTTTGTGCGAGCGGGGCTGGGAGCTGGAGCCGCAGAACGGCCAGACCATCACCCAGGCCCGGTCCCTGACCGTGGAGGAGCCCGAGCCGGGTCTGCTGCATCTTTGCTACACCGGCGCGGACGGCGGCCTCTCCACGGCGGACGTCTATTTGAGAAGCGGGGGTTGAGCAGATGGAGGAACGAATCAGACCCACAAAATCCGGCCTTTTTGCCATTGAACTGCTCATCGCCGTGGGCATCTTCTCCCTGTGCGCGGCTATCTGCATGGGGCTCTTTGTCCGCTCCGAGGTCATGAGCCAGGAGGCGGCGGACCTCAACCGGGCAGTGAGCGCCGCCCGCAGTGCGGCGGAGTGCTACAAGGCCGCGGGAGGCGATCTGGAAAAGACGGCGGAGCTCACCGGGGGCGGGGTCCTGGACGCGGGCACACTTTTCATCGAATTTGATGAAAGCTGGCAGCCGCTCCCCTCCGGGGAGGCCGGCGCTTTTGAGCTGACCATAGCGCTGGATCAGACAACGGATGGCCAGGATATCGGCTATGCCAGCGCTCTCCTGGAGGTTAAGCGGTATACCAGGACCGGAAGCGAGGCCGTGGCAGAGGCCCTCCTGCTCTGGGACATCGCGGCATTGGAGGTGGCGCCATGAAGCGGGGCGGAGGCGTATCCGGGGCGGTGAGCCTCGTGATGATTTTTTGTGTGCTGTGCCTGGCTGTGTTCGCGGTGCTCACCCTGTCCACGGCGGACCGGGAGGCCAAGCTGGCGAGGCTCACTGCCGAGAACGCCGCGAACTACTACGAAGCGGACCGGCAGGCCGTGGAGCTCCTGGCGGACTTGGCCGCGGGGCGGGAGATCCCGGCGGACGTGGTCTGGGCCATGACGGGCGGCGAGGAGGGGACCGTGGTGGACCTCACCCTGCCCGTGGGGGAGGAGCAGAGTCTGGAGGTCCGGGCGCGGCTGAGCCAGGACGCCGGCAGCTGGGAGATCCTGCGCTGGCGGAGCGTCTACAGCGGCGACTGGGCCGCTGACGAGACCATTGAGATCTGGGACGGGCCCTGACGCCCGGGGATAAAGAAAAAAGGAGATGTTATATGGAATCCATTGAGGCATATATGAAGCGTGCGGTGGACGAGACGGCGTCGGACCTGTTCGTCGTCGCCGGCCAGACGGTGTCCATGAAAAAGGAGGGGGAGATTGTACCCATCGACAGCGAGAGGCTGATGCCGGACGCGTCGGAGAAGCTGGTCCGGGAGCTCTACGGCATGGCACGCCGGCCCATTGATCGGTACCTGTCCGTAGGGGACGACGACTTCTCCCTCTCCGTCAAGGGGCTGGCCCGCTTCCGGGTGAACACCTACCGGCAGCGCGGCTCCATGGCGGCGGTCATCCGGGTGGTCAGCTTCGGCATCCCCGACTGGCAGGAGAAGGACATCCCCGAGGAGGTCATGAAGATCGCCCAGCTCAGCCGGGGCATGGTGCTGGTCACGGGCCCCGCCGGCGGCGGCAAGTCCACCACCCTGGCCTGCGTGGTGGACGCGGTGAACCGCAACCGCAACGCCCATATCATCACCATTGAGGACCCCATCGAGTACCTCCACCGCAACCAGCAGAGCATCATCAGCCAGCGCGAGCTGTCCATGGACACCTCCAGCTACGTCACCGCCCTGCGGGCCAGCCTGCGGCAGGCCCCCGACGTGATCCTGCTGGGTGAGATGCGGGATCTGGACACCATCCAGACCGCCATGACCGCGGCGGAGACCGGCCATCTGGTTATCTCCACCCTCCACACCCTGGGGGCGGCCAACACCATTGACCGCATCATCGACGTCTTTCCCCCCGTCCAGCAGCAGCAGATCCGGATCCAGCTGGCGCAGGTCCTCAAGACCATCATCAGCCAGCAGCTGCTGCCCACTATCAGTGGCGGGCTGGCGCCGGCCTTTGAGATTATGCACCTGAATAACGCGGTGCGCAGCATGGTCCGGGACAGCCGGATCCACCAGATCGATTCCGTTATTCAGACCTCCGCGGCAGAGGGCATGATCAGCATGGATGAGTCTATCCTCCGCCTTTACAAGGCCGGGCGCATCACCCGGGAGACCGCCCTGTACCACGCCATGAACCCCGATCAGCTCCAGCGGAAGCTGGGCCGCTGAACACGGCGGGAATAGAATAAACCGGCGGCGCATGGAAAGAGCTCCATGCGCCGCCGGTTTTGTTTTGTACGGCCTCATTCATCGATCCCGCTTCAAGAGCCGGATGTCCTCCCCGAAGAAGCGGAGGATCTGGTATTCGCCCCGGATACGGGAGAGCACCGCCTCTCCGTACCGCTGGCCCAGTTCCTCTACCGGCAGATTGGTGGAGAGCACGGTCTTTTTCCGGCTGATCAGCCGGTCGTTGATAATCCGGTAGAAGGCGGACTGGACGAAGCTGGTGAGCATCTCGGTGCCCACGTCGTCCATAATCAGGAGATCGCAGTTGAGGTAGCGGTTGATCTCCCGGTCCGGATCCTCCTCGTAGGGGTTCTCCCGGCCGAACTTTCCGCTCTCGAACTGCTGGAAGATGTGGGCCGCAGTGTCGTAGACCACGGAGAAGCCGTGGTCGCTGACCTCCCGGGCGATGCAGGCGGAGAGGAAGGTCTTGCCCAGCCCGGGCGCGCCGGTGAAGAGCAGGCTGCCGCTGCGCGGCCCGAAGGTGTGGGCGTAGTTGCCGCAGATCTCCCGGATCATCTCCATGTTCTCCAGGGGGCTCCGGCCGTAGCCGTCCCAGGCGACGCTGCTGTACCAGTCAAAGGAGAAGGTGTCAAAGGACTGGCCGCCCAGATCCAGCAGCTTGCTCAGCCGCCGGTTCTGCTCCCTGGCGTAGTAGGCTGTCAGGCACTGGCAGGGCGCGCCGCTGGGCAGATAGCCGCTGTCCTGACAGCGGGCGCACTGCGGCGCGCCGTCTATGTAGTCATAGGGGTACCCGGCCCCCACCAGCAGCTCCGCCCGCTCCCGCTGGAGTGCCAGGTTCGTCTTTTCCAGCTCCTGGATGACGGGGCCCGGATCTCCCTCCGCCTCAAAGGCTGCCAGCACCAGCCGGGCGGCGGTACTGCCCAGCTCCCGGTCGATGGCCTCCACCCGGGGCAGGCGGCGGTGGATCTCCTCTATCCGCCGCTCCAGCTCCGCCTGCCGGGCCTCCCGGTCCGCCTGAAACCGCCGGTGGGCGGCCGCCATAATCTTCGCGTCCTGTGCCATTTAGTGCTCCTCCTTCTCCCGGCGCAGCTGCTGGAGGTACTTCTCCATCCGGGCCATATCGTCCTTGGCCGTCTCGGCGGGAGCCGGCCGCATATTGTTTCCCGAGCGCCGGGGATTTCTGGCGCTGCCGGGCCGGTCCCCGGCCTCCACCTCCGCCAGGGTGTGGAGGCCCTTCTGGTGCCAGGAGCAGAGGATCTTGTTGAGGTAGGGCCACTTCAGCTCCTTGCATTTGAGGACGGTCTTGTCGTAGGCCAGCTCGATCACCTCATTGTCAAACCCCATCTCGCTCCAGGCCAGCAGGTATTTCTCCTCGCTGGGCGCCGGGACCCGATCCCCCAGCCGCAGCAGACCCATAAGGAGGGGAAGCCCCTCCCGGCGCTTCTGGTACTTCCGGATATAGGCGGCGGCGCTCTCCTGGCTGAAGAGGCCCTGTCGGGCCCAGGCGTAGCCCTCCTTCTCGATCTGCCGCAGGGTGGGCCGGCGGCCCGGTCCGTACTGGGCGGCGGTGCGCTCGGTGCAGAAGCCCACCAGCAGGAAGATCACGTCCGCCGGGAGGCCCAGCTGGTCGTAGAGCCCCAGCAGCACCGACACGTCCGGAGTGGTCAGCTTTTTGCCCAGCTTCTGCTCCACCGCCTGGGTCAGTCCGGCGAACTCCTCCCCCTCCAGCGCTCTGGCCATGTCGGCCCGGGTGTACTCCGGCCGCTGATCCGCCGCCGGCGGGGCGGGCGGAGGCGGCGGTGGGGCATTCCCCTGTCTGGGCAGTGCCACGAGGCCCTGCCGGACCAGGATCCCCAGGGCTCGCTGGAAGCGGTCCGGCGGCCAGGACAGCAGGGCGCGCAGGCGCTCGTCGTCAATGCTCCCGTGGTTTTTCAAAACGGCGATGTACAGCAGGGCGGCGTCGCCGTCGCCCCCCTCAATCAGCCGGCGGGATACCGGACCGGACAGCACAATGCTCTCGTCCTCCGGCAGGTGCAGCACATATCCGCTCATGGCTCCCGCCTCCTTTCTTCCGCTCTATTCTACACGAAAAGACGGCTTTCGTAAAGGGCCCTGCCAACTTTTTGACGGAACCTGCCGGAGAAGCCTTGGCCAGTCCGCACTTGACGCAAAAAAGAGCCCCGGGGGGCCGCGAAAGGCGGGCCCTCTGGGGCTCTGTGCGTATATGGGGGGATTGACGGATGTTTATCAATACATACCGCCCATGCCCATGTCACCGCCTGCGGGGGCGGGAGCGGGGGCTCGGGCTTATCGGCCGCCCCATCGGGCGGGCCCGATGGGGACCCCAGGTTTTTGAAATGCTCGGGCGAAGTGAATTCGCCCTCCGCCAAGGTTTTGCCTCTGGCAAAACGCTTGTTACGCCGCACTTGCGGCGGGCCCCTGGCCGCCGGTAAGCCCTATTTTGTCCTTCTGGCAGATCAATACATACCGCCCATACCCATGTCGCCGCCTGCGGGAGCAGGAGCGGGGGGCTCGGGCTTATCGGCCGCCCCATCGGGCGGGCCCGATGGGGACCCCAGGTTTTTGAAATGCTCGGGCGAAGTGAATTCGCCCTCCGCCAAGGTTTTGCCTCTGGCAAAACGCTT
>CAJUQS010000169.1 GCA_910588365.1 uncultured Oscillospiraceae bacterium | reverse complement strand
TGAGCTCATCGTCGGCGCTGGCGACGGCCATGAGGGAAAGGCTCATGACGAGTGCCAGCACCAGTGCGAGAATCTTCTTGAGATTTCTCATGTGGGTGTTTCCTCCTTTAAAATTGCCGGGGAGAGCCGGGAGCGGAAACATGCCGAAAAAGTTGCGAAAAACAGCTAAAAACGGCTTGTACCAAAGCACTTACCCGGGGAGGGCGGGGAGGCGGAAGCCCTGTGGTGCAAGGGGTTGGGAGGCGTTGGAGGAATGGGCTGGTAGCGTGTTTTTGGAAACTGGTAGCAGGCGGATAATTTATGTCAACCGGTGCCGTTATGAGTGCTGGAATTGCAGGGGCTGCAGGGGACACCTGGGCTGGTAGCGCGGTGGTAGTGGGGGGTGATCAAAAATTTAGAAAGAGGATAAAATAGAATGAAAACAGATAGATAATCCATGTAGTTTGTGAAAAAATAGCTTTGTGGCAAAAAGTTTACATAACGCCGATTTGGCGCAGGAGTGTTCACAGCCTTGCCGCAGGGGAAAAGTTTGTGGAAGAAGACAGCTTGCAATTTTCCTGTCGATCGCCTACAATGATAAAAAACGAAATGGAGCGTTGATATGGAAGCACAGCAAAAAAATGACTTCTCCCGGGGAAGCATCCCCCAAAATATTCTATCCCTGGCCATCCCGCTTACCGTGGCGCAGCTGACGGTGGTCCTATACAATGTGGTGGACCGGGCGTTCATCGGCCATATCGAGTCCGTGGGGCGGGATGCCTTTACGGGCATCGGACTGGTCATGCCCGTCACATACATCATCACCGCCTTTGCCAATCTGTGCGGCACCGGCGGCGCGCCCCTGTGCTCCATTGCCCGGGGGCAGGGGGACGGGAAGAAGGCAGCCCGGATCATGGGCGTCAGCTTTACCTTCCTGCTGTTGCTGGGCGCGGCGCTGACGGCGGTGTTTTACCTCTTTCACGAGCCGCTTCTCTACCTCTCCGGCGGCAGCCCGGAGACGGTGGTTCACGCCAAAAGCTATCTGCTCATCTACCTGGCCGGCACCATCCCGGTGATGGTGGGCCTGGGGATGAACCCCTTCATCAACTCCCAGGGGTTCGGGAAAATCGGCATGATGACGACCCTGCTGGGGGCGGTCATCAACCTGATCCTGGATCCCGTGTTCATCTTCCTGCTGGGCATGGGCGTCCAGGGCGCGGCGCTGGCTACGGTTATCGCTCAGACCTGTTCCGCCGTCTGGGTCCTGCGTTTTCTTACCGGGAAAAAGGCGATTCTGCGCCTGGACCGGGAGAGCCTGGGGCTGGACGGGGCCATCTTGGGGAAGGTCTGCGGTCTGGGCCTGACAGGTTTCACCTTTGCGGTGACCAACAGCCTGGTTCAAGCCCTGGGCAACGCCCAGCTGAAGGCCTACGGGACACTGGACGGCGGCAGCGCCATGGGGGATCTCTACGTGGCCTCCATGACGGCCATCGCCTCTGTCCGGGAGATCGTCTTCCAGCCCATCCGGGGCCTGACCCAGGGGGCCCAGCCGGTCATCGGCTTCAACTACGGCGCGGGCCAGTACAGCCGGGTCCGGGAAAGCGTCCGGTTTCTGACCGTGGCCTGCCTGACTTACAACGTGGCGGTGTGGCTTCTGCTGCTGGCCGTGCCGCAGGTGTTCATCCTGCTGTTCAACGATGATCCGGGATTTCTGGAGGTGGGAGTGAAAACCATGCGGGTCTACTATGCCGCCTATGTGATGATGAGCCTCCAGATGATTGGGCAGAACGTCTTTGTAGCACTGGGACGGGCCAAAAAGGCGGTGTTCTTCTCCCTGTTCCGGAAGGTGATTCTGGTCATTCCCCTGATGCTGCTTCTGCCCCGGCTCTGGAATCTGGGGGCTTACGGCGTGTTTGCCTCGGAGCCTGTCAGCGACATTGTCGGCGGACTGGCCTGCTATACGACTATGATGCTCACCGTCTGGCGGGAGATGAAGCAGCCGGACGCGGCGCGGCAGTCCTGAGGAAGAGGGGAGCGGATTTGTTATGTACAAGTTTTTCGCCTATATCTCCCGGATGAAATATATCAACAGATGGTCCCTGATGCGCAGCAGCGTACCGGAGAATATCCAGGAGCACAGCCATATGGCGGCCGTGCTGGCTCACGCCCTGGGGGTCATCCGCCGGGACGTGTTCGGAAGGCCCTGCGACCCGGACGCCTGCGCGGCGGCGGCCCTGTTTCACGACGCCACGGAGATTTTCACCGGCGATCTGCCCACGCCCATCAAGTACTACAGCCCCGCCATCCGGGAGGCTTACCACCAGGTGGAGGACGTGGCGGCGGACAAGCTGCTGGGGATGCTGCCCGGAGAGCTGCGGGGGGCCTACGAGCCCCTGCTACGGGAGGCGGATCCGGAAATCCGGCGCATCGTCAAGGCGGCGGACAAGCTCTCCGCCTACATCAAATGCCTGGAGGAGCTGGAGGCCGGGAACAATGAGTTCGGCGACGCCGCCGGGGAGACCCTGGAGGCCCTGCGGAGGATGGAGCTGGAGGAGGTCACCTGGTTTTTGGAGCACTTCGCCGAGGCGTTCGGCCTGACGCTGGACGGCCTCCAGAGGGGGCAGGGGGGCCCTTGAGGGCTCCCGGCTCCGGAAAACGCCCGAATCGTAAAAAAGTTTTAGAAAACCGGGATGTATTTTAGCGAAAAGCTCTTGCGTTTCCAAGGGTTTTGTGATATACTTTCCATGTTAGCATGGTAAACCAGAGTGGACTTTTCAGTCCGCTCTTTTTATTGACTTCATTTGATTGGGGAAATTTTGCTGTAAAACAGGGGTAATCTGTTGAAATAGCGCAAATAAAGTGAGGAAACGCGATGGCAAAGGTGACGGATCTGGTGGCAAAGCTGGCGGCTCCCGCCGTGGAGGCGGCTGGCTGCGAGCTGTGGGACGTGGAGTACGTCCGGGAGGCGGGGAGCTGGTATCTGCGTCTCTATATAGATAAGGAGGGCGGCGTAGACATCCTGGACTGCGAGAAGATCAGCCGGGAGGTCAGCGATCTGCTGGATGAGGCGGATCCCATTGAGGGCAGCTACACCTTTGAGGTTTCCTCCGCCGGGGCGGAGCGGGCGCTGAAGCGGCCCGGCGACTTTGCCCGGTTCATGGGCAGTCCGGTGGCGGTCAAGCTCTACAGGGCCAGGGACGGGCGCAAGGAATTTGCCGGCGTGCTGGCGGGGTATGAGGACGGGAACATCACCATCACCGTGGGGGATGCCGCCATAACGTTTGCAAAAGAAGAGGTGGCGTTATGCCGCCTGCGGATCGAGTTTTAGCGACTGCGTGAGAGAAATAGGAGTGATGATATGAAATGTGACGAAATCTTTACCGCTCTGGAGCTGCTGGAGAAGGAGCGGGGAATTTCACCCGCCTTTATGATGGATAAGATCATCCAGGCGCTGACCACCGCCTACAAAAAGGACCACGAGGGCGTGGAGAATGTGATCGTGGACGTGGACGAGGTGCGCAAGGACCTGAAGATGTACGTCCAGAAGGAGATCGTGGAGGAGGTGGAGAACCCCGGCTGCCAGGTGAGCGTGGGGGAGGCCCGGGCCAGGTACGGCCGGGTGGACGTGGGCGGAACGGTGAACATCCTGGTGGACAATGTGGAGTTCGGCCGCATCGCCGCCGGCAACGGCAAGCAGGTCATTATCCAGGGCCTGCGGGAGGCGGAGCGGGGCATGGTCTACGATGAGTTCAACTCCAAGCAGCACGAGATCCTCACCGGCGTGGTCACCCGCATCGACCCCCGCAGCGGCAACATCTCCCTGCGCATCGGCACGGGGCCGGAGTCCACGGAGGCCATGCTGGCCGCCAGCGAGCAGATCAAGACCGAGGAGCTGGTGGAGGGCCAGCATGTGAAGGTGTACGTGGTGGAGGTCCGCCGCAGCACCCGGGGCCCCCAGGTGCTCATCTCCCGGACCCATCCCGGTCTGGTCAAGCGGCTCTTTGAGCTGGAGGTGCCGGAGATTTACGACGGCATCGTGGAGGTCAAGTCCATCGCCCGGGAGGCGGGCAGCCGCACGAAGATGGCCGTCTGGAGCAGCGACGAGGCGGTGGACCCCATCGGCGCCTGTGTCGGCCCCGCCGGACAGCGGGTGGGCAGCATCGTGGGCGAGCTGCGGGGCGAGAAGATCGATATTATCAAATACAGCGAGGACCCCGCCCAGTTCATCGCCGCCGCCCTCGCACCGGCCAATGTCATCGACGTCTGGATTGCAGACGAGGGGAAGGGGTGCCGGGTCATCGTGCCCGACGACCAGCTCTCCCTGGCCATCGGCAAGGAGGGGCAGAACGCCCGCCTGGCCGCCCGGCTCACCGGCTATAAGATCGACATCAAGCCCCAGTCCTACAAGGACGAGCCGGAGGAGTAATCCATGGATGGAAGGATTTCAGTCAGGTACCTGCAATCCTACATCAAGTCCCGCCCCTGCCACCCGGAGCTGGTGCAGGACTATTTCCTGAAGCTGGCGGAGTAGACCGGCGAGCTGGCCCGGGCCATGTACAGGGGACTGCGGCCCGCGTCGCCGGACGAGATCTGGGGGACCATTGACGAGGAGATATGGGACGTGATCTGCTTCGCCCTGGCCATTGCCAACTGCTACGGGATCGGCGTGGAGTCTGCGATTGCCAGGAAGGAGGCGTTCAACGCCGCCCGCTACCCCGGCTCCGTCCCCTTTGAAATGGACCGTTAGCCGGAGAAAGGACTCGCTATGCAAAAGCCAAGAAAGCTCCCCCAGCGCCAGTGCCTGGGCTGCCGGGAGATGAAAAACAAGAAGGACTTGATCCGCGCCGTGCGCTCCCCGGAGGGGGAGATCTCGCTGGACTTCAAGGGCAAGAAGCCCGGCCGGGGGGCCTATGTCTGCCCGGACCCGGCCTGCCTCGCCAAGGTGCGCAAGAGCCGCGCCCTGGAGCGGGCCTTCTCCGTCGCCATCCCGGCGGAGGTCTACGACCAGCTGGAGGCGCAGATGAGGGAAGCTGACAATGGATAACACCCTGCGGATGATCGGCCTGGCCATGAAGGCCGGGCGGCTGGAGGCGGGCGAGGAGCCCGCGGGCCAGTGCTGCCGGGAGAAGCGGTGCAGGCTGCTCCTCACGGCTTCCGACGCGGCGGAGGGAACGCTCCGCCGGGCGGAGCACTTCGCGGCGGAGGGGGCGTGCCTGCTGGCGGGCCTTCCCTTCTCCAAGGAGGAGCTGGGGGGCGCCATTGGGCGGGCGAGCTGCGCCGTGGCGGCGATGACCGATCTGGGCCTGGCCCAGGCCGTCGTCCAGAAGCTGGCGGCTGCGGACCCGGAGCGGTACCGGGAGACGGCGGAGAAGCTGCGCGTCAAGGCGGAGCGGGCCGCCCGGCGGCGGGAGAGAACCGCCGGGGAGAGGGAACAGCGGCAGAGCGGGAAACCCCGCGCTTCTGCGAAAAAATATAGGAAGAAGTAGAGCGACCACCATAACGCACGCCTGGGAGCCCGCGGCCCGGCGTGAGCTGCCGGACGTGTGTTATGGTGTACAAACCGGAATCACTACTGGAGGTGGCCTTATTGGGTAATATCGTAAACAGGTATAAAGTAAATGAACTGGCAAAGGACTTCGGCATGCAGACCAAGCAGATCATTGAGATCCTTGGCAAGTATTTTGACACGCCGAAAAAGTCCGGTCAGAATCTGGATGAGCGGGAGCTGAACGTTGTCTTTGAGTACCTCACCCAGAACAACCAGGTCAGCAGCATCCAATCCATCTACGCGGACACGCCGCCGGCGGAGAGCGCGAAGCCGGCAGCGTCCCACGCGCCCGCCCAGGAGCAGCAGCGCGGCTCCCAGAAGGCCGGGCCGGCCGGCAAGCCGGCCCAGCAGCCTGCGGGCGGGGCCCGGCCCCAGCAGAATGGACAGCCCGGGGCCCAGCAGCAGCGCGGCGGCCAGCCTGCCCAGCAGCAGGCGAAGCCGCAGCCTGCCCAGCAGCAGCCCGCCTCCAGGGTGCCCAAGACCAAGGTGGTGGACACCCGCAAGGCCACCAACGTCAATCTGGACAAGTACGACGAGAAGCTGCAGGACATGGCCGACCGGTCCGGGGCCGGCGGCGGCCGCCGGGACCGGGAGCAGAGCAAGGAGAAGTTCCGCAACTCCGGCAATAAGAAGCGGGGGCAGATGTCCTTCTCCAACAAGCGCCGGCAGGAGGAGGCGGAGAAGATGCGCCGCCTCCAGCTGGAGATTGCCAAGAAGACGCCGCTGACGGTGAAGATTCCCCCGGAGATCAGCGTGGGCGAGCTGGCAAGCCGGATGAAGAAGACCGGGGCCGAGGTGGTCAAGTGCCTGATGAAAAACGGCGTCATGGCCTCCCTCAGCCAGCTCATCGACTTCGACACCGCCGCCATCATTGCCGAGGAGCTGGGGTGCAAGGTGGAGCGCGAGGTGGTGGTCACCATTGAGGAGAAGCTCATCGACGCCACCGAGGACCGGCCGGAGGATCTGCTGCCCCGCGCCCCCGTGGTGGTGGTCATGGGACACGTGGACCACGGCAAGACCTCCCTGCTGGACTATATCCGAAATGCCAGCGTGGCCTCCGGCGAGGCCGGCGGCATCACCCAGCATATCGGCGCCTACCAGACCCGGATCAATGGCAAGCCCATCACCTTCCTGGATACCCCCGGCCACGAGGCGTTCACCTCCATGCGGGCCCGGGGCGCCATGGTGACGGATATCGCCATTCTGGTGGTGGCCGCTGAGGACGGCATCATGCCCCAGACCGTGGAGTCCATCAACCACGCCAAGGCGGCGGACATCCCCATCATCGTGGCCATCAACAAGATGGATAAGCCGGAGGCCAACCCGGATCGGATCAAGCAGCAGCTCACCGAATACGAGCTGGTGGCCGAGGAGTGGGGCGGACAGACCATCATCTGCCCCATCTCCGCCAAGACCGGCATGGGCATCGACAACCTGCTGGAGATGGTCACCCTCACCGCCGAGGTGGCGGAGCTGAAAGCCAACCCCAACCGGGCCGCCCAGGGCACGGTGGTGGAGGCGCGGCTGGACAAGGGCCGCGGCCCTGTTGCCACCCTGCTGGTGCAGAACGGCACCCTCCACACCGGCGACATCATCATCGCCGGCACCGCCGTGGGCCGCGTGCGGGCCATGGTGGACGACAAGGGGGGCCGCCTCACCGACGCCGGTCCCTCCGTGCCTGTGGAGATCACGGGCCTGGGCGAGGTGCCCGGCGCGGGCAGCACCTTCAATGCCGTGGCCGACGAGCGTCTGGCCCGGGAGCTGGTGGAGCAGCGCAAGGAGGAGATTCGCGCCAAGGCCAACGCGCCTGTTCAGAAGGTCAGCCTGGAGGATCTGTTCAACCAGATCCAGGCCGGCGAGGTCAAGGATCTGAATATCATTGTCAAGGCGGACGTCCAGGGCTCCGCCGAGGCGGTGAAGGCCAGCCTGGAGAAGCTCTCCAACGAGGAGGTCCGTGTGCGGGTGATTCACTCCGGCGTGGGCGCCATCAGCGAGAGCGACGTGATGCTGGCGGCGACATCCAAGGCCATTATCGTGGGCTTCAATGTCCGGCCGGACGCCTCCGCCCGGGACAATGCCGCCCGCAGCAACGTGGATATGCGGATGTACCGCGTGATCTACGATGCCATCAACGAGGTGGAGGCGGCCATGAAGGGGATGCTGGCGCCGAAGTTCCGGGAGGCCCTCATCGGCCACGCCGAGGTGCGCCAGACCTACAAGGTCTCCGGCGTGGGCACCATTGCCGGCTGCTATGTCCAGGACGGCAAGATCCAGCGCTCCTGCCAGGTCCGCATTGTCCGGGACGGCGTGGTCATCCACGAGGGGATGCTGGCGTCCCTCCAGCGGTTCAAGGACGCTGTCAAGGAGGTGGCCTCCGGCTACGAGTGCGGAATGTCCATCGAGAAGTTCAATGATATCAAAGAGGGAGATATTATTGAGTGCTTCGTAATGGAGCAGATTCAGGTTTAAGCCTGATATCCGGCAGAAAACCGCCTGGGAAATCATAAAAGATAAAGCGCAGCGCAGAGGGCGAACCCTCTGCGCTGCGCTTGCGTTGTCTGGACCGGAAAGGGGATTAGAGATTCCTGAGCAGGCCGGTGGCCATCCGGCGGGCCTCATACGAATACTCGGTTAAACAGTTTAATCGAGTATTCGTATCAAAATCTGCCGCGTCTCCCGGAAAATCCCGTGCCGTCCCCCATTGACAAGGGCGAAAACTGTGCTATAATACCTTCAGAATCTCAAAAATGCGATGAGGAAACGAGCTTCGGACAGGCGGCCCAAGCGAGCGGGGGAGCGGTGCAAGCCCCGCGGCAGAGCGGCCGGAGCGGCCATTTCTGAGCGGGCGGCGCTGAGCCGCACGGCCTTGCCCCCGTTACCGGGCTGACGAGACGTCCCCCTCGGGGGATAATTAGGGTGGTACCGCGAGACCTTCGCCCCTATGTGGTGGCGTGGGTTTTTCTTTTTGCCCGGAAATGGAGGGAGGATGATAGCAATGAGAAGGCGAGCGGCCTCTCTGGCCGCGCTGGTCATGGCGCTGCTGCTCCTGGCCGGGTGCCAGGGCAGCCCCCTGCCCGGCGGCATGGAGGAGGAGGCGCTGCTGGAGGCGGGACGGGACGTGGTGCTGCTGCTGGTGGGCGGGGACTACGAGGCGGTCCACGCCGCCCTGCGGCCGGACGTGGCGGAGACGGTGGCGGCGGAGGACATCCAGAGCCTGGTGCTCCAGCAGACGGACGGCGCGGGGGTGTACAAGCAGATCGAGAGCAGCATGGTCACCGGCCAGTCCTCTGACGGGGAGGACTACGGCGTGGGCGTGTACTACTGCCAGTACGCCAGGAAGAAGATCCTGTTCCGCGTAGCTTTTGATACCGGTATGCAGCTCATCGGCCTGGAGGTCAAAAAACCGTAGCATCCCCGGAGGCAGGGCATCCGCCCTGCGCTGAACAATCTTTTTGATACGTTTTCTTGAAAAAGTATGAACACCTATTGGAGGCAGCATCAATTTGAACAACCTACTGACCAGGCGCGGCGGCGCGGTATTGCGCCGCTGCCGCGCCTGGATTTCCGGAAACTTTGGCGGCAGCTCGCCGGCCTTATGTCATACCGCCGCCGCTGTGACCGCCCTGGTGGCCGGCTCCTCCCTGGCAGCCCTCTACTGGCCCCGCCGCCCGGGATACGCGGTTCTGTGCTGCGGTGTGCTGGCGGCGGCGGAGCTGGGGCTCTGGCTGGCACAGCGGCTGCTGCGCCGCCTCCTGGGCCGCGGCCTGGGGTGGCTGATGAGCCTGGGCCTGCTGCTGGGCTCCATCGCTTACACGGTGAAGCGGGGGGCCGGGGAGGGCTGGACCTGGCGTGTCTGGCTGTTCTCCGCCCTGACGGCGGGGGCCTTGTGGCTGCTGGCGGCCTCCTGGTGGAGCGTCCTGCGCCGGCGGCGATTGCGGCCGGTGACGGTGTCCGCGGCCCTGCTGTCGGCGGGCGCGGCGGCGCTGCTGGCGGTATTCCTGTTCACCGGCGGCTTTGACGACCACTATATCCGGCGCTACCTCGCCCTGCTTCCCGCGCAGGAGGCCGGGCCGGCTTTGGACATCGGGAGCGGCCCGCTCCGAACCGCCGTGCTGGACTACGGCCCCGGCGGCACGGTGGAGGCCGGGACCTTCGATCTGACGTCCTTCGTGAGCCGGGACACCGGCGATCTCACGGGGAGCTACGTGGACGCCTACTGGGACTACGATCTCAGCGAGGTGCCCATGGTGGGCCGGGTGTGGTATCCGGCGGACCGGGAAAACTGCCCAATTCTGTTCATCGCCCACGGCAACCACGAGATCGTCACCCAGTCCTACCTGGGCTACGGCTATCTGGGGGAGTATCTGGCCTCTTATGGCTATGTGGTGGTGTCCGTGGACCAGAACTCCTGCAACCTGCTCACCGGGGAGAACGACGGCCGGGCGGTACTGCTGCTGGAGCACATCGGCCTGCTGCTGGGGTTCAGCGACACGCCGGACAGCCCCCTCTACCGGAAGCTGGACCCGGAGCGCATCGCCATTGCCGGCCACAGCCGGGGCGGGGAGATGGTGGCCACGGCCTATCTCTTCAACGGCTACGACCGCTACCCGGAGAACGGCGCCATTGCCTTTGACTACAACTACAACATCCGCTCCATCATCGCCCTCGCCCCCACGGTGAACCAGTACATGCCCGCGGACCACAGCGTGGAGCTGGAGGACGTGAACTACCTGCTTCTCCACGGGGCGGCGGACCGGGACGTGCGCAGCTTCATGGGTATGACCCAGTACGAGAACATCTCCTTCACAGGCCAGGGGGACTATCTGAAGACGGCCCTGTACATAGCGGGAGCCAACCACGGGCAGTTCAACGAGCTGTGGGGGGCCTACGACCAGTCGGGGCCCTTTGCACGACTTCTGAATGTGGAGAGCCTTCTCAGCGAGGCGGACCAGCAGGAGATCGCCAGGGTATTTATCAAGGTCTTTCTGGATGTGACGCTGTTGGGGGAGGAGCGCTGCCGCACGCTGCTGACGGACTGGGACAGCTGCGGCTCCCAGCTACCGGAGACGGTATATGTGCAGTGCTATGAGACGTCCGCCTTCCGGCCCATCGCGGACTTTGAGGAGGACTCGGATCTGGAGACGGCCGCCATGGAGGGGGCCTCCCTCTCCGCCGGGGGGATGAAGCTGTGGACGGAGGAGCTCATCGGTTTGGACGGCAGCACGGCCCATGACGCCCACGCGCTGCGGCTGCGCTGGCAGAGGCGGGCAAATGTGAAAATTTCCGTACCGGCTCTGGATCTGACGGGGCAGGCGCTGACCTTTGATCTATGCGATCTGGACAGCGCCGCTGTGGAGCGGGGGGATCTCCGTCTGGTGGACGGGGAGGTGGTGCTGACGGACGAAGACGGCGGCACCGCCGCCGCCCGGATCAGTGATTTTGCCGCGGTGTTTCCCATTCTGCCCGTGCGCACGGACAAGCTGGACTTTTTATTTGACACATACAGCTACAAAAAGGCGTTTGCCACAGTGACCATTCCCGCCGGGGAGTTCACGCACGAGGGGAACTTTGATTTCGGACGGATTGTTGAGGTTTCCTTTGTGTTTGATGGTTCGGGGGAGGTTATGATGGATAACATTGGGGTAGAAGCCGCTGAATAGGCTGTTTCTATTCGATGGCCCGGGGGCTCCGCGCCCCCATACCCCGCGGTCACTTTTTGTACGGCCAAAAAGTAACCAAAAAGCCGCCAGGACCAAGGTCCTGGACTCCTTTCTCGGGGCCGCCCGTTAGGGCGGCCGCCTCGGCGGGGGATCATCGAGCTGCTGTGCAGGCGAAGAGCTGCGCTGCCCCGTGAACGGGCCCCGCCTCTTGGCGCTCCCTACCGGGCTCGCCGTTCTGCCGCCTGCCGCCCGGCCCGGCAAGACGGCGTTTGCAGGGGAGCGCCGGCTGGCAGTGACGGCTTCCCGATGATGGATTTTGCCAGCTGGTTAATCGCTTCCGCGTGCTGTTCGATGTAGTCCGCCATACGGTGCGACGCCGACTCGATACAGTCCTCCGGAAACTCGTTCTCCCGGCACGCCGCCTCCACCAACGCCTCCAACAGCACCAGATCCTCCCCCAGATCATTGTAATTTTGGTTCAGCTCCATGATTTTTTCAGATAAAGCATCCATGCGAAAATCCTCCTATACAACATTTTGTGTGGTTTTAATTTTACACCACATAACACGTTGTGTCAAGGGGGTAAAACGAGGTTCATTCATGTCTAGTGAAATCAAAATGCCAAAGTTTTCAGCCCGTCTTAAAGAACTGAGAAAAGAGCGCGGCATAAAGCAGAAGGAAATGGCCGAGGTGTTAGGCTGTCAGGTAAATCATTACCAAAGAATTGAATACGGTCAAATCAATATCCCGGCGCTGATGTTGGAATTTCTGGCGGATTACTTTGAGGTTTCAACGGACTATCTGCTGGGCCGGACAGAGGTTCGGGAGACAGCGGGGCAGTGCGGCTAGGCCCCCTTGCAGACTCTGCCCCTTTCAGAGGGCGTCAGCCGGAGTCCTTCACGTACCAGACCCCTAGATCAGAACCCCGAAGGGACCTGTTGATTCAAGGGGCACCGCAGCTAATGTCATTAAGTTGGCCGCGAAGGAAGAAGCGGCAGAAGGTCACAGGATTCCGAAGGAAATCCAGAAGGAACTTATCAGGAAAAAGAGGCAGCAAAAGCAGACGGAGGCAGCTCCGTCAGAAAAGGGATATAGAAAAG
>CAJUQS010000168.1 GCA_910588365.1 uncultured Oscillospiraceae bacterium | reverse complement strand
CTCTGCATATCAGGGATCAAAATTCCTTCTCTCATGTAGATTGCTCCCATCTAAAAATAGTAAGAAGTACCAGCCATGAGGCTGGTACTTCTTTTGCCATACCAAATCCTTTTCGTTTGTCGTAAAACTGTCGTAAAATTCAAATGTGCATCTCGGACTTCGTAACAATTTTTTGAATTTACACCATGCTTTTCAGCGATATGGTCCGTTTTTCTAATTTCTAATGCCGATTTTTAGTCCAGCGGTTTCATCGTAGGGAACAAAATCACATCCCGGATAGAGTCGCTGCCGGTCAGCAGCATCACGCATCGGTCGATGCCGATACCCAGGCCGCCGGTAGGGGGCATACCATACTCCAGGGCGGTGAGGAAATCCTCATCCATCATGCCGGCCTCATCGTTGCCATTGAGCCGGTCGGCGACCTCCTTCTCAAACCGCTGGCGCTGGTCAATGGGGTCGTTGAGCTCAGAGAAGGCGTTGCCCATCTCACTGCGGCAGATAAACAGCTCGAACCGCTCCGTGAGCCTGGGGTCCTTGGGGGAGCGCTTGGCCAGGGGGGAGACGTCCACCGGATGCATGGTGATAAAGGTGGGCTGGACCAGCTTCGCCTCCACCTTCTGATCGAAGCACTCATAGAGCGCGTGGCCCCAGGTGGGCTCCACGCCGTCCATGTCCACGCCCACGCCCTTGGCGGCGGCCACGGCCTCCGCGTCATCGGTGATGGACATGAAGTCCACGCCCAGGTGCTGCTTCACCGCCTCGGCCATACTCATTCGGGGCCAGCCGGGGGTCAGGTCGATGTCCTCCCCCTGCCACTGGAGCTGGTAGCCGCCGCAGATATCTTTGGCCGCACCGCTGAGGAGCGCCTCAAAGAGATCCATCATATCGTTGAAGTCCGCATAGGCCTCATAGAGCTCCACGGTGGTGAACTCCGGATTGTGCTTCGTATCCATGCCCTCGTTGCGGAAGATGCGGCCAACCTCATACACCCGCTCCATGCCGCCCACGATGAGCCGCTTGAGGGGCAGCTCGGTGGCGATGCGCATGTACATGTCGATATCCAGGGTGTTGTGGTGGGTGATGAAGGGCCGGGCCGTGGCGCCGCCACTGATGGTGTTGAGCACCGGCGTCTCCACCTCCATATACCCGCGGCTGTCCAGGAAATTGCGGAGGTACTTGATAAAGGCGCTGCGGATCTCGAAATTCCGGCGGACCTCCGGATTGACAATCAGATCAACATACCGCTGGCGGTAGCGGGTTTCCTTGTCGGTCAGCCCATGGAATTTCTCGGGCAGGGGCAGCAGGGACTTCGACAGCAGGGTGATTTCCTTCCCGCGGACGCTCATCTCGCCCCGCTGTGTGCGGAACACCTCGCCCTTCACGCCCACAATGTCGCCGATGTCGTACTTCTTGAAACGGTTGTAGGCCTCCTCGTCCATCTCGTCCTTCCGGGCGTAGAGCTGGATGCGGCCGGACTTGTCCTGCAAATCGCAGAAGCTGACCTTGCCCATGCCCCGCTTGCTCATGAGACGGCCCGCAATGGTAATCTCACTGCCCTCCAGCTCGTCGAAGTTGTCCTTGATCTCCTGGGCGTGGCGGCTCACCACAAACTTTGTCTCCTGGAAGGGGTCCCGCCCCTCGCTCTGAAGGCCGCTGAGCTTCTCCCGGCGGACCTGGAGGATCTCACTCAACTCCTGGGCCTCTCCGCCGGGGGCGTTGTTCTTTTCAGCCATGATTTATCTCCTCTTTCTGTGTCTTAGAGCCTGTTTAATATCTCGAAGAATGCCGGTTGACGAGGGATTTTTCCGTCAGGCCAGGCGGGATCTCGCAGGAATAATGGTCTTTATTTCAAGAGATCACAACGAAGCATGGCGGGAAAAGACCCGCCAAACGGCGTCTTGAGAGATTTTAAACAGGCTCTTACGCCAATATGGGCGGTCTGCCGCCGGGGGAAATCCTCCTCCACAGCGGCTTGCAGCTCCTGCGCCGGCAGGCCTCAGGACCGCTCAATCTTGTCGATCCGGTACTCAATCTCCCCGGCGGGAGCGTTCACAATCACGGTTTCCCCCTCCTTCCGGTTCATCAGGGCCTTGCCGAAGGGGGAGTCCTCGCTGATAATGCCGTGCATGGCGTCGGCCTCCTGGCTGCCCACGATCTTGAAGCTGCGGCTCATGCCGGCCTTGACCGCCGTCACGGTGACGGTGGCGCCGATGGTCACCTGCCCGGCGGGCATGTCGCCCTCCTCGATGATGACCGCGTGGAGCAGGATATTCTCCAGCTCACCGATACGGGAGTAGAGCTTGCCCTGCTCATTTTTCGCCTCGTCGTACTCGCTGTTCTCGCTCAGATCGCCGAAGCCCCGGGCCACCTTGATCATCTCCGCCACCTCGTCGCTGCGGGTGGTCTTGAGGTAATTCAGCTCCTTCTCCAGCTCGTCAAAGCGGGACTGGCTCATTTTGAACTCTTTTTTCATGTTACATCTATCCTTTCGATCTTCCCTGCCAGCTCTGCGGCCAGAAGGACTGGAGAGCGGCATGGATGCTACTGCCATTCTATGCATTATATCGGGATTTTACCGTTCTGTCAACGGGGAGGGCGGCGCTTTCCGCAGAAAAAGATGCCCTCAGACGGCATTCCGCCCGTTTTAAAGCAGACTCTGGTCCCGGCAGCCGGGCCTGCGGAACGGGGCGTCAACCCGCCTGTCCAGCAGGGGCGCGTACTTGGACGGGCGGCGGTAGGCGTTGCCGTGGACCTCGCTCTCCCGGTAGCGGCGGAGCTGGTCCAGATCGAGCTCCGCCGTATAGATCCCCTCGCCTCCGTCCGCCAGCAGGAGGCAGGTATCCCTTGATCCCTCCAGCTCCGGCAGGTAGGCCACGCCGTCAAAGACGCTGGAGCCGCCGTTGCAGTCCGGCACCGTCTCCGGGTAGTTGCAGGTGGCGATTGCCAGCATATTTTCGTAGGCCCTGGCCCGCAGCTGGGAGATCCGGTTGATCTCCATGGGGCAGGCGTTCGGCACGAGAATCAGCTCGGCGCCTTTCAGCATCAAAATCCGCGCACTCTCGGGAAACTCCCTGTCAAAGCAGATCATCGCGCCGACCTTTACCTCGCCGCAGGCCGTATTCAGCGCGGTGACATAGAAGTCATCCCCCGGCGTCAGGTTCCGCTCCACGTCAAAGTCGCAGGTGTGGACCTTCGCGTAGGCCAGCTTCCGCTCCCCGAACCGGTCAAAGAGGACAAAGGAATTCCGGCGGCCACCGTCATACCGCTCCAGAAGCGTGACGCCGATGGCCATGTTCAACTCGCCGGCCAGCCTCTGAAACGCACCGACAAACCCGCCGGCGGAGGGCACCGCCTCGGCTGTCCACTCGGCGGCGGGCCGGCCGTAGATGCGGTAGCCGTTGCTCCACATCTCGGGGAACAGCGCAATGTCCGCCCCAAGCGCCGCGGCCTTCCTGCAATAGCTCACGCCCTTTTCCAGATTTTCCTCCAGCGTATCGCATGGGGCAATCTGCAGCAGGGCAATTTTCAGTAAATTCATCTGCAAACACCTCCGCATTCCCGCCATTCCCGCTTGACGGCGGCTCCTCAGAGCCGCTCGCCCAGCTTCCGGCTGTACTCCTCCCGGAAGGCGGCGTACGCCCCACTGTCCAGGGCATCCCGGATGCGCTCCATGAGGGTGTTGTAAAACCACAAATTGTGCTGTACCGCCAGGCGCATGGCCAGCATCTCCTCCGCCTTGAACAGGTGGCGGAGGTAGGCCCGGGAGAAGCTGCGGCAGACCGGACAGCCGCACTGCGGGTCAATGGGTCCCTCGTCCAGCTTGTATTTCTCATTCTTGATATTCAGGCTCCCCTGCCAGGTGAAGAGCTTGCCGTGGCGGGCGTTCCGGGCGGGCATGACGCAGTCGAAGAAATCGATTCCCCGCCACACGCCCTCAATGAGGTTAGAGGGGGTGCCCACGCCCATGAGGTAGCGGGGCTTGTCCTGGGGGGCGTGGGGCAGGACCACGTCCAGGATCCGGTACATGACCTCCGTCGCCTCGCCCACCGCCAGGCCGCCGATGCCGTAGCCATCGCAGCCCACCTTGGCGCTCTCCTGCATACTCCAAACGCGCAGGTCCTCATAGGTGCCCCCCTGGTTGATACCGAAGAGGAGCTGCCCGGGGTTGAGGCAGTCCGGCAGGGCGTTGAGCCGGTCGTGCTCCGCCTTGCAGCGCTTCAGCCAGCGCAGGGTCCGCTCGCAGGACTGCTTGACATAGTCGTAGGGCGCGGGGTTCTCCACACACTCGTCAAAGGCCATGGCGATGTCGCTGCCCAGATTGGACTGGATGGCCATGGACTCCTCGGGGCCCATGAAGATCCGCCGCCCGTCGATGTGGGAGGCAAAGGTGACGCCCTCCTCGGTGATCTTCCGCAGGCCCGCCAGTGAGAACACCTGGAAGCCGCCGGAGTCGGTGAGGATAGGCCCGTCCCAGTCCATCATCCTGTGCAGGCCCCCCAGGGCCCGCACCACCCCGTCCCCCGGGCGGAGGTGGAGGTGGTAGGTGTTGCTCAGCTCAATCTGGCACTTCAGCTCCTTCAGATCGTGGGCGCTCACCGCCCCCTTGATGGCGCCCTGAGTGCCCACATTCATAAAGACGGGGGTCTCCACCACTCCGCCGTGGGCGCAGGAAAACCGGCCCCGCCGGGCCCGGTCCTCTTGTTTGATGACATTGAACATAGGGAAATCCTTTCGTTTCGGCAGATGAATACAGGTTCTGAAAGCGGGCGCTCACGCCCCGATAAACGGGTTATGCGCCCTGTCCAGCAGCGGCTCCATAGCGGCGCGCAGCACGTCCAGGTCGATGGGCTTGGCCACGTGGGCGTCCATCCCCGCGTCCAGGGCGCTGCGCACGTCCTCGGCAAAGGCGTTGGCGGTCATGGCGATGATGGGGATGGACCGGGCGCGGGGGTGATCTCCGGCCCGGATCCGGCGGGCCGCCTCGTAGCCGTTCATCTCCGGCATCTGCACGTCCATGAGGATCATGTCGTAGTCCCCCGGCCGGGACGCCTCGAAGCGCCGCACGGCCTCCAGCCCGTTTACCGCCCGCTCACAGCCGGCCCCCTCCAGCTCCAGCATCTCAGAGAGAATCTCGGCGTTCAGATCGTTGTCCTCCGCCACCAGAAACCGCATTCCCTCCAGGAAATTGGGAGCCGGATCGCCGGCCTCCCCGGCGGGGGCGTCCCAAAGCTGGCGCAGGGCGTCCTGGAAGACGGAGACAAAGAAGGGCTTGGGGAGGAACATGTCCACCCCCGCCTCCCGGCCCGCCTGCTCCATGCCGCTCCAGTCGTGGGCGGTCTGAATCAGGATGGGGAGCTCCGGCCCCACCTGCTCCCGGATGCGCCGGGCGGTCTCCAGGCCGTCGATCACCGGCATCTGCCAGTCCAGGAGCACGGCGTGGTAGTCCTCACCCCGCCGGTGGGCCTCGCCCACCCACTCGGCGGCGGTAAGTCCGCTGGTGGTGTAGGCCACTCCCACCCCCGTGCCGGACATCATGCCCTGAACCTCCAGGCAGACGTCCTCGTTGTCGTCCACCACCAGGATTCTGGTGACGCCGTGCTGCTGCCAGAACTGGTTGTCCCGGGCCCTCTGGGCCGCGGCGAACTCCATCTCCACCGTGAAGACCGTCCCCCTCCCGGGGGCGCTGTCCACGGAGATGACACCGCCCATGAGGTCCACGAGGTTTTTGGTGATGGCAAGGCCCAACCCCGCCCCCTGGACGGTGTTGGTGACGGAACTGACGGCCCTGGTGAAGGGCTCGAAAATCTTCTCAATGAACTCCTGGCTCATGCCGATTCCGTTGTCCTGGACAACGAAGCGCAGGCGGGCATAGTGGGGGGAGACCCTGGGCAGATTCTGGATGAGCAGCACGATCCGGCCCCCCTCCGGGGTGTACTGAACCGCGTTGGTGAGAAGGTTGAGGAGGATCTGGCAGATCCGCTGCCGGTCGCCCATCAGGTTTTCCGGGGCCCGCCCCTGCATACGGATGTCAAACTGCTGATCCTTCGCGTGGATCCGGGGCAGGACGCTGGAGCGGATCTCCTCGAGAAGATCGGGCAGGTGGAACTCCGCCACGTGCAGGGAGGTCTTCCCGCTCTCGATCTTGCTCATATCCAGCACGTCGTTCACCAGCCCCAGCAGGTGCCGGCTGGAGACGGTGATCTTCCTCGCGTAATCCCGGACCTTGTCCGGGTCCCCCGCGTCCATGCCCAGCAGGGCGGCAAAGCCCTGGACGGCGTTCAGGGGCGTGCGGATGTCGTGGGACATATTGGCCAGGAAATGGCTCTTGGCCTCGTTGGCGCTCTTGGCGGCCTCCAGGGCGTGGCGGAGGCTGCCGGTCATGTGCTGCTCCAGGGTGCGGTCGGACAGGACCAGAATCAGCCGCTCCGCGTCCTGGACCACCACCCGGTACAGGGTCTCCCGGTACCAGCGGCGCTCCCCGGTCTGGGGACGGATGTAGGCCCGCTCCCGGCTGATGCGGCCGCCGCAGGGGAGGGCGTACACCTCCTTCCTGGTAAAGGTGTCCCCCTCCTCGGCGGACAAGCGGCGGAAGAGCCGGGGGTTCTGGCGCAGCTGCTCCGCCGAAACACCCATCAGGCGCTGGATGTTGGGGCTGATATACTCCACCTGCCGGCCGCCGTCCCTGAGCATGATGAAGATGTCGTCCACGCTGTCGGAGAAGGTGTCCAGCAGCTGCTCCCGGTACTGGACTGCCTTGGCGGCCTGATCCAGGGCGCGCCGGTCCTCCCGCGCAAAGCGGTACACGACCAGAGCCGCCAGCGCCGCAAGGACGCAGGCCAGAGCCGTCGCAGACCAGCGCAGCCCGTTCGTCCCGGCAATGACCAGGGCCGCCGTCAGGAGCAGCGCGGCAGCCGCCAGCTCCCACAAGTGCCTCTTACCCATCCGGATATCTCCCCCTCTGCCTCATTTTGGAGCTTGCCCGGGATGCGGACAGTCCGCGTCCCGGAGGGCAAATTGGAAAGTACTCCAATGATTCTACCACATTCCCTGGAAAAAGCAACCGCGAAACCCGCAAATCCACAAGTTTTCAGCGGGCGGGAGGGGCTCCGACGGCCTGGCGGCAGTTTTTAACTTTTCAGGATCAGCTCTGTTGACATAACGATGTGGAAAACTCTGTGGATACTGTGCAAAACCTTGTGTCTGACAGGACTTTCCCCGGTTTCGCAGTATTATGTCGCAGACAGGACCCGGTCACTTTTTCAGAAGTTCTTTCCTTTTTTGTCAAACAGGCCCCGGAATCCGGTGGATCCTGGAGAAATTTCCGCGGTCAGAAAGCGCCCAGCCCGCATGGCCTTGTGCCATGCGGGCTGGGCCGCTGCCTATTGGAGAAACACAAAAACAGGCCCGCGCCCGCGGATATGGCCGTCTGCGGGAAGCCTTACCTGCAATTCAGCCAATAGGCCAGGCGGGACACCAGCTTGGGGATGTCCAGGGGCTTTGTGATGTGCTCGTTCATCCCGGCCTCCTGGCTGGCGCTGATGTCCTCGGCAAAGGCGTTGGCCGACATGGCGATAATGGGGATCGTGCCGCCGTCCGGCCGGTGCAGGGAGCGGATGGCCCGGGCCGCGCCGAATCCGTCCAGAACGGGCATCTGAATGTCCATGAGGATCAGATCGTAGTACCCCGGCTCCCGCTGTGTAAAGAGGTCCACCGCCTCCTGCCCGTCCCTGGCGCACTCCACCTCCGCCCCCACGCCGCCCAGAATCTCGCAGGCGATCTCGCGGTTGAGCTCGTTGTCCTCCGCCAGCAGAAGGCGGCGGCCCTGGAGGGAGACGGTCCGGCCGTCCTCCGTCTCCTCCGGGGAGGGGGCCGCTTCCTCGGAGACGCTCTGCCTGAGAAAGAGGGTCACGGTGAACTGGGAGCCGGCGCCCAGCCGGCTTCTGACGGCGATCTTGCCGCCCATACGGCGCACAATGTTCTGGGCGATGGTCATCCCCAGGCCCGACCCCTCAATGGAGCTGACCCGGGAGTCCTCCGCCCGGCTGAAGGGGTCGAAGATGTGCTGGACAAACGCCTCGTCCATGCCCACGCCGTTGTCCCGGAAGATGAAGTCATAGCACCCGTAGCCGTGCTGCCGGGACTCCCGCTCCCGGACCTCGATCTCCAGCAGTCCGCCGGGCGGGGTGTACTTGACGCTGTTGCCCAGGATATTCACAAACACCTGCTGCAGCCGGGCGGCGTCCCCCAGCACCGCCTCGTGCTCCACCTCCAGGGGGTGGACGATCAGACGGTGGTGCTTCTGCTGGATGGGGGAGCGGAGAATGACGGCCAGGTTTCCCACCATCTCCGGTATGAGGAAGCGCTCCTCCGCCAGATCGATCTTCCCCGACTCGATCTGGCTCATGTCCAGCACCCCGTTGACCAGGGAGAGCAGATGCTGGCTGGAGACTTTGATCTTCTTCAGGCAGTCCATCACCCGCCCCGGATCGTCCACGTGGGAGGCGGCAATGGCGGTCATGCCGATGATGCCGTTCATTGGCGTGCGGATGTCGTGGCTCATGCGGGAGAGGAAGTCGCTCTTGGCGGCGCTGGCGTGGTTGGCCGCCTGGCAGGCCTCCTGGAGGGCCCGATGCTCCCGGGCCTCCTTCTGCTTGCTCTCCGTCACGTCCTGGGCGGCGTACAGCACCGTCAGAGGCCGCCCCAGGCTGTCCGTGCGCACCAGCACCGCCGTGGCCCGGATCCAGCCGCACTCGTCCGGCGGAGTCTCCGGCCCCTCGGCCATCTTGCGGTACTCCACCGCCAAGTAGGGCCGGGACCGCCCCAGGTTCTCCCGCAGATTGCCGGTGTTCATGACGGACAGGTATTCCTCCCGGTCGTCCGGGTGGACAAAGGCCTCCGCGTAGGCCCGCAGGCTCGCCGTATAGTGGACCTGATCGCCCAGGAACTCCCCCACCTCCCGCAGCTGGGTCACACCCTGGAAGGTGTCCAGCTCCAGGTTTACATAGTAGGTGGCGAAAAACATGCCGCTCAGGCTGCGGATGATATCGGACTTCTCCCGATCCTTCTCCCGCTGGGCCGCCTCCCGGTCCTTCTCCCGGGTGATGTCCCGGCCCAGAATGTTCACCAGCACCTCCCCGGCCTGCCGGCTGTAGACCACGTGCTGCTCCAGCCAGCGGGGCGGATCCTCGCGTGTCCGGTACTGGCAGATCTCCTCCAGATAGTTGTCGGTTTCCAGCGCCCGCTGCCGGATGTGCTCCAGGGAGAGGACGCGGGTGAACCGCTCCGCGTCCTCCTCATGGACGAAGCTGTCCAGGGCCTGCTGAATGTGCTGGGTGTAGCTGCCGGTCAGCGGCTCCGTGCCGCTGGGCTGGCGGAGATCCAGCCGATCGCACAGCCCGCTGGTCAGATGGATGGTGTTCATAACGCCGTAGCGGCACTTGAGGATGGCGGCCATCTGCATATCCCACTGGCTGTGGGCCAGCTCCTGGCGCACCCGCTCGTCCGTATCCTGGAGTGCAAGCACGGCGTAGGGCCTGCGGCCCAGCTCCTTGCCCAGGGAGGCGTTGATGGAGATGTAGCTGTAGAGCTCGTCGCAGACGGTTCGCTGGCAGAGCATATCCACCGTCCGCTCCCCGTTCGCGAGGGCCTGACGCAGGCTTCGGATGGAGAACAGCCGCTCGAACTCCGGCTGGTATTCCCAGTGGAGCTGCTCCTGGATGGCCAGACGGAGCTCCTGTTCCCAGGGGATCCGGCGGGGGGAGTCGGGGCCCTGCATCTCCCCCTCCACCCGGACCGGGTCCGCCAGCCCGGTGTCCAGATCGATGACGTAGATGCTGAAGTTCTTCTCCCCCAGGGAACGGATGACCTCCTGATTGCGGAGGTTGCTCTCCTCCCGCTCCAGGCCCTCCCGCAGAACGTCGTGGACATCCTTGGCGTAGAGGAGCACCTGCTGGTTCTCGTCCGTGTAGTCGAAGTCCGGCGAGACCTCCACCAGGTCCCAGCGGTAGTCCTCCCCGGACTTTCTGCGGTAGATGCACGTCAGGCCCCGCCGGCCCGCGCGCATCCCCTCCCGCAAATGGTCCAGCCGGGTGAAGTTCCGCAGCCGCTCCAGGTCCTCCGGGTGGGGAAAGCCGCTGTCCAGAAAGCAGTCCAGCCAGCCGGAGAGGGTGTCGGTCCGGCCGTCGGCGGTCCAGTCGTCGGGGCGGTTAAGCCGCACCAGCTCATAGCTGTCCCGGGTGAGGTTGGCACGGATAAGCCGGTGGCAGTTGAAACTGGACGCCTCGATATGGGGGGTCAGGGTGATGATGAAGGCGGGGATGCGGCCCTCCCACATAGTCCGCACGGCCGCGATATCCACCACCCGGCCGAAGGGGCCGTTGTAGCTGACAGACCGGCTCTCCTGCCGGCCGCCGATGGACAGCAGGGGGCAGGCGGCGCAGCGCTCCGGCCACAGCTCGTGGCAGACCGCCCCGGGCGCCGCCGCCGGCGTGACCTCCCGCACGCGGCGGTTGCAGTACAGGATTCTGTGGTCGTCCTCACGGATCACGTATACCCCGGTATCCTGCACGGCATCCAGTATTTTTTCGTAGTCTTCGATGTGCAAGCCATCCACCTCGCAGTTGTAAGCATAATTTCGATCCTATTTTATCATAAGGCAGCCGGAAAAGCAATTCGAGGACTGCACAAAAATTACAGCCGGTACAGGGGTACCATATAAGTTGGACAGCAGGGAGAAAAAGGCAGGAGTACGCAATCAGCCTCAGTGCCGCTCTCAACGCGGAGGTCGCTACCCGCTGGCTCCAGGAGAATTCCTGACCCTGCGGAGGGCTTTTTTGACAGTCAAAGGCGGCGCGAACCCTTTGGTTCGCGCCGCCCTGCGTTATAAAGTCCGCCTGTATCTCTCCTGCGCGGCAGGCCGCGTGTCAAGGGGTACGGAAGCCGCCAGCCGGAACCAAACGGCGGCAAACCATCAAATATTCCCGCAGTTGTTGGTCAGCGCCTCCAGAATCTGATAGCGGTCCATCTCAAACTTCTTGGTCATCTTCAGGGCCGCCTCCATCTCCAGGATCACCATATGTCCCTCCTGGGTGGCCACCACGCAGTTGCCCCGGTTCTCAGCAATGGCCTGCACCGCGCCATAGCCCATGCGGCTGGCAGTCTCCCGGTCCTGCACCGAGGGAGCACCGCCCCGCTGGATATGTCCCAGCACCGTCACGCGGGGATCAATGCCCACCTCCTCGTGAATCCGGCGGCTGATCTCCATGGCGTTGCCCGCGCCCTCGGCCACCACCACCATGTAGTGGGTGGTCCCGGCCAGACGGGCCCGGCGGATCTTCTCCACAATATCCCGCTGGAAGTCCAGCTCCCGCTCGGGGATCAGGACCGCCGTTGCGCCGACGGCAATGCCCACGGTCAGCGCCAGGTAGCCCGCATGGCGGCCCATCACCTCCACCACGGAGCACCGCTCGTGGGACTGCATGGTATCCCGCAGCTTGTCGATGCACTGGATGGCCGTGTTGCAGGCGGTATCAAAGCCGATGGTGTAGTGGGAACAGCCGATGTCATTGTCAATGGTGGCGGGGATGCCCGCTACCTGAAGCTTGTAGCCAGCCTCCGAAGCGCGCCGGGACAGCTCCAGCGCCCCCCGGAAGGTACCGTCGCCGCCGATGGCCACAATGGCGTCCAGCCCCAGCAGCTTGCAGGTGCCCAGGGCCTTGTCCTGGCCCTCGACGGTACGGAACTCGTCGCTGCGGGCAGTATAGAGCAGGGTGCCCCCCTTGTCGATGATATGGCTGACGCTGGAGGTATCCATGCGGACAAAATCACTGCTGATGAGTCCGTTCCAGCCCCTGCGGATGCCGATGCAGCCGATCCCCCGGGCCAGAGCGGAGCGCACGACCGCGCGGATGGCAGCGTTCATGCCCGGGGCGTCACCGCCGCTGGTCAGAACGCCGATACGATTTACTTGCTGATCCATATACTTCCTCCGATTCGTTGTGGATTGATTCAGCGCTTTCTGTCTTGAAGGGCAGGATCCCCCCTGGATACTGCCAACAAAACTATACGCTTTCCACGGTTTTTTGTCAAGTTTCAGCCGTGACTTCGCCGAATTTCTTCCGGCGGAGCGGCGGGCGATCTTTACCTGGCGGACAGCCCGCCATGGATGAGTCTATGCGGGACGGATGAAAAAGTTTATCGCCCAAGCGGCTGAAAAACGAAATGGGCGGCACAGACCATCCGTCTGCGCCGCCCGGGCGTTTCTCTCATTCGCTTTCGCCGTCAAAGGTCAGGGAAACCAGCTCCCCCTCCTCGAACAGCGCCAGGAAGCCGCGAGTCACCGCCTGACCGGAGTTGTCCTTGGCCGTCACCGTGGACGTCACCGTCACGTTGCCGCCGTCCATCTCAAAGGTCCACCCGCTGCGGGAGGGGAACACCGCCGTCTCCGGCACGTCCAGCTCCTTCTTCACCGCGGCCAGGGTGTCCGACAGGTAGTCGTCCCGCTGAGCCAGGGTCAGATAGTAGTCCGTAATGGGGGCCGACACCTTGCCGTCCGCGTAAATCTCCCGGCCCTGGAAGGTGACCGTGTCCAGGGTCTTCTCCCCCTCCTCGCCGTTGGCGATCTCCACAACGGCCGCATCTTCCTTCTCCATAAACTGGGCCGTCCAGATATCCTGGACTGCGTAGGTGCTGCTCTTGGCGCCGAACTTGATGAGGTCCACCTCTTTGATCTCCGCGAAGCCGCACTCCTCCAGCCCCGCCAGGACCTCCTTCTCCTGCTCCTTCGTCAGCTCCATGGTTTCCCCCACCAGCGTCTCCGGCTTGGATCCGCTCAGAAAGGGCACGTCAAAGGGCAGGGCAATGGGGAACTCAAATATCGCCATCGACACAAAAGCACCCACCAGCAGCACCACAACCGCCAGCGCGATGATGAGGGGCAGCTTGCTTTTGACCTTCTGCTTCTCGGCGCAGAACGGGCAGAGCTTCGCCTTGGCGGGAATCTCCGCGTGGCAGGCGGGGCAGATCTTTGTCTTGGTCACCTTGGCCTTCTTTTCCTTCTTCTTTGCCATTCGTTCTCCTCTTTTCCTCTTTTTCGGTATGCGTTCTTTTTCCTAGCCAGGAAAGGAATTTCGCGAAAGGCGGCGCCTTTCTTTCTATGTAAGAGTCCGTATTCATCCCCCAAAGCGGGCCGGCGCGGCGGCCTGCCCGCGCAGTACGTACAGGCTACGGGCACTGTGCCCTATTATAGCAGTCCGCCCCTGTCTGCGCAAGTACCAATCGCGGCAAATATGAAAAATCAGCCGGTGCGCATGGCGCGCAGGTCGTAGCGGCGGCAGAAGCGGCCCACGTCCACCCCGCGGTCCAGGCAGTCGATGAGGATCTCCGCGCAGGCCCGGCTGTCGCTCCCCGCCTGATGGTGGTCCAGCCGGAGGCCCAGATAGGCGCTGACCGTGTCCAGGCGGTGGTTGGGCAGGTGGGGATAGCACCGGCGGCTGAGCTGGACCGTGCAGACGTACTGCGCCTGATCCCGCCAGTCCACGCAGTAGGCCCGCAGGCACTTGGCCAGCACCCCCATGTCAAAGGGCGCGTTGTGCGCCGCCAGCAGCCCGCCGCCGTCCAGCAGCGGTCCCAGCCGCGTCTCCCACAGCTCATCGAACGCGGGAGCCCGGGCGGCCATCTCCGGCGTAATGCCCGTCAGCTGGATATTGAAGCGGCTGAACCAGGTCTCCGGATTGACCAGCGCGCTCCACTCCTCCGCCACCATCCCGTCCTCCACCACGACAACGCCGATGGCGCTCATGCGGTCGTTGCGGCTGTTGGGGGTTTCCACGTCAAAGACAACGTATCTCATGAGACGATGGGAATGCGCTCCACCCGGAAGCGGCCGTCCTCCAGCTCCAGCGCCGCCATGGTCAGCTCCTTCCGGAACCTGGGGTAGCCGCAGCTGCCCGGGTTCAGCCACAGCCGCCCGCCCAGCTGCTCCTCGCAGTACTGGTGGCTGTGGCCGAAGATGACCACCTGCACCCCCTCCAGCCGCCAGGACACGTCGTTGCGGTTGTGCGCCATGGTGAAGCGGACCCCCTCCAGCTCAAAGCTCAGGGTCCTGGGCAGATCCCGCCCCCACCAGTCGTTATTGCCGCGCACCGCG
>CAJUQS010000167.1 GCA_910588365.1 uncultured Oscillospiraceae bacterium | reverse complement strand
TTTAATATCTCAGCGTGTGCGGATTGGCGAGATAGATTTTTTGCCCTGCAAGGCAAAAAGCCGCAGCAATCCTGACGGATTGCAAGGATTTTTAACGCAGTCAGGGCGGAAAATATGCCGCCAAGGCGGGCGCGGGGAGACGTTAAACAGGCTCTTACGCCCTGTCCCGCTCAATGAGCAGCTTCAGCCCCTCCACGCCCACGCGGACGGCGGAGGAGGTGTCCTCGCTCATCTTCTGGTCCAGGCCGGCGGCCTCCCGCTCCTGGTTCCAGACCACGTGGAAGCAGCTGCCGCAGCGCACGCCCAGGGCGGCGGCCACCACGAACAGGGCCGCGCTCTCCATCTCGCTGGCCTTCACGCCCAGCCGCTTCCACGCCTCCCACTTGCTCAGCAGCTCGTAGCTGACGGGCATCCGAGCGGGGGAGTGCTGTCCGTAGAAGCTGTCCTTGCACTGGACCACGCCGGTGTGGCAGGTCTTGCCCATGGCCTGGGCTGCCCGGGCCAGGACGGCGGTGACGCCGAAGTCGGCCACGGCGGGGAACTCGATGGGCGCGTACTCCATGCTGGTGTGCTCGAAGCGGACGGCCCCGGTGGCGACCACGATGTCCCCGGACTGGACGTTCACGTCGATGCCGCCGCAGGTGCCCACCCGGATGAAGGTGTCCGCGCCGATGGCGGTCAGCTCCTCCATGGCGATGGCGGCGGAGGGGCCGCCGATGCCGGTGGAGCAGACGGAAACCTTCTCCCCCAGGAGCGTCCCGGTATAGATGACGTACTCCCGGTTCTGCGTGACGAACTTGGCATTGTCAAAGAGGGCGGCGATGGACTCGCACCGCCCCGGGTCCCCCGGCAGGATGCAATAGCGGCCCACGTCGCCGGGGACGCAGTTGATATGGTACTGCTTTTCCAGTTTCTGCATGGTTGTTCCTCCTTGTCAATTTTCAGCGGTACGCGGACCGCCGCGGGTCTGGTTCTTCCTTAGGGGAACAGTATACCACAGCTTTCCGCCTGGGGCAAGAGCGGTCTTTTCCCGGCCCCGCCGTCCGGCTTGACATTTCCCCTCAGGGCGGATACAATAGGGGGACCAGCGGAAACACACTAATTTTATATAAATCAGGAGACAAACAGCTATGGCAAAGGATCAGAGACAGGTGGACGCCATCACCGCCAGGGACGTGGACTTCGCCCAGTGGTTCACCGACGTGTGCAAAAAGGCGGAGCTCATCGACTACTCCAGCGTGAAGGGCATGTTCATCTACCGCCCCTATGGCTACGCCATCTGGGAGAACATGCAGAAGGAGCTGGACCGGCAGTTCAAGGCCACCGGCCACGAAAACGTGGCCATGCCCATGCTCATCCCCGAGAGCCTGCTGCAAAAGGAGAAGGACCACGTGGAGGGCTTCGCCCCCGAGTGCGCCTGGGTCACCTACGGCGGCAGCGAGAAGCTGGAGGAGCGCTACTGCATCCGCCCCACCAGCGAAACCCTGTTCTGTGAGCATTACAAGAACATCATCCACTCCCACCGGGACCTGCCCAAGCTGTACAACCAGTGGTGCTCCGTCCTGCGCTGGGAGAAGACCAGCCGTCCCTTCCTCCGCCACCGGGAATTTCTGTGGCAGGAGGGCCACACCATGCACGCCACCGAGGAGGAGGCCCGGGAGGAGACCACCCGGATGCTCAACGTGTACGCCGGCTTCTGTGAAAACTTCCTGGCCATGCCCGTCACCCGGGGCCGGAAGACCGACAAGGAGAAGTTCAACGGCGCGGAGGAGACCTACTGCATTGAGTGCATGATGCACGACCGCAAGGCCCTCCAGGCCGGTACCAGCCACTACTTCGGCGACGGCTTCGCCCGCGCCTTTGAGATCACCTTCACCGGCGCGGACAACCAGCTCCACTTCCCCCACCAGACCAGCTGGGGTGTGTCCACCCGCCTCATCGGCGGCATCATCATGACCCACGGCGACGACAACGGCCTGGTGCTGCCCCCCCGGGTGGCGCCCATCCAGGCGGTGGTGCTGCCCATCGCCATGCACAAGGGCGGCGTGCTGGAGAAGGCCCAGGAGCTGAAGGCCCGGCTGGAGGCCGCCGGACTGCGGGTGAAGCTGGACGACAGCGACAAGGCCCCGGGCTGGAAGTTCGCCGAGTACGAGATGCGTGGCGTGCCCCTCCGGGTGGAGATCGGCCCCAAGGACATGGAGAAGGAACAGTGCTGCGTCGCCCGCCGGGACACCGGGGAGAAGGTCTTCGTTCCCCTGGCGGAGCTGGAGGACGCAGTGAAGCGGCTGCTGGACGAGATCCACGGCAACATGTTCGCCATGGCCAGGCGGAACCTGGAGGAGAACACGTTCACCGCCGGGACCTGGGAGGAGGTCAAGGACCTCATCGAGAAAAACAGCGGCGGCTTCGTCCACACCAAGTGGTGCGGCGATCTGGCCTGTGAGGTGGCCATGAAGGAGAAGGTTGGCGTCACCAGCCGGTGTATGCCCCTCAGCCAGTCCGGCACAACCGGAAAGTGCCCCGTCTGCGGCAAGGAGTGTTCCACCGATATCATCTGGGGCGTGGCTTACTAAATTTGAGGCAGACATACTTTTTTCTTGAAAGAAAAAAGTATCAAAAAAGAACTTTTTGCGGCAAAACCTTGTTTTGCCTGTATGGGCTGCAAAAAGCAAGCACCCCTGCGCCGGGTCTGGCGCAGGGGTGCTTTGTTCATACATTTTTAGGCCAAAAGCGCGGTATTGCCCGTCCGGCAGGACAGTCCGCTTTCAATGACAAGCATCAACCGTTACCGGGCGGCGGACTTGGGCAATCGCCGCATTGAAGTCCCGCATCGCCCGTCCGGCAGGACAGCGCGGCTTCGTGAATGTACGGTCTGCCGTTACCGGGCCGCAATCCAGGCCAATCACCGCAGGAAAGTCCCGCATTGCCCGTCCGGCAGGACTTAGCCGAATACGGAGAAGCCCTTGTCCTCTGTCTCCTGCTGATCCTGCTGCTGGGTTTCCTGGCTCCGCTCCGCCGCGGTGACGGTGCGGGTAGTGCCTCCGGAGATGTACGTCTTGCCGCACTCCGGGCAGATGTCCGTGTGGAGGGTGACGGACTGGCTGACCACCCGGCGGTCCTCCCGCTGGGCCTTGGCCTGCTCCCTCACCACGTGCTCCTGCTCGTGGCCCCGGACCGCCGAGGCCACCTGCTCAGGCGCGATACGGGTGGGCGTCTGGAAGGAGACGCCCATGTCGTCAGAGCCGTCCTGGTACTTCCGCTTCTCACAGGTCTCGCACTGGCCCTCCTCAAAGGCCTCCTGCACACCCTTTGCGCCCGCGGCGTCCTCCGCCGCCTGGGCGGGGGCGGGCTGGTCCGCCTGCGCGCCGGCGGGGTCCTCATAGGGGCGGATGCGCATACGGACCGCCATTTCCGCCGGGTCTGCCCCCTCCCGGATGGCGGGTATGCCCAGGCCGGCCGGTTCTGTCTTGTCGGCGCTGACCGGGGTGACCGGCGCCACCGGCTGGACCGGGGTCTCCGGGGAAGCGGAGCGGCGGGCGGTCCAGACGCCGCCGGAGCGCTGAGCGCCCTGGGTATTTTGAAGCTCCTGGGCACTGTGGGGGCCCTGGACCTGGTTGGACAGGGCGCCTCTGGTCAGGTACATGCTGTAATAGGAATTCAATCCGGAAATCGCGCCGATCATAGAGCTCACCTCACAAGCGGGTTTTGTTGCTTTCCATTATACCACAATTTTCCCGCTTGGCAAGCCTCTATTTCTGCCACCGCACCGTCACCGCGGTGCCCGCGCCCTCCCGGCTCTCCAGCTCCAGGGCCGCGCCGTGGTAGGAGGCCACGTGCTTGACAATGGACAGCCCCAGCCCCGTGCCGCCCACCTCCTTGGAGTGGCTCTTGTCCACCCGGTAGAACCGCTCGAACACCCGCTGCTGGTGGGCGGGCGGGATGCCGATGCCCGTGTCCCGGACCGACAGGCGGGCTCCGCCCTCCGCCCGGTCCACGGTGACAGTGACGGAGCCGCCGGGGCGGTTGTACTTGATGGCGTTGTCCGCCAGGTTATAGATCATCTCGTCGAGCATGTGGCTCACGCCCTCCACCTCCACACTGCCGCCCTCCAGGCGCAGGGAGACCTCCATCCTGGCCGCGGCGCTGGCCAACCGCTCCAGGGCCTCCCCGGCCAGCTCATAGAGGTCCACCCGCTGGCGGTCCGTGGGAGCCGCGCCCTCGTCCAGCCGGCTGAGGTGGATGATGTCCTCCACCAGGGTGATGAGCCGCTGGGCCTCCCGGTAGATATCCCCGGCGAACTCCGGCACTGTCTCCTGGGGCACCATGCCGTTTTTCATCAGCTCCGCGAAGCCGGAGATGGAGGTCAGGGGCGTTTTCAGCTCGTGGGAGACGTTGGCTGTGAACTCCCGGCGCAGGGACTCCCGGCTCTCCCGCTCTGTCACGTCCAGGATGGCCACAACCGCCCCGGCCACCCGGCCGTCATGGAGGACGCAGTTGCCCAGCAGCTGGCAGCAGCAGCCCTCCCGCTTGAGAAGGGCCTCGCTGTGGCGGCCGGAGAGTGCGCCGTCCACCACCCGGCGGAAGGGCTCCGCCCGGCTCAGTCCCAGTACGCACTCCCCCGGCCGGATGCTCTCCACGCCCAGCAGGCGCAGGGCGCTGGCGTTGCAGGAGAGGAGCTCCGCCCCCTTTCCGATGAGCAGGAGACCCTCGCCCATGTTCTCGGTGATGGCGGTAAACTCCTCGTGGCGCTGGCGCAGCTCTTTCATCTGGGTCTGGATGGTTTCCTGCTGCCGCCGCAGGCGCAGCAGCAGGGGGGAGAGCTCCTCGTAGGTTTCGCACAGCTCCGGCCGCGTCAGATCCAGCTCCAGGATGGGGCGGCTGATGCCCCTGGCCAGCTTCCTGGCCAGCAGGGCCGCCAGCAGGGCCGTCCCCAGGAAGATCACCAGCAGGGAGGGGATCAGCCCCGCCAGCAGCTGTGCCACGGAGCGCTGCCGGCTGGCCACCCGCAGCACCGTCCCCCCCTCCAGGGACAGGGCGATGTAGAGCGTGCGTACGGCCAGGGTGCCGGACACGCGGCTGGCCTGTCCCCGCCCGGTCAGCAGGGCCTGCCGGACCTCCTGGCGCTCCAGGTGGTTCTCCATGGCGCCGGCGTCGGCGTCGGAGTCAAAGAGGACTGTGCCGTCCGCGTCAATCCAGGTGAAGCGGTTGGGGCAGTCCACCCCCTCCAGGTAGTCCCCGCCGCACAGCTCCACCCCTCTGGCCGCCAGACGGGCCTCCACC
Organism: uncultured Oscillospiraceae bacterium; assembly: GCA_910588365.1. Taxonomy (GTDB): domain Bacteria; phylum Bacillota; class Clostridia; order Oscillospirales; family Oscillospiraceae; genus Pelethomonas. Next base: position 5,326 of record CAJUQS010000167.1, on the reverse strand, counting down.
TCCAGCTCGTCCAGGACCCGGTATGTAAAATGCCGCACCAGCGCCCAGCACAGCAGGACCGCGCACAGCAGCAGGGCCGCCAGCCCCACCAGCAGGATGGTCCGGAAAATTTTTCTGGTCATGGGGCCTCCCCGATCTTATAGCCAATGCCCCGCACGGTCTGTACCAGGTTCCCCGCCGCCCCCAGCTTCTGCCGGAGGGTGCGCACGTGGACGTCCACAGTGCGGCTGGCCCCGTCGAAGTCGTAGCCCCAGACGGTGCTCAGCAGCTGATCCCGGGTGAACACGGTCCCCGGCCGCTCCAGCAGCAGGCACAGGAGCTGGAACTCCTTGAGCGTCAGCGCCACGTCCTCTCCGGCCACCCGGACCAGGTGGCGGCCCCGGTCCACGCTCAGCTCCCCCAGCGAGAGGATGGGGACCGAGGGGGCGGCGTCCTCCGCCCGGCGCAGGGCGGAGCGGACCCGGGCCATCAGCTCCATCATGCCGAAGGGCTTGGCCACATAGTCGTCCGCCCCGGCGTCCAGGCCAACCACCTTGTCGAACTCGCTGCCCTTGGCGGTGAGGAGGATGACCTGGAGCCGTTTTGTCTTCCTGCTGGCCCGCAGGCGCTTGAGGATGGAGATGCCGTCCTCCTCCGGCAGCATGATGTCCAGCAGAACCACCTGGGGGATCTGCCGGTCCAGGGCGGACCAGAATTCGCCCGGGCGGGCGAAGCCCTCCGCCTCCATCCCGGCGCTGGTCAGAGAGTACAGGACTAATTTCCGGATGCTGTTGTCGTCCTCAACGAAATAGATCATAGGTGGTCCTTTCTTTTCGGTGGTTTATGGGAGCCGCGCAGGCGTTCGGCTTTGCCGAATAATGCGAGACAAACAGGGCCTACGCGGCCCCGCACCCCGCGGTTACTTTTTGTGCAAACAAAAAGTAACCAAAAAATTGCTTAGGGGCTTCCGCCCCTAAGAACCCTAAAATAAACGGGGGTTTTTCGGACACGCTCCGAAAGACAAGAACTGCGGTGCCCCGTGAACAAGTCAATCCTACAGGGTTCTGATCTAGCGGTCTGGCGGTCAACCAACTCCGCCTGCCGGCCTCTTAAAGGGAGAGAGCCTGCAATGGAGATCGCTCCGAGTCGCTGCGCAGTAAACCTGCAATGCACCGATGTGCCACAGCAGGGACCTCCGTTAGGACCCGTGGGTAGACGCAGAAATCCGGCAGACGAAGGGCAGGCACCATCGGCAGAATCAGACCAGCTGCAGCAAAGGGCAAATAAACAAAAAAATTGGGGATTCCCAAGGGGCGAAGCCCCTGGGCAGTTTTTTGGTTACTTTTTGTCTGCACAAAAAGTAACCGCGGGGTGTGGGGGCGCGGAGCCCCCACTTGGCCGAGAGCGGAAAGCTCACTTTTTGTTCCCGGTGATGGAGTACTCCACCCACTCCGCCAAGTTCACCGCATGATCCCCGATCCGCTCCAGATACTTGGCGATCATCAAAAGATCCAAGGCCTCCTCCGCGCTGGAGGCGTCCCGGCGGATGAGCTCCGTCAGCTCCTCCTTGATGCGCACGAACAGCTCGTCCACTACATCGTCATATTGTATCACGCTTCCCGCCAAATTCAAATCCCTTTTTACAAAGGCGTCCACGCTTCCGGCCACCATTTTGGCGGCCGCCTGGGCCATCTCCTTCAGGCGGACCTGCCCCGGCAGGGGCGCGCCGCCGATGTGCCGGGTAATCTCGGCGATATCCGCCGCCTGATCCCCGATGCGCTCCATGTCGGAGATCATCTTCAGCGCCGAGGACACCATGCGCAGATCCCGGGCCACCGGCTGCTGCTGCAAAAGCAGCTTCATACACAGGCTTTCAATCTCCCGCTCCTGCTGGTCAATCTCCCGCTCAATGGCGATGGCCTCTCCGGCCATTTCGTCATCGTCCTCCAGAAGGGCCTTGATGCCCGCCGCGATGGCCTGCTCGCACTGGGCCCCCATCCGCGTCAGCTCCAGGTGCAGCCGCTCCAGCTGCTGGTCAAATCTGCTCCGCATCAGCCAAACCTCCCGGTGATGTAATCCTCCGTCCGCTGGTCCCGGGGCATGGAGAACAGCCGCTCCGTCCCGCTGAACTCCACCAGCTCCCCCGCCAGGAAAAAGGCGGTCCGGTCGGAGATCCGGGCGGCCTGCTGCATATTGTGTGTCACCATGACAATGGTGTAGCGCTCCTTGAGCGCGCCGATCAGATCCTCGATCTTGGCCGTGGAGATGGGGTCCAGGGCGCTGGTGGCCTCGTCCATCAGCAGCACCTCCGGCTCCACCGCCAGGGCCCTGGCGATGCACAGACGCTGCTGCTGTCCGCCGGAGAGGCCCAGGGCGCTCTTTTTCAGCCGGTCCTTCACCTCGTCCCAGATGGCGGCGGAGCGCAGCGAGCTCTCCACCAGCTCGTCCAGCCGCCGCCTGTCCCGCTCCCCGTGTGTCCGGGGGCCGTAGGCCACGTTGTCGTAGATGGACATGGGGAAGGGGTTGGGCTTCTGAAAGACCATGCCGATCTGCCGCCGCAGCGCCGTCACGTCCTGGCCGGCGGAGTAAATCTCCTGGCCGTGGAAGGTCAGGGAACCCGCCACCCTCGTCCCCTCCACGAGATCGTTCATCCGGTTGATGGTGCGCAGGAAGGTGGACTTTCCGCAGCCGGAGGGGCCGATGAGGGCCGTGGCCTTACACGCCGGAATGTCCATGGTGATGTGCTTGAGCGCCTGGGACTGGCCGTAGTAGAAATCCAGGTCCCTGGCCTGCAGTATCGCTTGCTCTGTCATAGCTGCTCCCTTTCTCTCTTAGAGGTATACATTCTTTTCTTTTGCAAAAGAAAAGAATCAAAAGAAAACCTTCGCGCGAAGCTTTGCTTCGCTTATGGATGGCGAGGGACAGATGGATCAAACTTCAAGTACAAAAGATAAGCAAAACGAAGTTTTGCGAAAAAAGTTCTTTTTGATACTTTTTCTTTCAAGAAAAAGTATGAATACAGTGTCTACCTGCGTTTCAGCCGCCAGCCGGCGAATCCGGCGGCCAGGTTGATGACCACCGTCAGCGCCAGCAGGATGGTGGCGATGGAGAAGGCGATGGCAAAGTCCGCCCGCTCCTTGGCGTAGACGTAGAGTGCCACCGTCAGGGTGGAGCCGGAGGCGCGCATGATGCCCTGGATGGTGGAAAAGTCCTGCATGGCGGTGGAGAGGCCGGCGGTGTACATGAGCACCGCGCTCTCCCCCACCACCCGGCCAACGGCCAGGATGCAGCCGGTGACGATGCCGTCCACCGAGGAGGGTAGCACCACGGTGCGGATCATGTGCCACCTGCCGGAGCCCAGGCCCAGAGCGCCCTCCCGGTAGGACTGGGGCACGGTCCGCAGGCTCTCCTGGGTGGTGCGGATGATGGTGGGCAGGGTCATGATCACCAATGTCAGGGCACCGGCCAGCAGGGTCTTCTGGAGGCCCAGGACCGTACAGAACAGGATCACGCCCACCATAGCGTAGAGGATGGAGGGGATGCCCGCCAGGGTCTCGGCGGCGAATTCCACCGCCCCCGCCAGACGGCGGCTGGGGGCGTACTCGGTCAGGTACACCGCGGCCCCCACCCCCAGGGGCAGTGCGATGGCCAGGGAGACGAGGATGACGCAGAGGGTGTTGACGATGCTGGGCAGGATGCCCACGGTGCCGTTCAGGATGCTCTCCTGGCTGGTCAGCAGCTCCAGGCTGACGCCCGGCGCGCCGCGAAAGAGGATATACCCGATGAGAAACAGCAGCAGGGCGCAGGTGAGCCCGGCGCTCAGCCACAGCGTCAGACGGACCGCGCCGTTGTAGAGACGGCGGCGGGGTGAGAGGGCGGTCTTTGCGGTCATTTTCTCTTGTCTCCCTTCAGAACCAGGTTGAGCAGTACATTGATGAGCATGATGAACAGGAACAGCACGAGGCCGATGGAGAACAGGGCCTGCCGCTGGAGGCTTCCCGGGGCGGCATAGTTCATCTCAATGGCGATGCCGGTGGTGAGGAAGCGGACGCTGGAGAACAGGGAGGGCATGTTGGCCACGTTTCCGGCCACCATGAGGATGGCCATGGCCTCGCCGATAGCCCGGCCCACCCCCAGCACCACCGCCGCCGCGATGCCGCTCCGGGCGGCCGGTGCGGTGACGCGCAGGTACGTCTCCATCGCCGTGGCTCCCAGCGCCAGGCTGGCCTCCTCGTACTCCCGGGGCACCGCCGACAGCGCGGCCTCGGATACGGAGATCACCGAGGGCAGAATCATCACCGCCAGCACGATAACGGCCGCCAGCAGGCTGTCCCCGGCGGGCAGGTCCAGCTTCTCCCGCAGCAGAGGCACCAGCACCGTCATGCCCACCAGGCCGTAGACCACCGAGGGGATGCCCGCCAGCAGGTTCACCGCCGGGCGGATGACGGCCGCCAGCCGGGACGGGGCCGCCTTGGCCAGGAACACCGCCGTGAAAAATCCCAGGGGCACTCCCAGCACGATGGCGCCCGCCGCGCCGTAGATGGAGGTGAGCATCATGGGCAGGATGCCAAAGCGGGGGTCCTCCGCTCTGGTGGAGGCCCAGGTCCGGCCAAAGAGGAACTCCCGAAGCCCCACCTCCCGGATGGCGGGCAGGCCGGAGAGAATCAGGTACATTGATATCAGCAGCACAAAGGCTACCGCCACCAGGGCGCACAGCAGAAAGACAATCTGCATGGTTTTTTCCGCCGCTTTCACTTTAGCGCGGTGCGTCCTTGGGGGAAGGGTGGTCCGCCGGGCCGACGCCCCGCTGAAGGGGGCGGTTGTCGTTCGGTTTGTCATGGTTTTACCCTTTCTTCAAATGAGGCGTTGTTTTTGGTTGTTGGATAATGGGGGTCGGCTTTTCCAAGGCGGCGCTTGCGTCGCCTGAGCAGTCGTTGGGCCGCAGGCACAATGACGCGAGTCAGACGGGGTTTACGCAGCCCCGGACCCTGCGGTTACTTTTTGTGCGCACAAAAAGTAACACAAAAAGGCGCTTAGGGGCATACGCCCCTAAGAACCCCAAAATAAACGGGGGGTTTTCGGGGACGCTCTGCAAATGAAGAGCTGCGGTGCCCCGTGAACAAGAGTTTCCTACGGGGTTCTGATCTAGTGGTCCGGCTCTCCACCAACTCCGCCTGCCGGCCTCTTAAAGGGACAGAGCCTGCAAGGGGGCCTCCGAATCGCTGCGCGGCAAAACCGCAGGCACTCCCCCGGCGGCCTTTTGGTACCTTTTCCGCCGAAGGAATAGTAACAGAGCGTCCCCTGGGGCTGGAAGCCCCGATGGTCTTAGAGCCTGTTTAACATCTCA
>CAJUQS010000166.1 GCA_910588365.1 uncultured Oscillospiraceae bacterium | reverse complement strand
GGAAAATCCCACGTAGAGTTTATATGCGACAACGTGTCGCTGCACTGTCAAATGGGGCCAGTCTTGCGCCGCATGAAATAAGGATAGATTTAGCTGTCTTGCCGCTGCCTATCGTCTACCCACGGGTTTTATCTGGGGCGAAGCAACGGGGGGAGTGCGGTGCAGGTTTACTGCGCAGCTATTCGGAGGGTCCCCCGCTGCTGACTCTCTCCCTTTAAGAGGCCGGCAGGCGGAGTTGGATGAGAGCCAGGCCCCTAGATCAGAACCCCGTAGGAAACGCTCGTTCACGGGGCACCGCAGCTCTTCATTTGCAGAGCGTGTTCGTAAATCCCCCGCCGAGGTGGACGCCCAGCAGGGCGGCCCCGAGAGGGGGCCCGGGGTCTCCCCGGCGCGCTTTTGGTTACTTTTCCCGCGTGGGAAAAGTAACCGCGGGTCCGGGCTGCGGAAGCCCGGGGCTGAGTTAAGAATAAATCACGATGATAAGGAGAAACTACCGATGAGCAAGACAGAAAAGCTGGCACAGCATCTGGAGAAGCTCCAGATCAACGGCATGTATAAAAACGACTTCTACTGGACCTGGGACAAGACGGACGACGAGCTGGACGCCATTTTTACCGTGGCGGACGCCCTGCGGGACCTGCGGGAGCGGAACATCTCCACCAAGGTCTTTGACTCCGGCCTGGGCATCTCCATCTTCCGGGACAACTCCACCCGCACCCGCTTCTCCTTTGCCTCCGCCTGCAACCTGCTGGGACTGGAGGTCAGCGACCTGGACGAGAAGAAGAGCCAGATCGCCCACGGTGAGACCGTCCGTGAGACCGCCAACATGGTCTCCTTCATGGCTGACGTCATCGGCATCCGGGACGATATGTTCATTGAGGAGGGCCACAAGTACCAGAAGACCTTCATGGACGCCCTGGACGAGGGGTATGAGAAGGGCATCCTGGAGCAGCGCCCCACCCTGGTCAACCTCCAGTGCGATGTGGACCATCCCACCCAGTCCATGGCGGACCTGCTCCACGTTATCCATGAGCTGGGCGGCGTGGAGAACCTGAAGGGCAAGAAGGTGGCCATGACCTGGGCCTACTCCCCCAGCTACGGCAAGCCTCTGAGCGTGCCCCAGGGCATCATCGGCCTGTTTACCCGCTTCGGCATGGACGTCACCCTGGCCCACCCCGAGGGCTATGAGATCCTGCCCGAGGTGGAGGAGATCGCCGCCAGGAACGCCCAGGCCTCCGGCGGTTCCTTCCGGAAGGTCAACTCCATGGAGGAGGCCTTCAAGGACGCGGACATCGTCTACCCCAAGTCCTGGGCCCCCTTCAAGGCCATGGAGAAGCGCACCCGGCTCTACCGCGAGGGGGACAAGGCGGGCATCGACGAGCTGGAGAAGGAGCTGCTGGCCCAGAACGCCCAGCACAAGGACTGGACCTGCTCCGAGGAGATGATGAAGCTGACAAAGGACGGCAAGGCCCTCTACATGCACTGCCTGCCCGCCGACATCACCGGACTGAGCTGCGAGGCCGGCGAGGTGGACAACAGCGTCTTTGACCGCTACATCGTGCCCCTGTATAAGGAGGCGTCCTTCAAGCCCTACGTCATCGCCGCCATGATCTTCCTCAGCAAGGTCAAGGATCCGGTTGCCGCCCTGCGGGAGCTGGAGAAGCGCGGGGAGAAGCGGAAAGAGTTTTAATTGGGCATACATACTTTTTTCTTGAAAGAAAAAAGTATCAAAAAAGAACTTTTGCGCAAGGCATACGCCCTGCTTATGGGAGAGAAAACAGCAAAACGGAGTTTTGCGCAAAATTTTCTTTTGGAAAAGAAAAGAATGTATACCTGATATTTAGGAAGATCGAGGATAGAAGCTATGAGCAAGCGCATTGTCATCGCCCTGGGCGGCAACGCCCTGGGGAACACCCTGCCGGAGCAGGCGGCGGCGGTGAAGATCACCGCCAAGGCCATTGTGGATCTGATTGAGGACGGGAACCAGGTGGTGGTCGCCCACGGCAACGGCCCCCAGGTGGGCATCATCAACAACGCCATGGCCGCCCTCCAGAAGGAGGACCCCAACCAGGGCTTCACGCCTCTGTCCGTGTGCGGCGCCATGAGCCAGGCGTACATTGGCTACGATCTGCAAAACGCCTTCCGGGAGGAGCTGCTGGACCGGGGCATCGGCAACATGCCGGTCTGCTCCATTGTCACGCAGGTGGAGGTGGACCCGGCGGACCCCGCCTTTGGAAACCCCACCAAGCCCATCGGCAAGTTTATGAGCGAAACCGAGGCCCAGGAGTACGCGGCCAAGACCGGCAACCCTGTCCGGGAGGATGCGGGCCGGGGCTGGCGCAGGTACGTGGCCTCCCCCATGCCCAAGCACATCATCGAGGCCGGCGCCATCCGGGCCCTCACTGAGGACGGACATCTGGTCATCTGCTGCGGCGGAGGCGGCATCCCCGTCTACCGCACGGAGAAGAACCACCTCAAGGGCGCGGCGGCGGTCATTGACAAGGACTTCGCCTCCGAGCTGCTGGCGGAGCAGCTGGACGCGGACATGCTGATCATCCTCACCGCCGTGGAGAAGGTGGCCGTCAACTTCCGCAGGGAGAACGAGCGGTGGCTGGACACCATGACCCCCGAGGAGGCCATGCAGTATGCCGCGGAGGGCCAGTTCGCCCCCGGCTCCATGCTGCCCAAGGTGGAGGCGGCGGTGAAGTTCGCCCAGTCCCGGCCCGGCCGTCAGGCGCTGATTACGCTCCTGGAGAAGGCCCGGGACGGCATCTCCGGCAAGACGGGCACCATCATTCAGCAGTAAGCGGGTACAGAGAGCGCCCCGGCGGAGTTCCGCCGGGGCGCTTTTGCGGATAGAGTTCCGGCAGACATCCTTATAGCTTGAGAACCGCGATCAGTTCCCCGCCGTCCATGTCTCCGGTCTCTGTAAAGCCAGAGGAATGATACAGCTTTTTAGCGGCCGTATTGTCCGGCTCATAGGATAACCAGCAATATTCCGCTTCCCCGCAGGGGCTGGTCCTGATAAAATCCAATGCGAGCCTGACCGCTCCTCTGCCGTACCCGTTATGCTGGTACTTCTGATCAATCATCAACCGCCAGAGATTGTAATTGTTGTACGCAATCTCAGGCGCATCCTCCCAATAGTCGTCCGTATCATAGCCAATCATCAGAAAGCCTACCGGCACATCACCGTCATAAATCCCAAAGGGGAACGCGAAGCCGCCTCCCGTGATGGTTGTATATGCTTCGATCAAACTGGTTTCATTTTTTGCGACAAACCCCATCTGTTCTGGCTTGACCTGCAATTTTACAATGTCCCACACATTTTTGCCATTGACTTTTTCGATTCTCAACATTTCTGTTTCCCTCTTTCCAAACGGCGGCCTGTTTGCCGCCGCACCTCGCCAGCTCCCCTTGACTTCGGCTGGCGGAGCTCAATAGGAGCGGATGGACAGGCCCTCGTCGTCCTCGCCCTTCTCAATGGAGCGGACGACCATGTCGTACTGGAGTTCATCGCTGACCTTCACCCGCACGCGCTCGCCGGCCCGCCGGCCCAGCAGGGCCCTGCCCACCGGGGACTCCTTGCTGACGAGCCCCTTGGACGTATCCGCCCGGAGGGTGGTGACAATACGGAAGGTCATCTCCCGCTGCAATTTTTCGTTAAACACCGTGACCTGGTCAAAAAGGCCCACCTGGTCCGCTTGGGAGCCCGGGTCGATGACCTTGGCCGTGCGGACCATCCGCTCCAGATACCGGATGCGGCTGTCGTTGCGGTTCTTCTCCTGCTTGGCGCATTTGTACTCAAAATTCTCGCTGAGATCCCCGAAGGCCCGGGCGGTCTGTACGTCCTCAATCAGCTTCGGCCGCAGGACCCGGACGCGGTAGTCGATCTCCTCCCGCATCTTGCGGATGTCAACCTCCGTCAGCTCGTCATACATGGCAGAGCACCTCCCATTTTGTGGCTGAACACAGTATACCATCCCGCTGTCAAAAAGAAATCCCTCCGCTCAAAAATTTTTATAGAAATTTGCACAAAACCTCTTGACATTCCGGGTTGTTTATAGTATATTTTATTCAGACAAGAAAAGGAGGTACGGTCCAATGTACAACGAAGCCTGATCCGTCGGAGTTCGTATTTTGTACTGGCGGATCAAACCGAAAGCCTGTTTCCCGTGCAGCGAAGGCCCTTTCAGCGTACGAAGAACAGCATGGATATCTGTATCCGAGAGGGAGGATTTTCTCTCAAAGTGACCTGAGGAAGCGTATCGCGAATGAGACCAGACGCCACGGGAGCGGCAACATGACAGAAAGGCGGACCAGCGATTTGACAACAGAATATGTGTGGTAGCCCCGCAGTTGCAGGAAAGGTGCAGCTGTGGGGCTATCGCTTTGTCCGCGCCCGTCAGAGCGGGTACTCCATCTGAACGTCGCAGGGCTCCTTCTCCGCCAGGGCCCGGTTAATCTCCACAGCCTCCACGCAGCCCAGGCTGCGGTAGGCGGCCATGGGCTCTCTGGCCGAGTGGGCCGAGATGTACAGCTTTTCCGCCCCCAGCTCCCGCGCCCCCCGGCAGGCCATGGCGAAGAGCGCCCGGCCGACGCCGCGCCCGCGCCAGGGCTCCGACACGTGGAAGCGGGAGAGCTCCGCGTACCGGCTTCCGATGCCGAACAGCGGCGTCTTGAGGTAGGCGAATCCCACGACCTCTCCCGCCGACAGAGCCGCGAACAGGCGGCACCCCGCCTTCAGGCCCCGGACCATGTCCGCCGCCCGGGCCCGGCGGCCGTCCAGGTCCCAGTCCTCCACATATTCCACCGGCAGCAGGACCAGCTCCCCGTCCACCCGCCGCCAGCACTCCCTGACCACCTGACGGCGGACAAAGCTGTCCAGGGATTGCGCGCTGAAGGTCTCCAGGGTTTCTTCCCGGTAAATGATGTTTTCCATTGTATTGATCTCCTTTTTCAGTCCGGCGGTTGGGACCGGCGTGCACAGTCCGGGGCGGACCTTTCCTGTTGCCCTTTCCCGGAAAACGTGGTATACTAAAATAAATTCTGACAGGAGGATATCCTTATGAATCCCTTTGAAGAGATCGCGCTTCAGGACTGCCCCTGCTGCCACGGGGCGGGCCTCATCGAGGAGGAGGGGGGCTGGTGCGTGTACGTGCAGTGCCTGGACTGCGGGGCCCACACCGCCGAGCTCTCCTACCGCAATGAGGAGGAGCGGCAGGACGCCGCCCGGCGGGTGGCGCTGAACTGGAACCTGGGGAAGGTGATCTACCCCGGTCCGGGGGACTGATCCTTTGCGGGGGCGCTGCCCCCGCTCTGTGTGTCAAAAAAAGTGGTCCGGGCCGAGTTCGGCCCGCGGAGTACTTTTTCGAGGTATGCGCCCCCGAAAAAGTGATGAAATTTTATGTTCGCATCGGCGAAAACTCCCGTGGGGCCGCCAGTGCCCTGTATACCTGCACAAGATCAACGGGCAAAAATTGGTTGATTTGCTGAAAAATGCCCCTTGCATTTTCTGGGAAATCCACTATAATCAGCTGAATCACCCATTTCGGTCAAGTGAGGTATAAAAAGACCATGACAAAAGATTTGACAAAGGGCAGCCCCATGAGGCTGATCCTCAGCTTCGGCATCCCGGTCCTGCTGGGCTACCTGTTTCAGCAGTTTTACAACGTGGTGGACACGGCCATCGTCGGCAAGACCCTGGGCGGCGCGGCCCTGGCGGCGGTGGGCTCCACCGGATCCATCAGCTTTCTGGTGGTGGGCTTCTGCACCGGCATCTGCGGCGGCTTCGCCATCCCTGTGGCGCAGCAGTTCGGCGCGGGGAATGAGAAGGAGCTGCGCCGGTACGTTGCCGGCGGCGTGTGGCTGTGCCTTATTTTCGGCGCGCTGCTGACGGCCGCTACCGTGCTGCTGTGTGACACCATCCTCACCGTTATGAATACCCCGGCGGACATCTACCAGCGCTCCCATGCCTATATCGGCACCATTTTCGCCGGCCTGCCCGCCTACTTCCTCTACAACTTCTGCGCCGGCACCCTGCGCTCCCTGGGGGACAGCCGTACGCCGGTGCTGTGGCTGATCGTCTCCTCGCTGGTCAATATCGTTCTGGATACGGTCTTTATCCTGGTTTTCCACATGGACGTGTTCGGCGCGGCCCTGGCCACGGTGCTCTCCCAGGCCCTGGCGGGGGCGGGATGTCTGGTGCGGATGCTGCGGGGCTATCCCATCCTGCGGACCACCCGGGAGGACTGGCGCTGGGACCGCCGCCGGATGGGGGAGCTGTGCCTGATGGGCCTGCCCATGGGGCTCCAGTACTCCATCACCGCCATCGGAAGCGTCATGCTGCAAACGGCGGTCAACGGCCTGGGCACCACCTATGTCACCGCCGTCACCGCCGCCAACAAGGTCTCCATGTTCATCTGCTGCCCCTTTGACGCCATGGGCTGCACCATGGCCACCTACGGCGGCCAGAACGTGGGCGCGGCCAAGTGGGACCGCCTCCACCAGGGCCTCCGCTCCTGTGTGATTCTGGGCGCGGGATACGCCGCCCTGTCCCTGGGGGTGCTGTACTTCTTCTCCGGGCCGCTGAACATGCTGTTCCTGGACGAGGCCAGCGCCCAGCTGCTGCCCCTGGCCCGGATGTACCAGCTGACACAGGCGTTCTTCTATTTCCCCCTGGCTCTGGTGAACATCTTCCGCTTTCTCATCCAGGGCATGGGCTTCTCCCCCCTGGCCACCATGGCCGGGATTATGGAGATGATTGCCCGGACGGCCCTGGCCTTCCTGGTGCCGGTGTACGGCTTCACCGTGGCCCGATTTGCCTCGCCGGCGGCGTGGATTCTGGCGGATCTGTTCCTGATCCCGGCGTATTTCTACTGCTTCCGGAAGCTGACCTGCCCGGCCGCCTTCACCAGGCCGTGCACGGCCCTCTATCCCCATAAGAAGTAACCCGCGGCGGATGTGAGGCCGCCCGCGCTATTGCGAGAATACTGGTTGAATTCTGCACGGCCGCGCCAAGCGGTCGTGCAGAATTTGTCATATGGCGGGGGACAGCCGGCAGATATAGTCGACGCACTTGAAAATCAGTAAAGTTCGGCGGTCAAAATGATACGGGGCGGCGTTGTCGTCTTTGGCGGGCGTCAGCCCGCCTGCATCCTCCGCCTTGCCCCGCGTCATTTTTCCTCCCCTCCTTTTTACCTATTCTCAAGTACGTCGACTATAAAAACAGGCGCTAGCATCCCCCCAGGGGATCGATATCCAGGAAGGGCACCTTCCGGCGCAGGGCGTACTCCAGCGTCCGCCGGGTGCCGCCGCTGGTGCCGTCGTACACCGCGATGACCAGGGCGCTGTGGTCCACCATGTAGCGGTTGCGCCGGAGCATACAGCCGGGGGTGTAGCTGTGCTGGACCATGGTCTCCAGATCACACTGGTCCAGAATCCGCCGCCACCGGGCCCGATCTTCGGCCGGCCAGCTGTCCGCCTGGGTGGGGCAGGGGACGGCGGCCTCCAGGGACACGTCCCCCCGCTCTGCCCGCAGGGCCAGCACGGCCTCGGCGAAATAGAAGTCGCAGCCCCGGGCCATGCCGCAGATAAAATGGCGCATCCCCTCGCCGTAGGCCGCCTCCACCGCGTCGTACAGCTTCTTTTTCAGCATCCGGCAGCGGGGGTCGCCCTCGTCGGTCCCCCAGGGGAGCTTCTCCGGACGATGGCCGGTAAAACAACAGGTACGGGACTGCTCTCTCATATGTTCCCCACTCCTCAAGAATGTTTCCATCCTAATTATAGAACAAAAATTCTGAATTGTAAAGCATGGAATCCTCCGGCCAAAAATTTCTGCCGGTCAGAAAAATTTTTGCAAATTATTCACGCGGAGGGTGAAACTTTCCGCTTTCTTTTCCGACTATCAGAGTAAGGCTTGTTTGAAAAATGGCAACACGCCCAAAGGGCGGCCCTTTTGCCGCCATATATTGCCGGTTTTCCTTGCAATCCACCCAGGATTCCTGCGTCAAACCGGCTTCATCTGGCAGCAAAATTTCTCGCCCCTGGTCATATTCCCATTTTTCAAACAGCGCCTAAGCGGCTGTACCATCAGCGAAGCCAAGGATGACTCTGGCCGGAGAGGCGTGCGCCGGGGCGATTGGTACAGCTTCTTAATACCCCAAAAGAGGAGGGAGCAAATTGAATGACAGACAGATTGTGGAGCTGTACTGGCAGCGGGATGAGGAGGCCATCCGGGCGTCCTCGTCCCGGTACGGCGGGTACTGCCGCCGCATCGCCGGAAATATCCTGGGGGACTGGCAGGACGTGGACGAGTGCCTGAGCGACACCTGGGTGGGGGCCTGGAACGCCATGCCGCCCCACCGGCCCAGCCGCCTGGGGCTGTTTCTGGGGAAGATCACCCGGAACCTGGCCTGGGACACGGTCCGCGCCCGGACAGCCCGGAAGCGGGGCGGCGGCGCCTGCACCGCCGCCCTGGAGGAGCTGGGGGAGTGCGTGCCGTCGGTGCCGGGGGCGGATCAGGTGGTGGAGGACCGGGAGCTGGCGGAGATGGTGAACCGGTTCCTGCACACCCTGGGGTCCCGGGACTGCAGCGTCTTCCTGCGGCGGTACTGGTACGCGGAGCCGCTGGAGGACATCGGGGAGCGGTATGGGCTGAACGTCAACACCGTCAAGACCATCCTGTTCCGCACGAGGAAAAAGCTGAAAGCCTATCTGGAGAAGGAGGGAGTCATCCTATGAAGCCTGAGGAGCGTTTATTTTCCGCCATTGGCGGTGTGGACGAGACGCTGCTGGAGCGCAGTGAGCGAATGGGGGCGCGGCCGCGGGTCTGGATGCGGGCGGCGCGGTATCTGGTGACGGCGGCCTGTCTGGTCCTGGCGGCCGGGGTCTGGATCTGGTCCGCGTCCATCAACGGCTACCTGCCCGGCAGCGGCCGGGACCTCCCGGCGGAGGAGGCGCCGGACATTGCGGCCCCCGTCCCGGCGGAGCCCCCCCGGCTGGAGGGTGAGGGAGCCTTTTGCCTGACCCGGAGCCTGGAAGACGGCGGCGGTTTGGAAATGCCCTCCTACAGCTACTACCTGGACGACAGCGGCTACACCTCCCTCCGGTATGCGGGCGGGATCTATATCCGCCCCCTGGAGGAGATGCCGAAGGACGCGCCCTCGTGCCAGGTGGGCATTCACCACCTGCCGGAGTGCACCCTGGAGGAGGCTGTGGAGATCCGGCGGGCAGAAAACGCGAAGGCCTATCGCACGGTCACGCTGCTGGACGAGAACAGCTCCGATCTGGCGCGGCCCTGGCCGGAGCGGGCCGCAAAGCGGTGCCTCCTCTCCAGCGACGGCACCGCCGCATATGACCGGCAGGCGGAGGACTGGTTCTTTGACGATGGACAGGGGGGCTTCTTCGTTTTGAGCTCCCACTATTTTACAGAGGCGGCAGAGGGATGGGGCACCAGGTTTTACAAGTTCATCTGTTCCTTCCGGCCGGAAACCGGGGTCGTGCCCGCCTGGCAGTCCGATATTGAGTCCGCCATCCTGCGGATCGCGGACGCCGCTTTTGCCGGAGAGCTGGCGGAGGACTCGCACCTGCTGGCGGAGAACGGGGCGCTGTACCTGGAGGATCTGGAGCCTTGGGGACCGGCCTGGTCCGAGGAGGCCAGTGTAGGCGGTTACGCCTACAATATAAACAACCGGGACGGAGCCTTTACTGCGGGAGTGGATGTGATAGTACGGGTGGGCGAGGAAGAGCCCAGATCCCTCCTGGGCATGTCGCTCCGTTATCAGGACGGCCAGTGGCTGGCTGAACTGGTGGGCTTCCGGCATGAGGACGGAGTTATTTACTACAACACAAGGGACAAACAAGACTTCGCCTCACAAGTTTTATGCCCAAAGCTCGGAGCTTCTCGCTTCACGCGCTGAAGCCGCGGCGGTTTCTTCCTTGCCTTTCCAGGGCGGATGTGTTAGAATAGGTGCCAGCATCGCACCATCATTGATTTTAAGGAGGCATCCGCCATGAAACGCGTACTGGTCGCTTCAATGCACCACGAATCCAATTCTTTTAACCCCATCGTTGCCGGGGAGAAGGACTTCCATGTGGAGCGGGGAGCGGAATCCCTGAGCGGGCTGAAGGGCAACGACCCCTTCTACGGCGTCGTCAAGACACTCCGGGACCAGGGATACGAGGTGGTCCCCACCCTGTCCGCCGGGGCTGTTCCCAACGGCGAGGTGGACAAGGACTTCTATCTGGGCCTGAAGGCCGAGATCATCCGCCGGGCCCGGGAGGCCAAGGCGGAGGGCCCCATTGACGCCGTCACCCTGGCACTGCACGGCTCCATGCGCGTCAAGGAGCTGGGGGATGCGGAGGGCTATCTGCTGGAGGAGCTGCGGGAGATTTTCCCCGACATCCCCCTGTTCTGCTCCCTGGATATGCACACCACCATGACCAGGCGGATGCACGACAACTGCGACGGCTTTGTGGGCTACAAGTGCGCCCCCCATACGGACCGCTTTGAAACCGGCGTCCACGCCGCCCGCATGACCATCGCCGCCCTTGAGGAGGGCGTCCGGGCGAAGTCCGCCTGGGTGAAGGTGCCCCTGCTGATCGCCGGGGAGCAGTCCTCCACCACCGTCCAGCCCATGATTGGCCTGATTGAGGCCCTGCGGGAGACGGAGAAGCAGGAGGGCGTCCTGGCCGCCTCCTACCTCATGGGCTTCCCCTGGTGCGACAACGAGGACAGCTCCGCGGCCGTCTATGTGACGGCCAGCGGCAAAGAGCAGGCGGAGCGGGAGGCCGTCCGTCTGGCGGAGCTGATCTGGAGCAAAAAGGACGAATTCTGCTTCCAGACCGAGACCTACCACCAGGAGCAGGCCCTGGACGTGGCCTTCCAGGCGCTGGAGGCGGGGCAGGCTGCGCCCGTCTATCTCTCCGACTCCGGGGACAACCCCACCGCCGGCTCCTCCTCCGACTGCACGGGCTTTTTGAAGCTGATCATGGACGATCCCCGCACGGAGAAGCTGCGCAGTCCGGTGCTCTTCGGCGGCATCTACGACCCCGCGGCCACCCGGGCCTGCAAAGGGAAGGTGGGACAGGAGATCACCCTGACCTTCGGCGCCTCCTTCGATAAGATCACCACCCAGCCCATCACCGCAACGGGGACCGTGGAAGCCTACATCGAAAACTGGGACAGGTTCCCCATTCACAGTGATCTGGCGCTGTTCCGCTCCTGCGGGGTGGACATCGTGCTGGCGGAGGCCCATATCGGCTACGGCGATCCCGCCGTCTTCTCGGATCTGGGCAGAAACGCCGGGGAGGCGGACATCGTGGTCTGCAAGCTGGGCTACCTCACCGACGCCCAGGCCGCCGTGGCCAAGCGGAGCATCATGGCGCTGTCCAAGGGCAGTACCAACGAGGACCTGAAGAGCCTCCACTATGCCAAGGTGCCCCGGCCTCTCTTCCCTCTGGACAGCGGCTTCACCTATACTCCGGCGGAAAATCTGGTCACAAAGCAGTAAAGCCTGAGAAGGGATGCGGCCCCGGGGATCATCCCCTGCTAAAACTGTAAAGCTGGGCGGAGAATGGACTTTCATCCATTCTCCGCCCAGCTTTTGTCCGCCGGGGATCAGAAGCAAACCGCAGGTTTGCGCCGGAGCTTTCTTTTGATTCTTTTCTTTCGCGAAAGAAAAGAATGACTGCCTCTTACATCAGAGGCTCCAGATTCAGCACAGGATGCCCCTTCTCGGTGATGAAGCTCAGCAGCTCCTCGGGATCACTTGTGATGGTCTCGTCGCCCACCATGTCGCAGAAGTTCTCAATGCCCAGCAGCTCCTTGGCGGTGGCGTTGAGACGGGCGGCAACGTCGTCTTTCAGCTCCTTGGGCATCCAGACGATGCGGGCGATGCCGCCCTCGGCGGCGGCGAACTTCTTGGAGGCGATGAAGTGGCGGCCGTGGCCCATGAAGCCCGGCGTCTGGACGCCGCCGCCGGTCATGGAGGCCAGCTCGCCGAAGGTCATGCCCGTGGGGGTCATGCCCTTGAACTCCCGGTTGCAGATGACCAGGCCGTTGGAGATGGGCTCAATGCCGCAGATGCACTCAAAGCAGCCGCAGGAGGTCATGGGGTCCTCCATGATGGAGTACAGGCTCACATGCTCCACCGCGCCCTGGGTGGCGGCGTGGACCATCCGGTCCACATCGGGGTAGTAGCCCTTCTTCTCGTCGGTGCAGCCCTCCTTGCTGATGGGCTGGCAGGGACCGGCGTCGTTGAGCTCCTTGGTGGCCTTGGCATCCAGCCAGCTCACCGCGCCGCACAGGCCCAGGCGCTCCGGCGTGACCACGCAGCAGTGGCTGGGTGCGAAGGACTGGCAGAGGATGCAGGTGTAGAACTGGTCCACGCTCTCATCGGTCATGGAGCTGAGACGGTCGTCACGGGCGTTGTAGGCGGGCATGGCCTCCTCGCTGAGGATCCTCGCCGCCTTCTCGGGGTCGGTGACCAGGGTGACCTGGCACTTGTCCACCACCGCGTCAAACTCGTCCATGATCATATTGTAGAGCACCTCGCCGAAGTGCTTCATGCGCAGGCCCTTGTCATAGGCGTCGTTGGAGACGCGGATGCGGAACTGATTGCGCTGGCCGGTGTGCATCACGCCCTCCATGTAGTTGAACCAGGCGTGGATCTTGCGCTCGATGACGGACTCAAAGTCCTTCTGCATCTTCGCGCCGTAGACCTCAATATAGGTGGCCAAGGCGTACTCGGTGTCGCCGCTGTCGATGTCCGGACCGTCAACAACGATCTTGTGGTCCTCCACGGCGGCGGCGTCCCGCATGGTGACCAGCTCGCAGGTGGTGTTCTTGCTGGACCAGAACTCCACCTTCATGTCCGCCTTGCGGATGATCTCACCCTCGAAGGCGGCGGCGAAGGCCACGGGGATGGGCAGCTCCTTGACCTTGATCTTGATATTGCGCAGGGTCAGGGAGTGCTTGGCCGTCTCGTCGTGGTTGGTGACAGCCTCCAATGCGCCGGGGACCTGGAGATCGCCGATGTCCTGGTCCACGATGACCGGGAAGCCCAGGGCGATGGCGCCCGCGCCGGCGGAGACCACCACGCTGTCCAGCGCGCCGAAGGTGTTGACGAACGCGGGAACGCGCTCCTTGGTGTAGGCCAGCAGGCCGGCCAGATCGCCGGCCTGGACGTTGCCGAAGATGAGGGCCGCCCGGATGGCCACAGTGACCACGTGGATGACGCTGGTGACATCGTGGCCCAGGGGCACCACGCGGAGCTCCAGGCCCATCTTCACGCCCTCGGCGGCGGCCTGCTCGATGCACTCGCCAATCATAAAGGTCAGAATGCCCTTGGACTGGTAGTCCTTGACCACCTTGGCCACGTCCGCGGCGTTGTCCGCCTTGCCCAAGACCACGGCCACGCCGGGGATATCGCCGGTGACCAGGGGTACGCCCAGGGAGCGGATGATGGGGTCGGGGACGAAGCCGATGCCGGAGTCCTCCGCGTAAGGATCACCGCCGCCCACGTACTTCAGGCCCTCAATGATCTCCGCGCCCACGGCGGTGGCCAAGCCCGCGTTCAGGGCCTGGGCGATGTCGTCCTGGCCCGTGATCAGGCTCTTGAGCACGCCCACGCAGGCGGGCAGATCCCCCAGGGTCTTTACTTTCACGCCGGTAGCGGCGTAGATGGTGGGGAAAAAGTAGGCAGTATCGGGGAAGGCAACAGGGGTGTCGGCGCCGTGCTTGGCGATGGCGTCGTTGACGGCCCCCTCGGTGAGGCCCGCAACGGCATTGGAGCCGGCATAGATCAGATCAGTTAACGCACTCATATCAAAACAACCTCCTGTAAAATTGATGCCGCGGGAATATCCATCTCCCAATATATCAAAAAAGGGAAAATTTGTATAGCCCTTTTCCGTCCGTTTGCGAAAAATTTTCCGTCCGGAGCGCGCCTGCTGCCTATTTCGCGCGCACGATGCACTCGAGCACCTGACCGTCCACCGTGGCGGTGATGGTGGTGGTGCCCTTGCCCGCCCACTTGACCACGCCGCTCTCGTTGACGGTCGCCACGCTTGTGTTGGCGCTGGCCCAGGTCACGGGGCTCTCCGTGCCCTTGACCTTCAGCGTCACGTCCGGGTCCGCTGATCTGAGGGTGAAGTCCGTCTTGTTCAGGCTGAGGTTGGCGTTGCTGACGTAGGGGGTCCCGGTGATGGTCACCGCGCAGGAGGCGGTCTCCCCGCCGCTGGCGGCGGTAATGGTGGCGGTGCCCCCGGCCTTGCCGGTGACGGATCCGCCCTCCACGGCGGCCACGTTCTCATTGGAGGAGGTCCAGATGATGTCCCCGCCGCCCCCGGTGGCCGTCAGCCGGGCGGTCTCCCCGGCGGCGATGGTCATGGAGCTCTGGGACAGCGCCAGGGGCTCCGCCGGTGCGGAGGGCTCAGGCGTCCCGGCCGGAGAATCGCCGGTGCTGTCCGCCGGGGGATCCGTTTCCGGCGGAGGTGTCTGCTCCCCCTGGCCGTCTCCGGGCGCGGCGATAACCGGATCCGTCTGGACGGGATCCCCGCCGCCGACGTCCGCGTCCGTGCGGATGCCGATGACCCCCGCAATCTGGTCGCCGAAGAACACGAAGCACAGCACGCCCAGGATGATCACCCCGGTCAGCAGCATCATGACGCCGCCCGCGCCGCCGCTGGCGCCCCGCTGGCGCTTCTCCACCCGCCTGCCGCCTCTCCGGTGCAGGGGCTTTCCCTTCTGGATGGCCGCCTCCTCCTCGCAGAAGGGACAGGCTCTGTATGTATCGGAATATTCCTCGCCGCACTTGGGGCAATGACGGTTACCCATAGTAATCATCCTCCTTGGCTTGTGTCTGTAATTTACATAATACGCAGTTTTCAGGCGGCCGTCAACCGTCTTTTGTCGAATTTGACGCAATTCGAGAAAAAATGTTCCAGCCCGTCTTGCAATTCTTGGGCGCGGACCTTATAATACAATTGAAATATTATAATTTCAGGGGAGGGATCGTCATGACAGATACCATTTTTATCGGCATCGCCGGCGGCACCGGCAGCGGCAAGACCACTCTGACCGAGCACATCAAAAAGCGCTTTGGCGACGCGGTGGGGGTCATCTACCACGACAACTACTACAAGGACCAGACGGGCGTACCCTTCGAGGTCCGCTGCCGCCAGAACTACGACCACCCCGACGCCTTTGAGACGGATCTGATGGTCCGGCACCTGAAGGCCCTCAAAAGCGGTGTGGCGGTGCAGTGCCCGGTGTACTCCTACACAGACCACAACCGCACCGACGAGACGGTGGAGGTCCGTCCGGCCAGCGTGATTATCGTGGAGGGGCTCCTCATCTTCCAGAACCCCGAGCTGCGGGATCTGATGGACATCAAAATTTTTGTGGATACGGACGCGGACGTGCGGATTCTCCGCCGGATCCTCCGGGACGTGAAGGAGCGGGGGCGGAGCCTGGACTCCGTCGTCACCCAGTATCTGACCACGGTCAAGCCCATGCACGAGCAGTTTATCGAGCCGTCCAAGCGCTTCGCGGACATCATCGTCCTGGAGGGCGGGCACAATCTGGTTGCGCTGGATATGATTATGCAGAGGATTGCCAACCATATCGGCTCCAACGGATAGGGCCGGCCCCCATGGACCCGCGGCGAAAAGGAGGACATGCCTATGAAGTACCCCTATCTGCTCTTTGACGCGGACAACACCCTCTTTGATTTTGACGCGGCGGAGAAAAACGCCCACCGCCAGGTCTGCGGGAAGCACCGTCTGGCCTTCACCGAGGAGGGATACGCCCTCTACCGCCGCTGCAACGCCCAGCTCTGGCAGGACTTTGACAGGGGCCTGTGCTCCAAGGAGTTCCTGCTGACGGAGCGGTTTCGCCGCTATCTGTCCCTGTCAGGGGAGACGGGGGATCCGGAGGCGATGAACCGGGATCACCTGCGGGCGCTGGGGGAGTCGGCCGTCCTGCTGCCCGGCGCGGAGGCGCTGTGCCGGCGTCTGGCGGCAGGGCACGAGCTGTATCTGGTGACCAACGCGGTGGAGTCCGTCCAGCGCGCCCGGTTTGAGCGCTCCGCCATCCGGCCCTATTTCCGGGATGTCTTCATCTCCGAGGCCATCGGCTGCGGCAAGCCCAGCCCGGCCTATTTCGCGTATGTCCTCCGGGCCGTACCCGGGCTGACGGCGGAAAACGGCCTGGTCATTGGCGACTCCCTCACCAGCGATATCCAGGGCGCCAACAACGCCGGTCTGGCCTGCTGTTGGTTCAACCCGAAGGGCCTGCCCAGACCGGACGGGCTGCGGATTGACTACGAGGTGCGCACCCTGGAGGAGATTGCGGATCTGGTTTGACGCGCCGGGGAGCGGGCGGGCATCGTCCCGCCCGCTCCCGCATTTCCGTCGCCCGCCGGCGGCTTCTCAGGCGCTCTGCGCCTCCCCCAGCCTCTCCCGCAGCATGGCGATCTCCTCCCCGTGGCCGGCGTCGTCGGTGGGCGTCTCCAGCACGAAGGGCAGGCGCCGCAGGGCCGGGTGTGTGAGGACGCGGACAATGGCCTCCGTGCCGATGGCGCCCTGCCCGATGAGGGCGTGGCGGTCCTTGCGGGCCCCCAGGGGGTTCATGCTGTCGTTGACGTGAATGGCCAGCAGGCGGCTCAGGCCGATGACCCGGTCGAACTCCGCCAGCACGCCGTCCAGATCGTTTGTAATGTCGTAGCCGGCGTCGGAGACGTGGCAGGTGTCCAGGCACACCCCCAGCCGGTCCTGGGGGCACTGGGCCAGATCCAGGATGGCGCGCAGCTCCTCAAACCTCCCGCCGATCTCGCTGCCCTTGCCCGCCATGGTCTCCAGCAGGACCACCGTCTTCTGCTCCGGCTTCACCACCGCGGTGAGCATGTCCGCAATCTGCCGGCACCCCGTCTCCACCCCCTGGCCCGTGTGGCTGCCGGGGTGGAAGTTGTAGTAGTTTCCGGGCAGGTGCTCCAGAAGCTCCAGGTCCCCGGCCATCATCTCCGCGGCCAGCGCCCGGATGCCTTCATCCTTGGAGCAGGGGTTCATGATGTAGGGGGCGTGGGCCACAATGGGGCCGAAGCTGTTTTCCGCCATCAGCTCCCGCAGCTTGCCCAAATCCGTTGGGTTGATGGCCTTGGCCTTCGCCCCCCGGGGGTTGCGGACAAAGCACTGGAGGGTGTTGGCACCAATGGCTAAGGCGGCCTTGCCCATCTTGTAAAAGCCTCCGGAGGAGGACAGGTGTGCGCCCAAATAGGTCATAGCAGTTTCTCCTTTGTATAATCCAATAAAATTGCCCGGTCGTTGGGCAGTTTTTCATCCATCACCAGATCCAGCAGCTCCTCCAGCGCCCGACCCACCGCCGGGCCCCGCAGCCCCAGCCCGGTCATGTCCCCGCCCCGTACCGCCAGCTGTCTGAGGGAGAAGCAGCCCCCCTCCGCCAGCACCATGGCCAGCAGCTCCTCCCACTGGCGGATGAGGACCTGCCGGTCCCGGTACTGCTCCGCCTGCGCCAGGTTGTCCGCCCGCTTCACCTCCAGCAGCAGCCGCAGCGCCTCCTCCCCGTACCGGGCGAGGTTCCGGCGCACGGACTTCTCGCTCAGGGGCAGCTCGCAGTCGTGGCGCTCCACCAGGGTGAGGATGGTCTGGCGGCTGTGGTTGTCAAAGCGCAGCCGGTCCAGAATGGCGCGGGAGTGCTCCACGCTTTTGCGCCAGTGGCCGTGGAAGTGGCCCCGGCCCTCGGCGTCCAGAAAAAAGGCGTCCGGCTTGCCCAGATCGTGGAGCAGCATGGCCCAGCGCAAAACGGGGACGGGGGGGACCGCCGCCGCCGCCCGCGCCGTGTGCTCCCACACGTCGTAGCAGTGGTAGACACTGTGCTGGTCAAAGCCCACACAGGGCAGGATCTCCGGCAGCACCGCCCCCAGCACGTCCGGGTACGCCAGCAGGACCTCCAGTACGTGCTCCCCGCACAAAATACCGGTCAGCTCCTCCCGGACCCGCTCCGGGGCGATTTCCCCCAGCAGGGGGGCGCACCGCCGCAGGGCGGCGGCGGTTCCCGTCTCCAGGGCGAAGCCCAGCCGGGAGGCGAAGCGGAGTCCCCGCAGAATCCGCAGGGCGTCCTCGCCGAAGCGCCGCTCGGGCTCTCCCACCGCCCGGAGGACGCGGCCGGCCAGATCCGCCCGTCCGCCGAAGGGATCCGCCAGCTCGCCCCGGCGGCTGAGGGCGATGGCGTTGACGGTGAAGTCCCGGCGGGCCAGATCCTCCTCCAGGGAGCTGGTGAAGGTCACGCGGTCCGGCCGCCGCCGGTCGCTGTAGGTCCCGTCACAGCGGAAAGTGGTTACCTCCACACCCCGCCCGCCCGCCGTTTTGACGGTGACGGTGCCGTGGCGCAGCCCTGTGGGCAGGGCGTCCGCGCCAAAGAGGTCCAGCACCGCCTCCGGCGGGGCGCTGGAGGCCGCGTCCCAGTCCCCCGGCTCCCGCCCCAGCAGCAGATCACGCACCGCGCCGCCCACGCACCACGCCTCGTATCCCGCGCTCTCCAGCTTCTCCAGAATTTCCCGCACCGCCTCCGGCAGTCTGTACACCCGCATCGCCTCCCCGCAGATTTTTTGCCCGGTTATTTTTCGTAAAAAACAGGCATAGTATGAGTGGAAATATTGCTTGCGCAACAGCCCCGCTTATAGTATAATACATTTCTACAAAAAAGGCAAATACCGGCAGTCCCCCTGCCGTTCGGGAAGGAACCTGTTCCATGACCCATATTGATACAAAGATTCAGCACTACATCGCCCCCGGCCGCCGGGTCCACCTCTCCGGCATCGGCGGCGTGTCCATGAGCCCGCTGGCGGAGGTGCTCCACAGCATGGGGCTCGCCGTCCAGGGCAGCGACATGTCCGACAGCGCCGCCGTGGAGCGCCTGCGGGGCATGGGCATCTCGGTGGCCGTCGGCCACACGGCCCGGGACATCGAGGGGGCGGAGTTCCTCATCCGCACCGCCGCCATCCATGATGACAACCCGGAGATCGCCGCCGCCCGGGCCCGGAACATCCCCGTCTTCGAGCGGGCGGAGGCCTGGGGCGCCATCATGCAGCAGTATGAGAACGCCGTGTGCATCGCCGGAACCCACGGCAAGACCACCACCACCTCCATGACCACCCACATTTTTATGGCCGCCCACGCGGATCCCACCGTGATGATTGGCGGCACCCTGCCCATGCTCCACAGCGGCTACCGGGTGGGCAAGGGGGAGACCATCATTCTGGAGTCCTGCGAGTACTGTAACAGCTTCCTGCACTTCTTTCCCACCGTGGCGGTGGTGCTGAACGTGGAGGAGGATCACCTGGATTTTTTCAAGAATTTGGACGATATCAAGGCGTCCTTCCGCAAGTTCGCGCAGCTGGTGCCGCCGGAGGGCCGCGTCGTGGCCAACGCCGACAACCCCGGCACCATGGACGCGCTGAGGGGCCTGCCCCTGTTCACCTTCGGCTGTGCTCCGGAAGCAGACTGCCGGGCGGAGAATCTC
Source organism: uncultured Oscillospiraceae bacterium (assembly GCA_910588365.1). Classification (GTDB taxonomy): domain Bacteria; phylum Bacillota; class Clostridia; order Oscillospirales; family Oscillospiraceae; genus Pelethomonas. Next base: position 19,106 of record CAJUQS010000166.1, on the reverse strand, counting down.
ACGTGGAACCGCGGCCGGCCGGACTTCGATGTGGTGGTGGGCGGCGATCTCTACGCCCACCTCAGCCTCCGGGTGGCGGGGATGCACAATGTATACAACGCCCTGGCGGCGGCTGCGGCGGCCTATACCCTGGGCATATCCGGGAAAGCCGTGCGCCAGGGGCTGGAGGGCTTTTTCGGCGCCGGACGGCGCTTTGAGTTCAAGGGCCAGTTTAACGGGGCGAAGATTTACGACGACTACGCCCACCACCCCGCCGAGCTCCACGCCCTGCTGGACATGGCGCGCACCTTGGGCTATGAGCGGGTCATCTGCGCATTCCAGCCCCACACCTACACCCGCACGAAGGCCCTCTTTGACGACTTCGTCCGGGAGCTGAAGGCGGCGGATCTGGTGGTGCTTACGGATATCTATGCCGCCCGGGAGAAGAATACCATCGGAATCTCCTCCAAGGAGCTGGCCGACCAGATTCCGGGCTCTCTCTACTGCCCGTCCCTGGGGGAGGCGGCGGACTGCCTGCGGGAGCTGGCCCGGACCGGGGATCTGATCATCACCGTGGGCGCAGGGGATATCTATACCGTGGGAGAGGCCCTGGTGGGGTGATCATACGTTATACCGTCACCCATTGGTACAGCTTCTTACCGATTTTCAACTGCTTTGACTATATATGCGGCCTCACGGGAGCGGCCGATCCGGCCTCCGGTGACGGCTTCTTTCTCATTCGTCCCTGCTGCAATTTTGGACACTTTCCCATTTTTCCCCGTCATTGACTGGCCGCTCCTTTCGTAGTATAATCAGTGTGGAAGGTAACAGGCAGGAGTGCGCGAGAGAAATGGAGGGATTGGGATGATGAACGGAATGGTCTGGACCTGGCTGGGCGTAATGGCGGTGTCGGCCTTTGTCGAGGCGGCCACCCTGACGCTGGTGTCCATCTGGTTTGCGGCCGGGGCGCTGGCGGCCACCTTCGCGGCCTACGCCGGGGCGTCTTTGACGGTTCAGCTGATTCTTTTTGTGGGCGTGTCCATTGCGGCCTGCGTCGCCGTCCGGCCGCTGGCCCGGCGGTTCGTGGCGCCCAACGTGGTGCCCACCAATGCCGACCGCCTGCTGGGCGCCGAGGCCAGGGTGACCGAGGAGATCGACAACGCGGCGCCCTCCGGCGCGGTGTACGTGGACGGCAAGACCTGGACGGCCCGCAGCAGCGGCGGGGAACGCATCCCCGCCGGAGAGCTGGTGGAGATTGAGCGGATGGAGGGCGTGAAGCTCATCGTCCGCCCCAGGGCGGCCGCCGCCGTCAGCTGAAAGATTTCCCGGGAAACGGGTACACTATCTCCAGCCCCGGAGCAAAACCGGGGGAAAGGAGGTATCTGAGCATGCGGAAGAAGGATTCCGATCGGCCCGCCAGCCGCGCCATGGACAAGGCTATGGATATGACTATCTGGCAGTCCGCCAAGACGGATCCCCAGGGCAGCTATACCGGCACCCCGGCGGACCCCTATGAGGTCCCGGTGCAGGATGCGGACGATCTGTGAGACAAGACCCCAGCGCCGTCGTGCACCGCGCCAGAAAAGACGGACAATAGACAAAAGCCCCCTGTGTAGGATAATACCTACACAGGGGGCTTTTCCTGTTCGCTTATTGCAGCGGAACGGTCACACCGCCCACGTTGAGGGCGGCAATCCGGCTCACATCCACCACCATGAAGTTCCCCTTCCGGGGGTAGTCCGTCTGCCGCTGGCCAAAGCGGTAGTAACACGTCCAGCCCGCGTAGATCCCCACCTTCCCGTAGTCCCGGTAGGCCTTGCCCGCGTCCACATCCTGGCCGCTCCGGTCGCAGTAGACGGGGAGGGGATTGCCGTCCACGTCCAGGACAGACACCGTCTCCTCCAGCATGGGATCAAACCACTGCTCGCACCAGTCCACATACCACGGCTTGTTGGCGAAGTGGAAGGTGACCCCCAGGGGGGAGACCGCCACCTCGTCCACCAGCAGCAGGCCGTCCCCGCCCTCAATGGGGAGGTCCTCCTCCAGGGGGATGTGCCGGACGTTGTCGGCGAAGTTCACCGTCATCCAGCCGAAGTCCCACTGGCCATAGCAGAGATACTCCTTGTTCCAGTCGTGTTCCTCCCAGTCGTAGTCCAGCTGCTCATAAAAGTTGGTGAGCCTCAGCCGCACCCGGGCGCCGCTGAGCCCCGCCCCCAGTTCGCTCCAGGTGTAGACCATGCGCACCTTGTTGTCGGTGGGGTCATCGTCCGGCAGAGGCCGGAGCAGCGAATCCCGACCGCCGCCGTTGCCCTTGTGGAGCATGTCGCTGTCAAATTCGGCGTTCATGAGATAGTAATCCCCGTCCAGCACGGTCCCCTCCGGGGCCTCCACCTCCACGCCGATATAGCAGTAGCTCTCGTCCCCCACGCAGTCGGTAATGGACACCGTCCAGCCTCCGTCCTCAATGGACCGGCCGATGATGCCGCTGCTCTGGTCGTACCCCGCGCTGTCGCCGCTGATGATGCCCCGCAGGGACGGGTCCCCCACCGCCGCCACCGTGGCCGCAGTCATGGCCGACAGCAGGCAGAGGACTGCCGCCGCCGCGATCCCCCGCCCCACGCCGGCGGACAGGCGGCGGGTCCGGCGGGCCGGACCATTTTCTCTTGCACGGCTCCTCAGGCTCGCCTTGAGGGCGTCCTTGCTCTCCGCCGTCAGGCGGACGCCCTCCAGCTCCGTCCGGTAGCTCTCAAATCCGTCACGCATACTCCGTACCTCCCAGCATAATCCTCAGTTTTTCCTTCGCACGCTTCAGGTGTGTGCTCACCAGGGCCGGACTCCGCCCCAGCAGTGAGGCAATCTCTTTGACCCCGTACCCCTCGTAGTAGCGCAGGAAGATGACCTCCCGGTATTTTTGCGGCAGGGCCATCACCTGCTCCAGCAGGCCGCCCTCCTCCGGTTCCGGGTCCTCAGCGCTCACGCAGAGCCCCTCGTCCAGGTCCGCCCGGTGGCGCAGCCAGGCGCTCTTGCGCCAGTTCTTGCATGCGTTCACCCCCAGGCGCACCACCCAGGCCCGTTCCTGGCCACGGTCCGGGAACTGCCGCGGATTCTCCAGTAGCTTGATAAGTACCGTCTGGCAGATGTCCTTGGCGTCGTCCAGGTCCCCCAGCCAGGTGTATCCGATCCGCACCAGCAGGTCCGCGTACCGCTCCACCAGATATTCGGCCCGTTCCTCGTCCATTGCGTTCCCCCCTTTCACCTATATAACAACGGTGCGCCCATGGATCTGTCGCTGCAAAAGAAAAAATTTTGATTTGCCTATTGACAGATTGGATGTCTGTGCATATACTAAATATATCAAAATTTTTTGATTTGAGGTGGCCGCATGGGAACGCATCAAGAGAACGCCAAAGTATTCAAGGCATTGTGTGACCCCAAACGCCTTGCGATTCTGGAACAGCTGCGCAGCGGGGAAAAATGCGCCTGTGTTCTGCAAGAGCCGATGGATTTGACACAATCGGGCCTGTCCTACCATATGAAAATTCTGTGTGACTCCGGGCTTGTGGCGAGCAGGCAGGAGGGCAAATGGACACATTACCGCTTGAGCGGTGCCGGCAGAGATCACGCAGTGAAGCTGCTGCTTGCCATCACCACGCCGGACGCAGAGCAAGAGGGCGGATGCCTTTCATGTGACAGATAAACGCCATCATAACAAGATGGCGTTTATCTCGGCACGAAACATCAAAAATTTTTGATATGTTGTCCTAAACATTGAAAGCGAGGTTTCTTTATGGGCGTATGGCAATTTATCCAAGATCAGATTTTAGGCATGAAATGGCTGAGCGAGCTGATCGGCGGGGGCCTTACCACGCTGGGGCTGGATGTGGGGGAACGCATAGGGGGAAGTGTCCAGTTTTTCCTCTATGACGTGTTGAAAATCACGGTGCTGCTCTGCTTTTTGATTTTCATGATTTCCTATATTCAGAGCTACTTCCCGCCGGAACGAAGCAAGCGGATACTGGGGCGGTTCCACGGCGCCGGTGCGAATATCATCTCCGCGCTGCTGGGAACTGTGACGCCGTTCTGCTCCTGCTCGTCGATTCCCCTGTTTATCGGGTTCACCAGTGCAGGGCTGCCGTTAGGGGTTACATTCTCCTTCCTGATTTCTTCCCCGATGGTAGATCTGGGCAGTCTGATTCTCCTGATGAGCATTTTTGGCGCAAAGGTCGCTATTGTTTATGTGGTGGTTGGGTTGGTGATTGCCGTAGTGGGCGGCACTCTGATTGAAAAACTGCGCATGGAGCCGTATGTGGAGGAGTTCATCCGCAGCGCTGGCAGTGTGGATATTGAGTCCCCCACGCTGACGAAACGGGAACGGGTTCAGTTTGCCAAAGAACAAGTCGTTTCTACATTCAAGAAGGTATTCCCGTATATTGTGATAGGCGTTGGCATTGGCGCGGTCATTCACAACTGGATACCGGAAAACTGGATTGAAGCTGTGCTGGGCGGCAGCAATCCGCTTGGCGTTGTCCTTGCTGTGCTGGCAGGCGTTCCTATGTATGCCGATATTTTCGGCACGATTCCTGTGGCGGAGGCCCTGCTGCATAAGGGCGCGCAGCTTGGTACAATCCTGTCTTTTATGATGGCTGTCACCACATTAAGCTTACCTTCCATGATTATGCTCCGCAAAGCGGTAAAACCCAGATTACTTGCCCTGTTCATCGGCATCTGCACCATTGGCATTATCATTGTCGGCTACCTGTTCAATGTGTTCCAATTTTTATTGATATAAATTTCAGGAGGAATCATCTATGGGACTGTTCAGCAAGAAAAGGGGAGAAACAAAATCCTGCTGCTGTGGCGGCAGCTGCACCCCGGAAGCGATGAAACAGGCAGAGGCGGCAAAGGCCTCTGCCGGGATCAAGGTACTGGGAAGCGGGTGCGCCAAATGCGGCGCCCTGGAGGACGCCGTCCGGGCTGCCTTGACGGAGCTGGGAATGGACACGTCTATTGACCATGTAACGGACTTTGCACAGATTGCCGCCTGCGGCGTGATGACAACCCCGGCCCTGGTGGTGGATGGGAAAGTGGTGTCTTACGGCAAGGTCCTGAAGAAGGAGGCGGCGAAAGCATTGATTCAAAATGTGAGAGGATAAAGACAAACCTGGGGCGGGACATACGCCTTCCCGCTACGAAAGATGGAGGAAGGACAGGAGCAGATCGATGGATTTGAAGCGCAGGACCTTGCCGTCCGCCTCCCACCGGAATCCGCCGTCCACGTCCTCGGTGAGCTCGGCGGTGGTGAGGGGCTGGGTAATGGGGGAAAACAGGACGCCCCACCACATGGGGGTGCTGTAGAGGAGCATGGCGAAAAATCCGACAGCGGCGGAAATAAGGATTCTGTGAAGAAGTTTCATCATCAAATACCGTCCAAACTGGAGTTGTTGTATCCAGTTTGGACGGTATTTTCCGGTTTTATACAGGCAAAACAAAGTTTTGCCAAAAAGTTTTTCTTTTTGCCTCTTTTTCTCTGTTCACAAAGAAAAAGAGGGATCCTGCCGCAGCGCCCGGGCAAAGGGCAGCACGATGGCGTTGAGCTTGGCCATGGCCTCGCCGTAGTTGAAGTACTCCTCCGCGTTGTTGGCCTGGCACAGGCGGTCGGAGACGGTCTTCAGGGCGGTGAAGCGCACGCCGCTGCGCAGGCACACCTGGGCAATCGCGCCGCCCTCCATCTCGCACAGCAGGGGGGTGAAGGTTTCCGCGATCCAGTCCGCCCGCCGGCCCCTGGTCAGAAACACCTCGCCGGTGGCGACCTTGCCGGTCTGGTGCTCCACCCCCTGAGAGTCCAGAAGGGCGGACAGGCGCTCCACCTCGCTGGTGGGGAACTCCACCCGGTCCACGGTGGAAACCATGCCGATGGGATCCCCCATGGCGGTGGTGTCCACGTCGTGCTGGACAAAGCAGTCCGCCAGCACCGTGGTACCGATGGGCAGGTCCCGGAAGCACCCCGCCGCTCCGGCATTGACAATCCAGTCCGGGTGATAGCGGTCAATAAACAGCTGGGTGCTCATGGCGGCGTTCACCTTTCCCACACCGCCGGTGTAGGCCAGCAGGCCCGGCTCGATCTCGTAGATGTCCACGCCGCTCACCGTCTCCAGCAGCTTGGCGTCCGTGCTCTCTAAAATGCTCCTGATTTCGCCCTTCAGGGCATAGGCTAATCCGATCATGTACAGTGGTCCTCCTTGGTATTGGTATTTCCATTATAACATACCGCCCATTTATGGTAAAGAGCATATATTTTTATTGAAAAACAATAAAAATATATTGACAAACAGAAATGAAGCTGGTAAACTGTGGGTACCAACAAAAGGAGGATGACGAATTATGGGACGAGTGGGGCTGGTGCGGACGCTCAAGGGCGTGATTATTTTCCTGGCGGTGATGGCGGCGGTATGCTATCTCGTGATTTTTCCCCAGCGGGTCCAGGAGGCGGGCGGGATGTACGATATGGAGTGGATTGTGACGCCGGGTATCGCCGCCGTCAGCCTGAGCGCCATCCCTGTGGCCATTGCGCTGGCGCTGTTCTGGAGAATCTGCACGGAGATCGGCCGGGACAACTCCTTCTGCCGCAGGAATGCCCGCTGGCTCAGCGGCATCGGATTCTGCGCCCTGCTGGACACCGGGTACTGCGCCGTTGGAACCGTGACCATCGAGCTGCTGGTGGGCTCCCCCATCTGGATTCTGGGCATGGGGGTGTGCATGGTGGGGCTGGCCATTGCCCTGGCGGCCTTCCTGCTCAGCCATCTGGTGCTGAAGGCCGCGGAGCTGAAGGACGAGAACGATCTGACGATTTAGGAGGGGCGGGGAAATGCCGATTATTGTCAATCTGGACGTGATGCTGGCCAGGCGGAAGATGAGCCTCAGCCAGCTCTCCCAGCAGGTGGACGTGACCATCGCCAACCTGTCGGTGCTGAAGACCAACAAGGCCAAGGCCGTGCGCTTCACCACACTGGAGGCCATCTGCAGGGCTCTGGACTGTCAGCCCGGGGATTTGCTGGAGTACGTGGAGGAATAGGCAGTCATTCCTTTTCTTTTGAAAAAGAATCAAAAAGAAAACTTTTGCGGCAAAACGATAGTTTGCCTTTGGAGGCCAATATGAAAAAGGTTTTGGCGGTTCTGCTGCCGGTGCTTCTGCTGGCAGGATGCGGCAGGCTGGCAAACGGCGGGGCCCTCGTCCTGCCGGACCCGGAGGATGTCAGCGGGGTGACGGTGAGCTGGGAAAACAGGGCGGTATCCAATGAGGACAGGGACTACATCGTCCGGCTGCTGGATGCAATGAAGACGGCGAAGAATACGGGAGACGCCAGCGTGCAGGATGTTCCGGAGGGCGGCGCGTGGCTGGCCCGGCTTGACTTTGCCCACAGGCGGGCCGGGACCAGTACAGTCTTCCTCTATCCAAAGGGCGGAAAGCTGCTTCTGGAGCAGCCCTATCAGGGCATCTACGAGGCGGACGGCGCGCTGGCGGAGCTGGTGCGGGAGGCGTGGGAGTGATATGCCCATCCTTATATTGATTGGTCTCACGCCTGTTTTGGCTGCGCTGTATATGGCCGCGTCCTGCTTCCGTTCCGGGGGGAGGCTGAAAAGGTGGTCTTCCCTGGCAGTACTGACGCTCTTGGTCCTCCCGCTGCTGCTGGCGGGGTTTGGATGGACGGTGCTGGCGGCCATGGATCTGGACTGGCGCACCGGGGTGAAGGTGTGCTGCGGCCTCAGCTACACTGCCGGGGTCCTTCTGCTGCTGGCCTGGGCGGGGAGGGGGATGATCCGCCAGTTCTGCGTATGGGGCGAGCTGGCCAACACCCTCATCGGCTGTGTGATCGTGCTGGCGGATGTGGCGCTGTGCATCTTGGTGGGGCTGTGGGGCCTGCTTTTGAGCAGCGTATTCGGGAGCGACCATGTGGTGGAGTGGGAGGAGGAGCTGGTGGTGGTCCAGATTGACGCCTGGGACAGCCGCAAGTCCTATCACGCCTACCGCGGCCCCCTGGTCCGGGGGAGCGGCGATCTGGAGGAGATCCAGCCGCCCTATTACGCTGACGCCAAGAAGGCCAAGCGCCAGGTCTCCCAGGAGCTGAGCCTGGAGCTTCCGCCCTCGGACGTGGAATTTTATGAGGACACCCACGGCGGCTTTCTCGGCGACGGGACCACCTATATCCGGCTGCGGTTCTACGACGGCGCCCTGCCGGAAGACTTCTGGTATGACGTCCACTGGCACGCCCTGCCCCTCACCGAAAACCTGGCCGGGCAGGTCCCCCGGATCAACGGGGAGGCCGCCTGCGCCCTGGAGGCGGAAAAGGGATACTACTACTTCCGGGACCGCCACAGCGAGGCGGAGCATGACTGGGACGAGGAGCCGATCATGGGCCGCTTCTCGTGGAACTTCACACTGGCTGTCTACGATACGGACACCCGGACTCTGCACTTTTTGAAACTGGACACATAGCCCACGGCGCCGCCGGCGGTATTTGACCGCCGGCGGCGTATTTGGTTCCGTTTTGCGGTGACGATATGGTTGACAAAGGGGGCCGCTGCCCTTAAAATAGGGGGGAAGAATCCATTTCGGCGGGGGAGGCGGGAGACATGGAGCAGACGGCGGGCCGGTTTCTGCTGGCGGGCACCGGCAGCGGCTGCGGCAAGACCACCGTGACGTGCGCTGTTGTGCAGGCGCTGGCGGACCGGGGACTGCGGGTGGGGGCCTTCAAGTGCGGCCCGGACTACATTGACCCCATGTTCCACAGCCGGATTACCGGCGCGAAGAGCGCGAATCTGGACGGCTTTTTCTTCTCGGAGAACACCCTGCGGTACCTGCTGGCCAGGAACAGCCGGGACCGGGACGTATCCGTCATCGAGGGCGTCATGGGCTACTACGACGGGGCGGGCATGACCACCACCCGGGCGAGCACCTGGGAGACCGGCCGGACCGTTGGCGCGCCCGCCGTGCTGGCGGTGTCCGCCAGGGGGGCGGCCCTGTCCGTGCTGGCGGTCATTCAGGGCTTTCTGACGCTGGAGGCGGACAGCGGCATCCGGGGCGTTATCCTCAACCACTGCTCCCCTATGGCCTATCAGTCCCTGGCCGGGGCCATCCGGGAGCGGTTTGCCGGCAGGTTGGAGCCCCTGGGCTTTCTGCCCCCCATGCCGGAGTGCGCCCTGGAGAGCCGCCACCTGGGGCTGGTCACCGCCGGCGAGGTGGAGGGCCTGCGGGAGAAGATGGGCCTGCTGGCCCGGCAGGCGGAGAGGACCATCGACCTGGACGGGCTGCTGCGTCTGGCGGACAGCGCCCCGCCCCTGCGGTTTGACCCGGTGGAGCTGCCCCGGTATGGGGAGCGCGCCCGGATCGCCGTGGCCCGGGACCGGGCCTTCTGCTTCTACTACGAGGACAGCCTGGCGGCCCTGGAGGAGCTGGGGGGGGAGCTGGTGCCCTTCAGCCCGCTCTCGGACGGGGCCCTGCCGGAGAATATCCACGGACTCCTTCTGGGGGGCGGCTACCCGGAGCTGTACGCGGCGGATCTCGCCCGAAACGAGTCCATGCGCCGGGCGGTCCGGGCGGCTGTGGAGGCCGGCCTGCCCTGCATCGCGGAGTGCGGCGGGTTCATGTATCTGACCCAGGCCATCGGGGAGCACCCCATGGCGGGGGTTCTGCCGGGGCGCTGCTTTGACGCCGGACGGCTCACCCGGTTCGGCTATGTCACCCTCCGGGCCAGGGAGGACTGCCTCCTGTGCCGGGCCGGGGAGGAGATCCGGGGCCACGAGTTCCACTACTGGGACGCGGAGGCCCCCGGCGGGGCCTTTACCGCCCGGAAGCCCGGCGGCAGGACCTGGGACTGCGCCATTGCCGCGAAGACCCTCTATGCCGGATATCCCCACTTCCACTTTTACGCCAACCCGGCCTTTGCGGTCAATTTTTATGAAGCATGTTTGAAGGAGAAGAAACGTTATGCCGGAGACAATGAAGCCCATGGACATTGAAAAGCGCAGCTTCGAGATCATCACGGAGCTGCTGGGGGACCGGGTGCTGGCACCGGAGAACGAGCTGGTCATCAAGCGGGTGATCCACACCACAGCGGATTTTGACTACGCGGACAGCCTCTGCTTCTCGGAGGGGGCCGTGGAGCGGGGCATCGCCGCCCTGCGGGGCGGCTGCGACATTGTGACCGACACCCAGATGGCCCGGGCGGGCGTCAACAAGACCATCCTGGGAAAGCTGGGGGGAGAGGTGCGCTGCTTCATGTCCGATCCGGACGTGGCGGAGGAGGCGAAGGCCCGGGGGGTCACCCGGGCGGCGGTTTCCATGGAGCGGGCGGCGGCGCTGGAGAAGCCCTGCGTCTTCGCCGTCGGCAACGCCCCCACGGCCCTGCTGACGCTCTGCCAGCTCATGGCGGCGGGAAGGCTTTCCCCGGCGCTGGTGATTGGCGTGCCGGTGGGCTTTGTGAACGTGGTAGAGAGCAAGGAGCGGCTGCTGGGCTCGGGCGCACCCTGCATCGTGGCCAGGGGCCGGAAGGGCGGCAGCAACGTGGCGGCGGCGATCTGCAACGCCATGCTGTACCAGATTATGAGGTAGGCAGTCATTCTTTTCCTTTTGAAAAAGAAAAGAATCAAAAGAAAACTTTCGGCAAAACGCAGTTTTGCCTGTCAGGAATAACATGGAAGAATTTATCATAAAAGAGGGGAAGCGGCTGCGGCTGGGGTACACCACCGGATCCTGCGCGGCGGCGGCGGCGAAGGCTGCCGCCTACATGCTGCTGACCGGGCGGCGGATGGAGCGGGCGGCGCTGACCACCCCCAGGGGCGTCCGGCTGGAGCTGCCGGTGCGGGAGATCTGGATGGAGCCCGGCGCGGTCTCCTGTGCCGTTGAGAAGGACAGCGGGGACGACCCGGACGTGACCAGAGGGACGCTGGTGTTTGCCGCCGTCTCCCGGACGGAGGGGACCGGCGTGACCATTGACGGCGGCGCCGGCGTGGGCCGGGTGACCAAGCCGGGCCTGGACCAGCCGGTGGGCGCGGCGGCCATCAACAGCGTACCCAGGCGGATGATCCGGGAGGGCGTGGAGGAGATCCAGGCCCTGACGGATGACCACGGCGGCCTGTCGGTGGTGATCTCCGTGCCGGAGGGGGAGGCGCTGGCGAAGAAGACCTTCAACCCCCGGCTGGGCATTGTGGGCGGCATCTCCATTCTGGGCACCACGGGCATCGTGGAGCCCATGAGTGAGCGGGCCCTGGTGGAGACCATTCGGGTGGAGCTGCGCCAGCGGCGGGCGGCGGGGGCGGACTACGCCCTGCTGACCCCGGGGAACTACGGATCGGACTTCATCCGGGAGGGCCTGGGGCTGGACCCGGCTTTGGCGGTGCAGTGCTCCAACTTTCTGGGGGACGCCCTGGACCTCTGCCGGGAGCTGGGGTTCCGGGGGGCGCTGCTGGCGGGGCATATCGGCAAGCTGGTGAAGGTGGGCGGCGGGATGCTGAACACCCACTCCCGGTACGGCGACTGCCGTATGGAGATTCTGGCCGCCCACGCCGCGGCCTCCGGCCTGCCGCCGGAGAGGACGGCCCGGGTCCTGGCGTGCGTCTCCTGTGACGAGGCCCTGCGCATCCTGCGGGAGGCGGATGTGGACCGGACGGCCCTCGCCCGTCTGACGGAGCGGATTGCCTTTCACCTGGCGGCCAGGGCCGGCGAATCCCTGGAGGTTGGCGCGATCCTGTTCTCCAAGGTCTGGGGCGAGCTGAGCAGAACCGGGAACGCGGCGCAGCTCCTCCAACAGATTGTGAAAGGCGGAACATAGTTCCGCCGCAAAAAGTTCTTTTTGATCCTTTTTCTTTCAAGAAAAAGGATGAATACCTCAAGGAGGCGCTATTTATGGTACACTTTGTCGGCGCGGGCAGCGGGGCGGCGGATCTGATCACGGTCCGCGGCTACAGGCTTCTGGGCGAGGCGGACGTGGTGATCTACGCCGGGAGTCTGGTGAACCCGGAGCTGCTGCATTACACGAAAAAAGGCTGTGAAATCCACAACAGCGCGGGGATGACGCTGGAGCAGGTGCTGGCGGTGGTCAAATCCGCCGAGGCGGCTGGGAAGACCACCGTCCGCCTCCACACCGGGGACTCCAGCCTCTACGGCGCGGTGCGGGAGCAGTTCGACCAGCTGGAGGAGCTGGGCATTGACTACGACGTGTGTCCCGGCGTCAGCTCCTTCTGCGGGGCGGCGGCGTCCCTGCGGGCGGAGTACACCCTGCCGGAGGTGAGCCAGACGGTCATCATCACCCGGGCGGCGGGGCGGACCCCGGTGCCGGAGCGGGAGTCTGTGCGCTCCCTGGCGGCCCACGGAGCCACCATGGTGCTCTTTCTCAGCACATCCCTGGCGGATAAGCTGCAAGACGACCTGCTGGCCGGGGGCTATGCCCCCGGCACCCCGGCGGCGGTGGTCTATAAAGCCACCTGGCCGGACGAAAAGATATACCGGTGCACCGTGGAGACCCTGGCGGCCACGGTGGCGGAAAACGGCCTGACGAAAACAGCCCTGCTGATTGTGGGGGACTGCATGGGGGCGGACTACGCCCGCTCCAAGCTCTACGACCCCGGCTTCACCACCGAATTCCGGAAGGGAGCGGAGTAGGGTGGGGGACTTTCACCAGGTGCCGCCCGCCCCGGGGGCCGTTCCGCCCCATATGAAACAGGGGGCCGTCTTTGCGTTCAGCCGCCGGGGCATGGAGACTGCCCGGCGGATCCGGGCGGACCGGCTCTTTCAGAGCTGCCGGTACTTCGCCCCGGCGCGGCTGGCAGAGGCGGAGTTCGAGGCTGTCGAGGGGGCTCTACCGGACTTTGTGGAGCCGATCTTCCGCCGGACAGACGCGCTCATCTTCGTGGGGGCCTGCGGCATCGCCGTCCGGGCGGTGGCGCCCCACCTGCGGAGCAAGGCCGAGGACCCCGCCGTGCTGGCGGTGGACGAAACCGCCCGGTTCGTAGTACCCCTTGTGTCGGGGCACATCGGCGGGGCCAACAGGCTGGCCCGCCTTCTGGCCCGGGATCTGGAAGCCGAGCCGGTGGTCACCACGGCCACAGATGTAAACGCGAAATTTTCCGTGGACGCATGGGCGGCGGAACAGGGGCTCCACATCAACCGCCTGGATGCCGCCAAGGCGGTGTCCGCCGCCATCCTGGAGGGCCCTGTGCCGCTGAAAAGCGACTTCCCCATCGCGGGGGAGCTGCCGCCGGGGGTGGTGCCGGGGGATCGGGGGAGCGTGGGCATCTGCGTCTCCTGGAAGCGGAATCCGGACGCCTTCGACCGGACCCTGCTGCTGACCCCCAGGGTGGTCCGTCTGGGGATCGGGTGCCGGCGGGGGACCAGCGCCGCCGCCATTGAGGCGGCGGTCTCGGAGGTGCTGGACGCGTATGGGATCGACCACTGGGCGGTGAAGTGCTGCGCGTCCATTGACCTGAAGCGGGACGAGCCCGGCCTGCTGGATTTCTGCCGGGAGCGGGGCTGGCCTGTGGAATTCTACTCCGCCCAGGAGCTGCAGAGGGTAGAGGGGGCGTTCACCCCCTCGGACTTCGTCCGGAGCGTCACCGGCGTGGACAACGTCTGCGAGCGGGCGGCCCTGCTGGGCGCGGAGAAGCTGATTGCCAAAAAGACCGCCCGGGACGGCGTGACCGCGGCCGCGGCGGTGGAGCGGTATATTGTCACTTTTTCGTGAGCGCGGAAAAGGCAAAACATCGTTTTGCCGCAAAAAGTCTTTCTTTTGATCCTTTTCTTTCTTCAGAAAGAAAAGGATGACTACCACAGAAAATGGAGAACAGTATGGGGAAGTTGACAGTGGTGGGCATTGGCCCTGGAGATTATGAGAATATGACCGTTCGGGCGGACAGGGCCCTGGGGGCGTGCCAGGTGATTGTGGGCTACCACGTGTACGTGAACCTGGTAAAGGAGCGCTACCCGGACAAGGAGTTTTTGACCACACCCATGACAAAGGAGGCAGACCGGTGCCGCATGGCGCTGGACGCGGCCCGCTCCGGGAAGGACGTGGCGATGGTCTGCTCCGGCGACAGCGGCATCTACGGCATGGCGGGCCTGCTCTACGAGCTGCGGGGGGAGGCGGCGGAGCCGGAGATCCAGGTGGTGCCCGGCCTCACGGCGGCATGCAGCGGCGCGGCCCTGCTGGGGGCGCCCCTGACCCACGACTTCGCCGTCGTCAGCCTCAGCGACCGGCTCACCCCCTGGGAGAAGATTGAGGCGCGGCTGGCGGCGGCTGCGGTGGCCGACCTCTCCGTGGTCCTCTACAACCCCGCCAGCAGGGGCAGGCCCGACTATTTGCAGCGGGCCTGCGACATTCTGCTGCGCACCCTTCCGGCGGACCGCCCCTGCGGCGTGGCCCGGAACATCGGCCGGGAGGGGGAGAGCTGGACGGTGATGTCCCTTGGCCAGCTGCGGGACTTTGCCGCCGACATGTTCTGTACCGCCTTCGTGGGCAACAGCCAGACCCGGATCATTGGCGGGAAGCTGGTGACCCCCCGGGGGTACCGGGATGTATAAATTGTGCGTCTTCGCCGGGACCACCGAGGGCCGGGCCCTGGTTGAGCTGCTGGCGGGCCAGCCGGTGGCGGTCACCGCCTGCGTGGCCACGGAGTACGGCGGGGCCCTGCTGGAGCCCCGGGAGAACCTGACCGTCTCCCTAGAACGGCTGACCCGGGAGGAGATGGAGGAGCTGTTCACCCGGGAGGGCTTCGCCCTGGTGGTGGACGCCACCCACCCCTACGCCGCCGCCGTGACGGAGAACATCGCCGCCGCCTGCGAGGGGACGGGGACGGAGTACCTGCGGCTGCTGCGATCCGCCGGGGATGTGCCGGAGGGGGCGGTGTGTGTGCCGGACATCCAGGGGGCGGTGGACTACCTGGCTGACACCCGGGGGAATATTCTGCTGACCACCGGCAGCAAGGAGCTGGCGAAGTATACGGCCCTGCCGGACTTCGCCGGGCGGGTCTACGCCCGGGTGCTGCCCATGGAGGCGTCCCTGCTCTCCTGCCGGGAGGCGGGGCTTGCCCCGGACCATGTCATCGCCATGCAGGGGCCCTTCTCCCGTGAGATGAACACGGCCCTTCTGCGGGCCGTGTCGGCAAAATACATGGTGACCAAGGACACCGGCGACACTGGCGGCTTTGGGAAAAAGGCGGCCGCCGCCCGGGAGGCGGGGGCCGTTCTGGTGGTGGTGGGCCGTCCGGCCCAGCGGGCGGGGCTGGACTTTTCCGCTGCTGCGGAGCTGCTCTGCCGGCGCTTCGGCCTCTGCCTGCGGCCCAGGGTCACCCTGGCGGGCATCGGCCCCGGCGGATCTGAGACCATGACCGGGGAGGTCTGGCGGGCCATTCACGAGGCGGACTGCGTCATCGGGGCGAAACGGATGCTGGAGGCCGTCCCGGCCGGCCGGCGGACCTGCGCGGCCGTCGCGCCGGGGGACATCGCCGCCTGTATCCGCGGCAACCCGGACTGCCGCCGCTTCACGGTGGCCCTCAGCGGCGACGCCGGTTTTTTCAGCGGGGCAAAGAAGCTGCTGCCCCTGCTCACGGACTGTGACGTGGAGGTCCTGCCGGGGCTCAGCTCCCTGCAAACCCTGTGCGCGAGGCTGAAGACCTCCTACGAGGACGTGATCCCCCTGAGCCTCCACGGCCGGGAGGGGGACGTGGTGCCCGACGTGGCGCAGAACCGCCGGGTGTTCGCCCTGGTGGGCGGGGAAAATGGCGCGGGAGCCCTCTGCCGCACCCTGGCGGAGGCCGGGCTGGGGGAGGTCCGGGTCAGCGTGGGGGAGCGTCTGGGCTACCCGGAGGAAACGGTCACCGTTGGCACGGCGGCGGAGCTGGCGGAACGCGCCTTCGATCCCCTCAGCGCCCTTCTCATCGAGAATGCCGCCGCCGTCCCCTTCGCACCCGGTTTGCCGGACGAGCTGTTCCAGCGTGGCGGCGGGGCGGACGGGAGGATTGTCCCCATGACCAAGAGCGAAATCCGGGCCCTGGCACTGTCCCGCCTCCGCCTGACGGCGGACGTGGTGTGCTGGGACGTGGGAGCCGGGACGGGGTCCGTGTCCGTGGAAATGGCGCTGCAGGCCCGGCGGGGCCGGGTGTACGCCATTGAGAAAAAGGAGGAGGCCCTGGCGCTCCTGGCGGAGAACAAGGCGCGCTTCCATGTCTCCAACCTGGAGATCGTCCCGGGCAGCGCCCCCGGCGCGTGCCGGGACCTGCCCGCGCCTACCCACGTTTTCATCGGCGGCAGCTCAGGAAACCTGCGGGAGATTGTGGATCTGATCCTGGAGAAAAATCCCAAAGCCCGCATCGTGGCCGCGGCGGTGACCCTGGAGTCCGTGGCAGAGCTCGCCGGAATCTCCCGGGACTTCCCCAGCCGCTCCGTGGTGTGCCTCAGCGCCGCCCGGGGCCGGGAGGCCGGGCCCTACTGTCTGATGACCGGGCAGAATCCGGTGTATCTCTTTACGGTTTCTATGTGAACAAAGAAACCGTAACAAAAAAGCTTTTTGGGCGAAGCTGCCGTTTCGCCGGATTGTTCGTTCGCGGAAAATTGTGCGAAGCAGAGGCAAAGAGATCCGTCAGGGCGGCGTTTACCGGCTGTGAATACAGGGTCTAAGGCTGCCTTTAAGGAGGAATGTTCGTGGTTTGGAGTCTATATGCGATGCTCATCGGCTTTGGGATGGATCTGCTCCTGGGCGACCCGCCGGGGTGGCCCCATCCGGTGGTCTGGATCGGCAGGCTGATCTCCGGGCTGGAGGTCCGCCTACGCGGCCTCTTTCCCGCCTCCCCCCAAGGTGAGCGCTGGGCAGGCGGCGTATTGTGGGCGCTGGTGGTGCTGGTGTCCACCGCCGTTCCGGCGGCGCTGCTGTGGGGGTGCGGCATGGTCCATCCCTGGCTGCGGCTGGCAGTGGAGAGCGTGATGTGCTGGCAGATTCTGGCCGCAAAATCCCTGCGGGACGAGAGCATGAAGGTCCATGCGGCTCTGGAGGCCGGGGATCTGGAGGCATCCCGCCGGGCGGTGAGCATGATCGTGGGCCGGGATGTGTCCCGCCTGGACAGCGCCGGGGTGGCCCGGGCCGCTGTGGAGACCGTGGCGGAGAACACCTCGGACGGCGTGGTGGCGCCTCTGTTCTTTCTGGCTGTTGGCGGCGCGCCCCTGGGCTTCTTCTACAAGGCGGTGAACACTATGGACTCCATGCTGGGGTACGTGGAGCCGCCCTACAAGGACATCGGCCTGGTCCCGGCGAAGATGGACGATGTGATGAACTTCCTTCCCGCCCGCCTCTCGGCCCTGGTGATGCTGGCCGCCGGCGGGCTGCTGGGTATGGATGTGGGGCGCGGCTGGCGGATCTTCCGCCGGGACCGCTTCAACCACGCCAGCCCCAACTCCGCCCAGACCGAGTCCGTGTGCGCGGGCCTCATGGGCCTGCGGCTGGCCGGGGACGCCTGGTACCACGGCGTCCTCCACAAAAAGCCCTTTATCGGCGACCCGGTCCAGGATGTCCGTCCGGGGGACATCCCCCGGGCCTGCCGCCTGTTGTACGCGGCGGCGGTGCTGGCGCTGGCCCTCTGCGCCGGGGGAAAGGGCCTGATTCTGTTTATTTTCTGACGGGGGAGAGGCTATGCTGTACAAGAGTGAGAATCCCCACGGGGGCGGCGTGTACGGCCGCACCATAAAACTGGATTTTTCTGTCAACACGAACCCGCTGGGCACGCCCCCTGCCGCCATCCGGGCGGTGGTGGAGTCGGCGGGGCTGCTGTGCCAGTACCCGGACCCGGGCTGCGGAGCGCTGGTATCCGCTCTGGCGGAGCGGGAGGGGGTGCCGGAGGCGTGTGTGCTGTGCGGCGGCGGCGCGGCGGAGCTGATTTTCTCCTACTGTCTCGCCGTCCGTCCCCGCCGGGCCCTGGAGCTGGCGCCCACCTTCTCCGAATACGCCGCAGCCCTGGAGGCGGCCGGGTGCCAGGTGGAGCGCCACCCGCTCCGGGCGGAGGAGGGGTTTGCCGCGACGGACGCTCTGCTGGAGGTCCTGTCGGATACGGACTGGGATGCGGTGTTCCTCTGCAACCCCAACAACCCCACCGGGCAGCTCCTTGACCCGGCGCTGTTGGAGGAGGTGTTCCGCCGGTGCCGGCGGCGGGGGATCCGTCTGTTTGTGGATGAGTGCTTTCTGGATCTCAGCGATGGCTGGGCGGATCACTCCCTGAAAAAATACGTTTTAGAATATAATGGAATTTTTATACTGAGAGCGTTCACAAAGACCTACGGCATGGCCGGGCTTCGGCTGGGGTACTGCCTCAGTGGGGACGGGGCGCTGCTCTCAGCCATGAGCCGTCTTACCCAGCCGTGGAATGTGTCCCTGCCCGCCCAGGCGGCGGGCGCGGCGGCCCTGGGGGAGGAAGCCTTTCTGGCGGAGGCCCGGGCGCTGATTGGCCGGGAGCGGCCGCAGCTGAGGGGGGAGCTGGAGAAATTGGGCTTCACGGTCTGCCCCTCCCAGGCGAATTACCTGCTCTTTTGGAGTCCGAAGGACATTTTCCAGCCCCTGCTGGAGCGGGGGATCCTCATCCGGGACTGCTCCAATTACCGGGGGCTGGGTCCGGGCTGGTACCGGGCGGCGGTGAAGCTGCCAGAGGAGAACCGGTCTTTTATTCAAGCGCTGGGGGAGATTTAGCTAAGTGGGGCCGCAGGCACAATGACGCGAGCCAAGTGGGGGCTTCGCGCCCCCACGCCCTGCGGATACTTTTCCCACGCGGGAAAAGTATCCAAAAGCGCGCCAGAACCTGCGGTTCTGGACTCCCTTACTCGGGGCCGTCCCAACGGGACGGCCAACCTCGGCGGGGGATTTTCGGACACGCTCTGCAAATGAAGAGCTGCGGTGCCCCGTGAACAAGAGAGTCCTTCGGGGTTCTGATCTAGGAGTCTGGCTCTCGACCAACTCCGCCTGCCGGCCTCTTAAAGGGGGAGAGCCAGCAGCGGGGGATCGCTCCGAATCGCTGCGCAGTAAACTTGCAATGCACCGATGTGCCACAGCAGGCAGTACGTTAGAGCCTGTTTAACATCTCCCTGCGCCCGCCTTGGC
>CAJUQS010000165.1 GCA_910588365.1 uncultured Oscillospiraceae bacterium | reverse complement strand
GCATCGAGCGCCTGTGCAGAATAATCGTGCATGACCCCTCGATGGGGTCATTGCACGATATGGATGCCTGCGAAAATTTGCCTTGATTGACGGCAAAATCCTCCGCCAATCCCTCATCCCCCGGCTATGAATACAGGTTCTTAATCACAGCGCTCCGTCATAATGGCCAGGATGGTCCGGTCGGTCTGCTGCATCCCCTCCTTGGCCAGCACGCCGATGTTGGCAATGGTGTTGTCCACCCCCTTGGTGACGATGCCGTCGCCGCTCTTGAACTCCTGGTGGTTCTTATACATGTGGTAGCCCAGGATGCCCGCGTCCACACTGGCGGCAATCTTCGCCGCGCAGGAGGGCTTGGCGCCGTCACAGATGGTGCCGCTGATGATGGCCACGGCGTTGACGATGGTGTGGGCGATGGACTCATAGCTGCCGTCCAGCAGGTAGGCAATGCCCGCTCCGGCCCCTACGCCGGCGCTGACCGCGCCGCAGTAGGCGGACAGGCGGCCGATGCCGCTCTTCTGGTGGACCGTCACCAGATCGCTGACCAGCAGGGCCCGGTAGAGCTGCTCCTGGCTGGCGTTCAGGTGCTTCGCGTACCGCACCACGGGCACGGAGGCGGTGATACCCTGGTTGCCGGAGCCGGAGAGGATGACCACCGGCATCTCGCACCCGCTCATCCGGGCGTCGCTGCCCGCGGCGGCCCAGGCCTTGGCCTCGGTCTTGATGTCTGCTGGGTAGTCCCCCAGCAGCACGGTGCCGATGTTCGCGCCCCAGCTGCCCTTCAGCCCCTCCTCCGCAATGGCGGTGTTGCAGCCGATCTGCTGGTCCAGCAGGGGGGATACCAGGCCCAGGTCCACCGAGTTGGCAAACTCCAGGATGTCTGCCACCTTCAGCACGCTCTTGTCCGTGAGGCTGTCCTCGGCGGAGTCGGAAACCGGCTTTTCCAGCAATACCTGGCCGTCCCGC
The DNA here is from genome assembly GCA_910588365.1 of uncultured Oscillospiraceae bacterium. Lineage (GTDB taxonomy): Bacteria > Bacillota > Clostridia > Oscillospirales > Oscillospiraceae > Pelethomonas. The sequence goes on along the minus strand of CAJUQS010000165.1, from coordinate 3,543 downwards.
TCCTCCCGGACGATGTTGCTGTGGCTGTTGGCGATGTGGATCAGGGCGCTGTGCTCCCCCGCCCAGCCGGTGAGCCTGATGTCCAGCAGGCGGGTGGTGTCGGCGCAGGCCACCTCGATGGGGACGTCCTGGGCGTAGGCGGAGATCCCGGCGTGCCGGTCCGCGGGAACGGAGGAGATCACCTGCAAAATCCGGTCCGGGTCCCCGGCCACCGCCCCGGCGGCCACAGCGGCCCGGATGCCCTTGAGCCCCCCGGTGTTGGGGACAATGACGCTCTTGACATTTTTGATGATGTTGCCGGACACCTCGGCGCGGATGCGCTCCGGCAGCGCCCCCAGCACCGCCCGGAGCCGGGCGGCGGCGTAGGCGATGGCGATGGGCTCGGTACAGCCGGTGGCGGGCACCAGCTCCTCCCTCAGGATGGCGATATAGGCCTCTTGAATCTCGGGACTCAGCATCGTTTCTCTCTCCTCATCTGTTATAAAATAGGGGGCGGCACAGGGACTCAAGAAAAAGCGTCCGACAGGGAGTCGTCCTCGTCAATCCACTGCTGGACATCCACGGTCACATACGCCCCGGGGGCGGTGCGGATGACCACCTTCTCCAGCCCCGCATTGATAATCATGCGGCGGCACATGGCGCAGGAAGTGGCGTCTCCAAGAATTTCGCCGGTGGCGGCGTCCTTCCCGGCCAGGTAGAGCACGCCGCCCACCATGTCCCGCCGGGCGGCGGAGATGATGGCGTTGGCCTCGGCGTGGACGCTGCGGCACAGCTCATAGCGCTCCCCCCGGGGCACGTGCATGGCCTCCCGGGCGCAGCGGCCCAGGTCCACGCAGTTTTTTCTGCCCCGGGGCGCGCCGTTGTAGCCGGTGGAGATGATCTCGTCGTTGTTGACGATGAGCGCTCCATAGCACCGGCGCAGGCAGGTGGCCCGGCCAATGACCGTCTCGGCAATATCCAGGTAGTAATTCTCCTTGCTGACGCGGTTCATGGTATGCCTCCTTCTCATTCTCCCTTCAGTATGCACGAATCCGACAAAAAAAGCAAGAGAGAGCGGCAAAAAAACACGGCAAACTTACAACGTTTGCCGTGCGCGCAACGAGTAATCAACTTGATAATTTCCAGATCCCGGGGCCATGATATAAGAAGATGTGCCATATTTTGCGGTTGCCTCCATTTATGGCTGCGAGCAAAACAGCTTAAATCATACATTTTTGTACATGGGAAAAGCGGCTCCCCCGGACGATCTGTGTCCGGGGGAGGTTGTCATTCTGCGTTCAGATACGCCAGGATATCCGCCGCATTGGTGCCGGGCTTTACCTTTGGCATCACCTTTTCGATCATACCGTTCTCATCGATGATGAATGTAGAGCGCACCACGCCCATGCTCACCTTGCCATAGAGCTTTTTCTCCTGCCACACGCCATAGGCTTGAATGGCGGCTAACTCCGGGTCGGAGAGAAGAATAAACGGCAGGCCGTGCTTCTCCGCAAACTTCTGATGAGAAGCCACGGAATCCCTGCTAATACCGATGACTGCTGTGTTAATTTTATTGAAGTCCTCGTAGGCCCCGGCAAAGGCACAGGCCTGCCTGGTACAGCCGGGTGTGTTGTCCTTGGGGTAGAAGTACAGCACGACTTTTTTACCCGCAAAATCGGACAGTGATACGGTATTGCCATCTTTGTCCAGCAAAGTGAATTCTGGTGCCTTAGTCCCTGCCTCCAACATTTCCATGTCCTCCCTTGAAAGGTATTTCACGCCGTATTGGCGAAACTGGAGAATATAGCTGGAACGCAAGGGGATATACTCACAGATCTCGTGGATGGTATTCAGCGCAGCAGCCCATGTCCTCCCGTTCATCGTCCAATGGCTCTGGCATTTGCTGCTTTCCCTTGTAGTTGTGTATCTGAGCGACATAGCGCAAAATCCCGCTGTCCCAGGTCCGATTCTTCAGCCTTGTGGAGTCATCTCCTGCTCCACTTTATTATCTTTTAATCTATAACACATTTCAGAAGATAATTCAATTATTTTCTTGTAAATGTCAAGGGTTAAATGCAGAAAAATCTAAAACGCTTTTTTGTACATTATTAACAAAAGCAATTCCACCCCCTCAATACCTGCCCCCCGGGCAAGCTCCAGCAGCACCCGCGCGGCACACCTTCCCCCAAGGATGCCGCGCGGGTACTCGTTTACCCACCGCTGTACTTCCAGTGTGTCCGCCTCGGTTATCCCGGTGAAGTCTGTCCCCTTCGGCACCCTCGCCGCCTGCACCTTCTTGTACTCGGTCTTTCTCCGCCCGCCCATCGGCAGGTTCTTATTTGTCACCCGCCGGGAATACCCCGTCATTGATGTATTTATACACAGTCCACTTGGAGAGGGTCACGGAGAAGGTCAAGCCATCCTCCTTCACCAGGCGGGACCCACTTTCAATCCGGCTGATTACATCCTGCTCCGCAATCACGCCCTCGTTCTGCATCTTCGCGGCAAGGGCCGCTTGTGATAGTCTTGCCTTTAGCCGCAGCTCCCGGATGCGGTCGCCGGACACGTTGCCTTTCCCCTCGAATTGGAATTTCTTCACCGCGTGCCCCCCTTCATGGCAATGTTCCGTATTTTATAAAATATTACCATACTTCCTGCTCCGGTTCATGGTATTACATTCAAAGGAAATCTATTGGTGCGTCAAATACGGATTCAATGTAGCTTGCAAACCGCATCATCTGAGGATCTTCCTCGAAGATAACCTTATCGCAGCCTGTGTAGTGCTCTGCCGGACAGAACACAAAGCTCTGCTCGCTCTTAACCGGAACACTGGATTCCACAAGCCTACACCTGTGCTTTGTGCAGATACTCATGTTTCGGATTTGATGCTTCCGGTGCCAATAGGCTTCACCGTATATCTCCCTGTCCTTATTGACACACAACGGACAGAACCGCAAGTAGTGTTCCCCCTCAGACCGAGGGAGAACACAGAACAGGTGGTGTGCATCACAGTTATCATGCCCCAGCCGATACAGGGCAGCCTTCTTTTGCTCCAATGGAATGAAGCGGGCATACTGAGGGTACATAGTATGTTCCAGTACCAGCTTGTCCAGGGGATACATCTTTGCAATCTACTCCATGGCCCCAGGATTAAGATTCCTGATAAACTCCTTGTTTGGATTGTCTGACCGCTTGCAATATAACTCCTGCATGGCTGATTTACTTGAAAAGAAACCAGAATAGACATAGTATCGACAGAACCAGCTATACACCAGTTCATCAGGATAGATAGCGGGAAAGTAGGAGATCATACAGCCACCTCCACAACTGGAATATGATTCTTCAATAACTCCACAATATCCAAACCCTCACTCTTGGCCTGGGATACCAGCCCAGCAATCGTAAACCCTTTATCCGGCTCCACACTACCGTTGGATTTGGCAACTGTAGTCCTTCGCTTGGTTTTTGAGGTCTGGCATTTCTGCCGAGGCTGGATGAACCCATGCAACATAGATAACCTCTGCTGGTAGGCTTCGTTCAACGATTCCAGGTTTAGAATTTCTC
>CAJUQS010000164.1 GCA_910588365.1 uncultured Oscillospiraceae bacterium | reverse complement strand
GCTTTCCTTCTATAAATCTGCTATCATTGCATTGGCAAATGGTGCAGTATAATTCGATGAGTTTTTCTTCCACAAAGTCATTCTCATCCTTACTGCATCATTTGTCATCCTTTTTCTTTGTTTAACTATTGATTCACACTTTTAAGAAAAAGTATGACTGCCGCGTCCCTGTGGGTAATTCGCGGCGGGACTGCGCATGATAGCCGGGGCGGCGTGAGCGTCTGCTGGAAAATTTAAGAAATCTTTAAAACAACTGCGTTGCACACGGCCGCTGAACATGGTAAAATCCTGTGGGGAGCGGACGCAGAGCTCCCCAAACAAAAAAAGGAGGATACCATATCAATGAAAAACTGTTTCAGACGCTTTCTGGCGCTGGCCTTGGTCTGCCTGCTGGCGGCCGGGACCGCGCCCCTGGCACTTGCCTCGGATGACGCGCTCACCCGCAGTGAGGCGCTGGAGATAATTTTATCCGCCGCGGACGACTACGGCGAGGCCGCCGCCCAGGACGTGCTCCAGGGCGGCCGGGAGGACGAGGCCGTCACCCGGGCGGAGATCCTGGTGATGCTCTCCCGGGCCTTCGGTGAGCTGAGTGAGCCTGTGGGCGACAGCGCCCGGTCGGGCGCGGACAGCTCCGCCCTGGAGGACGTGCCGGGCTGGGCCAAGACCCAGCTGGCGAACATCCTCTCCGCCGGTATTGTCACCGCCAACGAGGAGGGCGCCTTCGGCCCCCGTGACACCGTCAGCCGCCAGGAGCTGGAGACCCTCATCGGACGCATCTATGCCCTGGAGGGCAGCAACCTGAAGGACGACTTCTACGCCAATGTCAACAAGGAGTGGCTGGCCGGGGCCGCCATTCCCGCCGGCAGCTCCATGACCGGCACCCTCTATGAGGTCATGGACAGCACCGACAGGCAGGTGGCCCGGCTGATTGAGGAGATTGCCGCCAGCGACCCGGAGAAGGGCTCGCCGGAGGAGAAGATCAAGAACCTCTATGAGAACATCCTGGACTGGGACGCCCGGAACGAGGCGGGCATTGAGCCCATCCAGCCCTGGCTGGACGCCATTGACGGCGCGGAGGATCTGGACGCCCTCATGGCCGTCAGCAACGATCTGCTCGGCAAGGCGGGGGTGGGCCTGGCCTACTTCGCCACCACCCAGAACGTGGAGGACAGCAGCGGGAAGGTCCTGGCCTTTGCCGCCCTCTCCTCCAGCCTCACCAAGGATTTCTACGCAATGGAGGGTGTGGAGGAGCTCTTCACCACCTACGTGGACACCCTCTTCCAGCTGGGCGGCGCCTCTGAGGAGGAGGCTGCGGCCATGACGGAAACCTACGTGGCCATGGACAAGGATCTGGCCAACTCCCGCATGTCCCAGGAGGATATGGCGGACTTTACCAAGATCTTCAACTTCCTGGACGCTCAGGAGGTGAAGGATCTCTATCCCAATGTGGATCTGGAGACGGTCCAGGCCGCCATGGGACTCCACGATGAGGACCGCTACGTGGTCAGCGACGTGGAGCTGATGAAAAAGAGCGCGGAGTATTTCACCGAGGAGCACCTGGAGGAGCTGAAGCTCTATCTGCACCTGTCTGTTCTCTCCAACTTCGGCGGGCTTTTGAACCGGGAGTTCTCTGACGCTGTCGAGGCGTACAACGCCGCTCTCATGGGCGTGGAGGGCAGCCTCTCCGACGAGGAGAACGCCGCCCAGGAGGTGCAGCAGTACCTGGCCGACTACCTGGGGCAGGTGTACGTGGAGAAGCATTTCTCCGCCGAGGCCAAGGCCGACGTGGAGGCCATGATCGATGAGATCCTGGAGGTCTACGCCCAGCGCATTGAGAAGCTGGACTGGATGAGCGAAACCACCAAGGCCAAGGCCATTGAGAAGCTGGAGGCCATCACCGTCAACGTGGGCTACCCTGATAAGTGGGACGATCTCTACGATGATGTGGACATTCTCTCCGCAGCCGATGGCGGCAGCTACTTCGACAACATCCTGGCCATGACCGAGGCCACCCTGGCCGACATGGCCGCCGCCCAGGACGATCCGGTGGACCGGGGCGAGTGGCTTATGAGCGTCTACACCGTCAACGCCTACTACTCCCCCCAGAACAACTCCATCAACTTCCCCGCCGGCATCCTTCAGTCCCCCCTCTATGACGTGGAGGCGGACCGCACGGAGAATCTGGGCGGCATCGGCTACGTTATCGCCCACGAGATCTCCCACGCCTTTGACAACAACGGCGCCACCTTCGACGCCCAGGGCAACCAGAGCGACTGGTGGACCGAGGCCGACTACGCCGCCTTCCAGGAGCTGTGCCAGCAGGTCATCGACTTCTACGACGGCGTTGAGGCCGCCCCGGGCATCGTCTGCAACGGTACGCTGACCCTCAGCGAGAACGTGGCGGACCTGGGCGCCCTGGCCTGCATCACCGATCTGGAGGGCCAGGAGGAGGAGCCGGATTACGAGACCCTCTACCGCACCGCCGCCCGCACCTGGCGGGGCACCGCCAGCCGGGAGACCCGCGCCTACCTGGCTATGGCCGATGTCCATGCCCCCGACAAGCTCCGGGGCAGCCGGGCACTCCAGAGCCTGGATGAGTTCTATGAGACGTTCGGCATCCAGTCCGGCGACGGGATGTACCTGCCTGAGGAGGCCCGCGTCCAGATCTGGTAACTTACTTTTTCTTGAAAGAAAAAGTAAGCAAAAAGAACTTTACTGCGCTCTTTCCTGCGCTGACGGATCGGGATTGTCCGCCCGGTAACGGAGCGGGCATCCTGTCCGGGTCTACCTTTTTCTTGATTGAAAAAGGCAGCAAAAAGAACTTTATTGCGCTCTTTCCTGCGCTGACGGACTGGGGTTGTCCGCCCGGTGACAGAGCGGGCATCCTGTCCGGGACTCTTTGTTTCGGCTTTATCAAATTGCGGCCCACGGCCGTATGAAAAGGAGAAGAGAAATTATGAAAATCTATGTGACGGAAGACTATCAGGCCATGAGCCGGAAGGCGGCAAACATCCTCTCCGCCCAGGTGATCCTCAAGCCCACCAGTGTGCTGGGTCTGGCTACCGGCTCCACCCCGGTGGGCATGTACAAGCAGCTGATCACCTGGTACGAGAAGGGCGATCTGGACTTCTCCCAGGTGAAGACCGTGAACCTGGATGAGTACGTGGGCCTGGAGCCCACCCATGAGCAGAGCTACCGCCGGTTCATGCAGGTGAACTTCTTCGACCATATCAACATCAATCCCGCCAACACCAATGTGCCCGACGGTCTGGCCGCCGATCCGGCTGGGGAGTGCGCCTGGTACAATGAGGTCATCCGCAAGATGGGCGGCGTTGACCTGCAGGTACTGGGCATGGGCCGCAACGGCCACATCGGCTTCAACGAGCCCGGCAATGCCTTTGAGCTGGAGACTCACGTGGTGGATCTGACCGAGAGCACCATTGAGGCCAACGCCCGTTTCTTCTCCTCCCGGGACGAGGTGCCCCGTCAGGCCATGACCATGGGCATCAAGTCCATCATGATGGCCCGCAAGATCCTTCTGATGGTCAGCGGCGAGGACAAGGCTGACGCCGTCAAGGCCGCCTTTACCGGCCCTGTCACGCCCCAGGTGCCTGCCTCCATCCTCCAGCTCCACCCCTATGTCACCCTGGTGGCTGACAAGGCCGCTATGAGCAAGATGGAGGCGTAAGCGGGAAAACCGTTTTCCTCCCTCCTCTCCCGCCGCTGGCGGCGGGGGCTGACAGCCGTGACTTGATAGACAGAGGCGCGAAGTGCTGACACTTCGCGCCTCTTTATTTCTCAAAAAGTGTCTTTGCCGCCTTTGGAGAAAACTCCCGTAGGACCGCCAATGGGCAAGGCAAAACGGAGTTTTGCCATAAAAGTTTCTTTTGATTCTTTTCTTTTCAAAGAAAAGAATGATTACCTCTCCAGCCGTTCCACGCTGGCGCCGGTGTAGTACCAGGCCAGGATTTCCCGGTAGCTCATGCCGCCGGCGGCCAGGACGTTTGCGCCGTACTGGCTCATACCCACGCCGTGGCCGTAGCCGGTGACGGAGAAGAGGACCATATCCCCGTCAAAGGAGATGGTGAAGCAGGCGCTGCGCAGATCCAGGATGGTGCGCAGCTGGTTTCCGCCCACCGCCACCCCGCCAACGGCCAGGGAGGTGACGGTGCCGTTGGGCTGCTGCTGGATGTTGGTGAACCAGTTGGAGGGGCTCTTGGAGAGATCCGCCTCCGGCAGGGCGCTCTGGAGCAGGTCCTTCAGGGCGGCGGCGGTAAAGGAGGCGGTGGTATGGAAGTTGGGAACAGTATCGGCGTCCTCTGGGGTCTCCACCTGCTGGAGATAGGGCAGGCCGGTACTCCAGACGTCGGCGGCGTCCTGGGTGGTGCCGGAGGAGGAGGAGTGGAACACCGCCAGCACCGGCTGTCCCTCGTAGAGGATGCACTCCCCGTCGGTGGCGTCCACCGCCCGGCGGATTTTGGCCTCGTATTCCGCCGCCTGCTCCCCCCAGCCCTGGGCAGCCTCCTCGTAGGACTTGTAGGCCTGACAGCAGGTGATGTCGTCACAGGCATCGGCCTCCGGGTGGTTGGCGCTGCCGCCGCTGCGCATCTTGTAGAACGTGTAGGTCCGGGCGGCCACGGCCTGGGACTTGAGGGCCTCCTCCTGGAAGGAGGCGGGCATCTCCGCCCGCACCACCCCCAGCAGGTAGGTCCCCATGTCCATCTGCTGGAGCTTGCCCCCCACCAGCACGTTCAGGGCGGCGGCAGCGTCCAGGCTTTCGGCGGGCTGGGACGGCGGGTCCTCCGCCGGGATGTCCTCCGCCGGGATGTCCTCCGCCGGGGGAGGGGGATCCGCCGGCTCCGGATCGGTGGCCTGGGAGGGCTCGCCCCACAGCCAGGGCAGGAAAAAGAGCAGGAAGATGATGGCCAGTGACAAACCGATGTGCTTTCCCATTGCTGACTCCTCTTTTCGTATTCGTGTAGAGGGAAATTCTTTTATCAGCTTATGCACCGCTTGTCCAAAAGATGATGACAAATCGAAAAAGGCGTGCTATACTATAGCAATCATATTCTTCCCGTGAAAGGGTGTCTGAACAATGAAAAACACATTCTGGCCTCATACCGGCCGCGTTCTGGTCCAGGGACTGCTGCTGCTGTGCCTGCGGCTGGCTCAAAACAGAACCGGCTTTGATCCCGTCACCGGGCTCTCTGTCCGCAGCGTACCGGGCCTGGCGCTGATCGCCTGCCTGCTGCTCTGTGCGCTGGCGGAGCTGATCCTCTGCCGGAAGCTGTCCGGGGAGCGGGGGGAATTCGCCGCCCACTTCGCCCCGCCGGAGCGGGAGACGCTGCTTCTGGCGGCGGGCAGTGTGCTGCTGGCCGGCGGCGGGGCGCTGCTGCTGGTGAGCGCACTGCCCCAGCGCGGGCTGGCCGCCATAGCCGCCGGGGCGACGGCCGCGGCCAGCGGCCTGGGCTTCCTGCTGCTGGCAAAGCGGTTCCAGGCCGGGGCGGAGCTGTCCGTCCTGCCGGTGCTGCCGTCCATGTTCTTCTCGGTGTTCTTCGTGCTGACCGTGTACCTGCCGGCGGAGAGCGACCCGGTGCTGGCCCGGTACTACATCCCGGTGCTGGCCTCCGCCCTGACGGCCTACGCCTTCTCCCTGCTGGGGGGCTTCCTGCGAAAGGAGAGCAGTCCCCGGGCCTTCACCTTTGTGGCCGATTTGGCGGTACTGCTGTGCATCACCGCCCTGGCGGACGCCAACGGGCTGGGGGAGCTGCTGCTGTTCGCCGGCTGTGCCCTGGTGCTGGCGTCCTTCCTGGCTCTGCGCCGGGAGACGGCACTGGATACGCCCCAGGCGGAGACAGGCAATCCATAAAGCAGAGATGATCCGGGAGGGGCGTGACATTGGTCACGCCCCTCCCGGATCGCTTCACATATTTCTCAGGGCTCCTGCACACAGCCCAAAATCCAATTCACCCAGCCAATCACCGTGGAGGAGCGGCGGAGATAGGTGCTGTCGGCCTCCACACGGCGCAGTCCCGCCCCCCGCATCATCCTCACAACGGCCCCCTTGCCGGGCATCTCGCCGGATTGCAGGCGCAGCCGGAGCACCTCCTGGAAAATCCTGTGCTTCAATATCTGGGTGATGATGGCCAGATGGCGCTCCCGGTATTCCAGTGCCATGATGCGGCGCCCCCGGGGGGAGAGCTGAAAGAAGACAACGCCGCCGCCGGTACGCTTTTCGACGCACCCCAGGTACCGGCCGGCATCGGTGTAGTAGTTGGTCTGGCGTTCGTCAAAGGCGTAGCGGGAGGTGATCTCCTGCCTGGTCATGGGTCTGCCGCTCAGCAGCTCCATGAGATTGACAATCCGGGACATGCGGTCCGCCTGGGGAAAGGACAGCTCCGGCTCCGGCTCCGGCGGGACCGTGCGCAGAAGGCTCTCCACGTCCCCCAGAGAGAGCTTCGTGGAGATGACATAGTTTTTCTGCTTCACCAGGCGCAGGGAGTTGTAGTTGCGCGGGTTCTCAAAGCTGTACTGGTAGAGGTGGAACGTGCCGTCGGAGAAGACGAGGAACACCGACTTCACCGGCTTCACCATCCGCTGGCTCCACAGGCGGAAGGGGTAGTAGAGCTGCCGGATGAGGAAGTCATCGGACAGGTCCCGCTTCGCCTCAAAGAGGGAGAGGTACCGGCTCCCCTCGTAAGCCCCGTCAATCTCGATCTGGGAGCTGCTGACCGCCACACGCTGGGTTCCGGCGGCAGTGTTGATGTCAAAGGCGAACTCGCCGGAGCCCATCTGCCCGCTGACGGTGGGCGCCAGATCGCCGTCCTCCAGAAAGTCGCCCAGCACGCCGCAGGCCAGCGCGCAGTTGAGGGCAATGGCCTCGCTGACCAGGAATTCGGGCAGCAGGCTCTGGAGGTGGGGCGGGATGGAGATTTTCACGGGGGAGGCGGCGTGTTCCTCAAAGTCCTGGTAGGCCGAGAAGGAGGAGATGAGGTAGTCGCCCCGGGTGACGGGCAGGATGGACAGCCGGTTGTCCCGGAAGAGGTCGGGCAGGTTGACCTTGTGGTCGAACTTGGTCATCAGCCGGGGCTCCCGGAACTCCTTGATCTGGCTGGCCGAGATCATGAACCGGCCGCTGCGGTCCACCTCCTCCAGAATGCGGTATTTCTCAAAAAGGCGCTCCCAGGCCTGGTCATTGAGTCCCATAGTTGCGGATAAGCACCTCCTCGATGGCGCCCCGCTTGGCGGCGTCGGCATTGATTGCCCGCTTGGCCCTGACCACGGTGATATCGTAGCCCCGGTAGAGCTCCTTGATAAAGTCGGTGGCGGAGTTGGAGAGCAGGAACTGGATCCCGCGCCGGGTCAGCTCGTCACAGCACTGCTTCAGGCGCAGCTGCTCGGTCCGGTCAAAGCCGTCCTTCTGGTAGCCGGTAAAGCTGGCCGTGTCGGACACGGGGTCGTAGGGCGGGTCCAGATAGACGAAGCTGCCGGGCTGGACCCGGGCCAGGGTGATGGAGAAGTCCTCGCTGTAGAGGTCAACGCGGCTGGTGTTGAGATAGCCGCTGACAGCCCGCAGGACCTGCTCGTTGACGATGTTGGGGTTCTTGTAGCGGCCGAAGGGGGAGTTGAAGGCACCGGAGGAGTTCACTCGGAACAGACCATTGAAGCAGGTCTTGTTCAGGTAGATCAGCCGGGAGGCCCTCTCCACCTGGGACAGGTCCGCATAGGCCGCCCGGTCCCGGTCCATGTCCCGGATGGCGTAGAAGTACTCAGGGGTGTTCCGGTGGGCCTTGAGGGACTCCACCAGGGCGTCCACGTCGTCGCGGATGACCTGATAGACGGTGATGAGATCCCCGTTGAGATCGTTGACAATCGCCTGGGCGGGCTGGATGGAGAACAGCACCGCGCCCCCGCCCAGAAAGGGCTCGCAGTAGGCGGCGATCCGCCGGGGGAGCAGGGGCGTGATAGCGCCAAGAAGCTGGCGCTTGCCGCCGACCCATTTGACAACGGGCGCCACCAGTTTGTCTTTCGCCATTGCATGTACCTCCCTGCCGCATCAATCCAGACTGATTATAGCAAAAACAGGCCCCCGGCGCAATCGCTTTGCCGTAAAAATTTGTCCTCCGTTTGTCCTTCGAGGATTTTCTGCTCACTACAGGCCTGCTTTCAATCTTTCCAGTTCCATATTTCCTATTATATCGCTTCCCCTGAGATTTTCAAATGCTGTTGCCCTGGTAAGCCTATAGATTCACCTTGACAGCACACAGGAAAGATGGTAGAATACAAAACCAACAGGCTTGGATAAGGAAGAGTAGCCGCTTGAATGCGCTAAGAGAGGGGACGGTTGGTGCGAGTCCCTGCGTCTGACGCGGCGAAGGCGCCTTGGAGCTGCGGGGAGGAAATGTCCCGCCGGTTGTCCCCGTTACGGACGGAGAGTGCGGGCACAGATACCATACGCCCGAATTCAGGTGGAACCACGGACTTTTTGTTCGCCCTGAGCCGGTTGGCTCGGGGCGTTTTCTCTTTTATTTTCCGCCCCTTTGGCCAACAATAAAACTATTATCAAAAGGAGCGTACTGACATGAAGAACACCGAAAAGACCATGGAGAAAATCGTGGCCCTGTGCAAGGGCCGGGGCTTCATCTTCGCCGGAAGCGAGATCTACGGCGGCCTCGCCAACACCTGGGACTACGGTCCTCTGGGCGTGGAGCTGAAAAACAACGTGAAAAAGGCGTGGTGGAAGAAGTTCGTCCAGGAGAACCCCTACAACGTGGGCCTGGACGCCGCCATCCTCATGAATCCCCAGGTGTGGGTGGCCTCCGGCCACGTGGGCGGGTTCTCCGATCCCCTCATGGACTGCAAGGAGTGCAAGGAGCGCTTCCGCGCCGACAAGCTCATTGAGGACTGGGCCGCTGAGAACAGCTTTGATCTGGGCAAGCCGGTGGACGCCTTCTCCCAGGAGGAGATGAAGGCGTTTGTGGAGGAGCACGACATCCCCTGCCCCTCCTGCGGCAAGCACAACTTCACCGACATCCGCAAGTTCAACCTGATGTTCAAGACCTTCCAGGGCGTCACCGAGGACGCCAAAAACACCGTCTACCTCCGGCCCGAGACCGCCCAGGGCATCTTCGTCAACTTCCAGAACGTCCAGCGCACCACCCGCCGGAAGCTTCCCTTCGGCGTGTGCCAGGTGGGCAAGAGCTTCCGCAACGAGATCACCCCGGGCAACTTCACCTTCCGCACCCGGGAGTTTGAACAGATGGAGCTGGAATTCTTCTGCAAGCCCGGCACGGAGCTGGAGTGGTTCAGCTACTGGAAGAACTTCTGCAAGGACTGGCTGCTGGGGCTGAACATGCGGGAGGAGAATCTGCGCCTTCGGGATCACGACCCCGAGGAGCTCTCCCACTACTCCAACGCCACCACGGACTTTGAATTTGTCTTTCCCTTTGGCTGGGGCGAGCTGTGGGGCGTGGCCAGCCGCACCAGCTTCGATCTGACCGCCCATCAGACCACCTCCGGCAAGGACCAGTCCTATTTTGACCAGGAGGCCAATGAGCGCTATATCCCCTACGTCATTGAGCCCTCCCTGGGCGCGGACCGTGTGGTCCTGGCCTTCCTGGTGGACGCCTATGACGAGGAGGTTGTGGACGCCGAGAAGAACGACGTGCGCACCGTCCTCCGTCTCCATCCCGCCCTCGCCCCCTTCAAGGCCGCCGTACTGCCCCTGTCGAAGAAGCTCAGCGAAAAGGCCCGTGAGATCCAGGCCGAGCTCAGCAAGGAGTGGATGGTGGACTTCGACGACGCCGGGAGCATCGGCAAGCGCTACCGCCGCCAGGACGAGGTAGGCACCCCCTTCTGCATCACTGTGGACTTTGAGACCGTGGGCGATGAGAAGACCCCCGCCGACAACTGCGTCACCGTCCGGGAGCGCGACACCATGCAGCAGGTCCGTATGCCTATCAGCGAGCTGAAAGCGTACCTGGCCGAAAAGCTGGCGTATTAAGGCAGTCATTCTTTTTTCTTGAAAGAAAAAAGAATCAAAAAAGAACTTTTTGCGCGAAACTATCGTTTCGCTTATGGTATCAAATAGCAAGGCCCGGAGTGTCAAAACTCCGGGCTTTGCTTGTAGTTGACACGTAATATTTACTGATAAGATTTAAAGGGCGGGTAAACCACCCCCAGCAAAGGTTCGGCCCCCGGAGAGCGTCTATCTCTCCGGGGACCTGCTATCTCCCAAGACCCCCGAAGGGGGACAGGCAAAACGGAGTTTTGCCAAAAAGTTCTTTTTGATACTTTTTCTTTCAAGAAAAAGTATGGCTGCCTACTCCTCGCCGGGAGCCGGATGCGCCCACAGGTACACGGCTGCGGCGGTGTTTTTGGGGACCACCTTCTCCAGCTCCTGGACAGTGGCCTCCCTGACGGCCTTGACGCTTTTGAAGTGCTTGAGCAGGGCGTTTCGCCGGGCCGCGCCCACGCCGGGGATCTCGTCCAGGGTGGAGCCCCGGACACTCTTGCCGTGGCTCTGGCGGTTGTAGGTGATGGCGAAGCGGTGGGTCTCCTCCTGGATGCGTCCGATGAGGGAGAAAACGGCCTGGTTGGCCTTGATGCCGATCTCCCGGCCCTCGGGTGTGACCAGGGCCCGGGTGCGGTGGCGGTCATCCTTCACCATGCCGAAGATGGGGATGGCCAGGCCGAAGCGTTCGGTGACCCGCCGGGCCACCATGGCGTGCTGTTCGCCGCCGTCGATGAGGAGCACATCCGGCAGGGGCATGAACTTCTTGTCCTGCTCCATGTAGTGGGTGAACCGCCGTGTGAGCACCTCCTCCATGGACTTGTAGTCGTCCGGGTGCCCCTCCAGGCCCTTGATGCGAAAGCGCCGGTACCGGTCCTTGGCGGGCCGGGAGCCGTGGAAAACCACCATGGAGGCTACGATGTCCTCGCTGCCGGTGTTGGAGATGTCGTAGGACTCCAGTAACGAAGGAGCTTCCTCCAGGCCCATCAGCTTCCCCAGCAGATCCAGGGTCCGATCGCTGCGCTCCTGGCTGGAGGTCTGGCGCTCGGCCTCCTCCCTGGCGTTGGCCTCGGCCAGCGCCAGCACGTGGGCCCGGTCCCCCCGCTGGGGCACCCGGAGGCGCACCTTGTGCCCCGCCTTCTCCGTCAGCAGCTGCTCCAGGACCTCCTGGTCCTCGATCTCCGCGGGCAGGTACACCTCCCCGGGCAGGGCGGAGCGCCCGCCGTAGTATTGCAGGAGCAGGGCGGACAGGATCTCCCCCGGGTCGTCCAGGGCGGAGGCGGTGAAGAGCTCCGCCTCCCGGCCCGTCAGCTGCCCCTCCTCGTAGTGGAGTACCGCGTAGCAGCACTTGGCCTCCAGGTAGAGGCCCCACACGTCCGTGTCGGCGCAGACCCCGGCGATGACCTTCTGCTTCTTCCCCAGCACCTTGATGGCCTGGATCCGATCGCGAAGAGCGGCGGCCTCCTCAAACCGGAGATCCTCCGCCGCTTCATTCATCTCACGCTCCAGCCGGGCCGTTACCAGCCGCACCTTTCCCTCCAGCAGCTGCTCCGCCAGCTCGATGCGCCGCTCGTACTCCTCCCGGGTCATCTCCGGCCGGCAGAAGCCGTCGCAGCGCCCCATGTGGTGGTTGAGGCAGGGCCGCTCCTTTCCGATGTCCCGGGGGAACTTCTTGCCGCAGGTGGGCAGGCGCAGGGCGTTCCGGATGGCGTCCAGGGCGGAGCGGGTCTCCAGCCGCCCGCCGTAGGGGCCGAAGTAGCGGGCCCCGTCGCTCTCCACCCGGCTGACAATGGAGAACTTCCGGTAGCTCTCCCGGCTCAGCCGCACGAAGGGGTAGCCCTTGTCATCCTTGAGGAGGATGTTGTAGCGGGGCATGTACTGCTTGATCAGGGCGTTCTCCAGCACCAAGGCCTCGAACTCGCTGCCCACGATAATGGTGTCAAAGGTATCCACCAGGCTCACCATGGTCTGGGTCTTCAGGTTGTGGCCCCGGCCGGCCTGAAAGTACTGGCTCACCCGGTTTTTCAGCTTTTTCGCCTTGCCCACGTAGATGACCGATCCGTCCTTGCCGTGCATCAGGTACACCCCCGGCGCCAGGGGCAGGCTGTTGGCCTTTTCCAGCAGTTCCTCCTTGGTCATAACTCCGTCCTTCCCGGCAGTCCGGAATGTCCCCATCCGGCCTTGTGCCGCCAGATCAGTTTTCTGTAAACTCAAACAGGTCCTCCACCGTCACATGAAACACCTTTGCAATATCCATTGCCAGCTTCAGCGACGGATTGTATCTCCCGTTTTCCAGGTGGACAATTGTTTCACGTCTTGCGTGTACCAATTCTGCCAGTTCGCTCTGTTTTAATCCTGCTTTTTCCCGGTATTCTTTGACCTTTGTTTTAAGGGCCATGTCAGATCTCCATTACTGTCCATCACGCAGAATATGATGAATCGCAGGACAGATAATATGAATATCATTCCAACAAGTGCATAGCCCGCCGTTCTTCCATCTATCATTTGGACGGCACATGCAAAGGCAATGATACTGGCGGCAGCCACCATAATTTTCAATCCGATCGCATCTATTCTGCGTAAATTTTGAATTGCCAGCTCGTCCTTCTCCTCTTTGCTGTACTTATGGACGCGGATTGCCCGCATGGCGAAAAACACGATGGTGAAAATGGCAACCGCATTCTGGATTGTCTCATAATACGAATGCCAATCCCGTCTTGCCCAAATCCAGTAATAACAGACAAGGAGCAGCGCATAGATCATTTTTGTTCCGACTGTTTCCTTTAATGTCACCTTTGACTTCATGTTCCATTCCTCCGTGTGAAATATTTTTAACTTTTGAGGCGTTATAAATATATCACTCACTTTGTGCTTTGTCAATAGCGGAATGTGAAATATTTTTAACTCACCACACCGCCGTTTCTCATACCAGCCGCAAGAGGGAAACATGAAGCAGCATACCGCATAAATTGCTGTGGCTCTGAAGAAATAAGAACCTGTACTCCTGTTTGAATACAGCTGTAAGCGCTGATACGCCGAAAACCCGGAGTAAAGAAAAAGACTGTTCCGTCACCGAAACAGTCTTTCATCCGTCATGCACTTACTCGCCAAACTCGCCGGAACGGACCAGCTCAGCCAAGGCTTCGACGGCCTCCTTTTCATCGGATCCGTCAGCAATCAGGGTGATGGTGGTCCCCTTCACAATGCCCAGGGACAGGACACCCAGCAGGCTCTTGGCGTTCACCCGGCGCTCATCCTTCTCTACCCAAATGCCGCTCTTGAACTCATTGGCCTTACGGATGAAGTAGGTGGCAGGTCTTGCGTGCAGACCAACCTCATTGTTAATAGTGACTTCCTGAGTATACATAGGCCTTATCTCCTCTTCATGTTTCAATCTGCATATGGTTGTTCGCAGCTCGGGAATGTATACTATATGTTAGCAAATTTCTCTTGACCCGTCAAGGGCACATTTAACAAAATTAGCCGCATGAACAGACTTTCTCCATTTCAATTTGCGAGAAAATACGCGTAATCCCCTGTACTTCCAGTGCGGCGGCGCGGCGCACCCATATGTCCATGGCAAGTATTCCCCGAAAGCGGCAGGATTATCCTCTCCCCGGCCCCTCCAGCCTATGCCGGGGAGAGGCGGTCTGTTCCCGGGCTCCACCGCCTCCCCCGGCCGGATCTGCTACTGCCTGAGCTCCACCACCGTGACGCCGTCCTCCCCCTCGCCGTAGCGGCCGAGGCGGTACCCCTTGACGGCCGGGTGCCGTTTCAGCTGCTGGTGGACGGCCTTGCGCAGGGCCCCGGTGCCCTTGCCGTGGATGATGGTGACCACGTTCAGCTTCCCCATGACCGCGTTGTCCAGGAACTGGTCCACCGCCAGATCCGCCTCGTCGGTCATGAGCCCCCGGATGTCCAGCTCGTTGACCGCGGCCCGGGCCCCCTGGAGGCGGATGCTGGTGGCCACCTGCCGCTTGGCCTCCTTCTTCTCCCGGACCTCGGCCTCCTCCACCAGCCGGACCTCTTTGGCCTTGACAGTCAGCTTCATGTTCCCGGCCAGCAGCTGCAATTTCTCTCCATTGACGGCCGTGACCACGGCCTGCTTTCTGGTGCCGCCCAGCTCCACCAGATCGCCCTCCCGGATGGGCCGGCTGGGGGCGGGGATGGGCTCCTTCTCCACCTCGAAGTGGAGCTCCTCCTCCATCTGGTTCAGCTGTCCCCGGATGGCGGCCCGGGCGTCGTTGACGTTCTGCCAGTTAGCGGCCTTCTCCTGCTGCCTGCGCAGCTGGGCGAGCTCCTCAAAGATGGCATCCGCCTGGGCCCTGGCCTCCCGGATGATCCGCCGGGCCTCGGCCTCGCCCCGGGTCCGCGCGTTCTCCTTCGCCCGCTCCATCTGCTCCCGGAACTCCCGGGCCCGCCTGGCGTCCGCCTCCCGCTGGAAGCGCAGCTGTTCGGCCTCGGTCTGATCCTTCTCCAGCCGCTGGCGCTTCTCCTCCAGCTGGGTGAGCACGTCCTCGAAGCGGATGGACTCGCTGTCCATCTGGGCCTTGGCCGTCTCGATGACCGACATGTCCAGGCCCAGCCGCTGGGAGATGGCGAAGGCGTTGGACTTGCCGGGGATGCCGATGAGCAGCTTGTAGGTGGGCCGCAGGGTCTCCACATCGAACTCGCAGCTCGCGTTCTCCACCCCCTCCGTGGTCATGGCGAAGGTCTTCAGCTCCGCGTAGTGGGTGGTGGCGGCCACCTTGCCCCCCCGGTCCCGGACATGCTGGATGATGGCGATGGCCAGGGCCGCGCCCTCGATGGGGTCGGTGCCCGCCCCCAGCTCGTCGAAGAGGATGAGGCTGCGGCCGTCCGCCTCCTCCAGGATCTTGACGATGTTCACCATGTGGGCGGAGAAGGTGGAGAGGCTCTGCTCAATGCTCTGCTCATCGCCGATGTCCGCCAGCACCCGGTCGAAGACGCTCACCGCGCTGCCGGAATCCGCCGGCACGTGGAGCCCGCACTGGGCCATGAGGGTCAGCAGGCCCAGGGTTTTCAGGCTCACGGTCTTTCCGCCGGTGTTGGGGCCGGTGATGACCAGGGTATCGAACTTCTGCCCCAGCTCGATGTCGATGGGCACCGCCCTGCCGGAGTCCAGCAGGGGGTGGCGGGCCCGGCGGAGGACCACGCTGCCGTTTCGCCGGATCTCGGGCCTGCTGCCGTTCATCCGGTAACTGAGCTGCCCCCTGGCGAAGATGAGGTCCAGCCGCACCAGCAACTCATAGTCGGAGAGGATTTCATTGCTGCTCCCCGCGGCCTCGGCGGACAGCTCCCGCAAAATCCGCTCGATCTCCTTTTTCTCCTTGGCCTCCAGCTCCTTGAGCTCGTTGTTGGCCTGGACCACCCCCATGGGCTCCACGAAGATGGTGGCGCCACTGGAGGACACGTCGTGGACAAGGCCCGGCATACTGCTCCGGAACTCCGCCTTCACGGGCACCACGAACCGCCCGTCCCGCTGGGTGATGATGGCCTCCTGCAGGACCTTGCTGTAGCTCTGGGAGGAGATGATCTTTTGCAGGATCTGCCGGCCCTTGGAGGCGGCCGCCCGGATGTGCCGCCGGATGTCCGCCAGCTCCCGGCTGGCGTTGTCGGCGATCACGTCCTCCTCCAGGATGGAGGTGAAGATCCTGTCCTCCAGGAACCGGTTGCCCCGCAGGGCGCAGAAGAGGTAGTCAATGGCGGTCTTCTTCCCGTCGTCATTGAAGTAGTCCCGCACACGCCGGGCGCAGCGCAGCACCCCGGCAATGTCCAGCAGCTCCCTTGTGTTGAGGGCCCCGCCGTGGTCGGCCCGGTAGAGGCTCTCGGCCACCGGCTTGATGCCCGAGAAGGCGGGGGAACCCTTCAGGCCGATCATATCCCGGGCCGCGTCCGTCTCGTCCTGGAGGTGTCCCACGTCCTCCTCGTCGGTCTGCGGGACGGTGGCCAGGGCCCGCTCCCGGGCCTCGGCGCTGTTGGTCTGCTCCGCGAGCATCCTCAGCACCGCCGGCAGCTCCAGTGTCCGTATGGATTTGTCAAACAGTTCACTCATGGTAATTCCTCCTTGTTTGAGGCATACATTCTTTTTTCTTAAAAGAAAAAAGAATCAAAAAAGAATTTTGGCGCAAAACTGCGTTTTGCGTATGTCATTTGATTGGCAGTCACGCCATCTGGAAGGAAAACAGCGCACATTGTGATAGTATATTGGAATATTTTTTAAAAAGATTACGATAAGTTTCTTTTTCTTCTAAAGAAACGGCACGCAGCTCCGCATCCATATGCTTATCTCTATGTGTCTATCCGTTTCATATCCTTCAACGCCCTGCTCCGGTAGATCAGGTCTCTCCGCTCCTCGAACCCGCATTTCTCCCAAAACAGGTTGCCGCCCTTGTTCCGCGCAAAGGCCACCAGTCCAATCTTGCTGATCCCCTCCCGGGCAAGGGCCTCCGCTGCCGCCTCCGCCAACATCCTGCCAGTCCCCCGCCCCTGTTCCCCGGCGGCGACTGCCGTGTGGTAGATGTACCCCCTGCGTCCGTCGTGCCCGCTGAGGATGCCGCCCAGCAGGCGTCCATCCTCCTCCGCCACAAAGCAGGTCCGGGGATTCCGCTCCAGATACCGCCGGATCCCTTCCCGTGAGTCATCCACGTCGTTCAGTCCCATACCCGGTGTACTGCACCAGAGTTTGTACAGTGAATCATAGTCGTCAATGGTCATTTCTCGAATCCACATGCCGGCTCCTGTAAGCCCTTATAAAAATCCAGAGTCTTGAACCCCCGCTCCAGGGTGGTATGGACATAGGCCTCGCTGGCGTCCCCCAGCCGTTTCAGATCCGCCTCCGCCAGGGTGAAGCTGTAGAGCCGCTTGGGGTCCCCGTACAGCACCCGCTGCATCGCGGCCAGGGCCCCGCCCGTCAGGGGCATGGTCAGACCATTCCCCCCCTTTCCGCACCGCTGGCAGCACACCACGCCGTTTCGCACGTCCAGCGCCGGGCTCTCCGGCTCCGGCCTGCCGCAATACGCGCACCCGTCCGCCAGGGGCTCAAAGCCGCTCAGTGCCATCAGCTTCAGCTCAAAGGCGGCCTTGACCAGCCTTTGGGGCTTTTTCAGCTTCCCCAGGGCGTACAGGGCGTTGAGGAGCAGGGAGAGGATGCCGCCGTACTCCCCCTCCTCCATGGCCACCGCCTCTGTCAGCTCCGCGAAGTAGCTGGCCAGGCTCAGCAGCTCAATGTCCCGCCGCACCCCGTCAAACAGCTCAATGGTGGCGCCTTCCCCCAGGTACTGCCACCCGCGGCTCTCGTTCAGGGTCAGCTCCGAGTAGGCCAGCAGCTGGGTACAGGCTGTCACCCGGCTTTTCCGGCCCCTGGCTCCCTTGGCCGTCACCGGGATTTTGCCCGCGTCCGTCAGGACGGTCAGGATCTTGTCGCTCTCCTTGGTGTCCACGCTGCGCAGGACGATGCCTTTTACAACTGTGCGCTCTCGTGCCATATGCGCTCCCTTTCGGTAAACATTCTTTTCTTTGTGAACAAAGAAAAGAATCAAAAGAAAAACTTTTTGCGCAAGGCGTTCGCCTTGCTTATTGGCATATATGTACGCCCCCGTAGGGGCGCGTCAATCCTGTTCGGACCTCTCTCCGCCGTTCTCCTTTTGCAGCAGATAGAACTCCGGCGCACCGGTCTGCCAGAACAGGCTCCAGTATCCATCCTCCATGCTCTCCGTCCTCCCGCCCTTATGGTGGGCAGGAAACGTGTCAATATGAGTGGAAAGTTGTGGTCAAGCCAGCCTTTTTACCATAAACAGGAAATCCGCATAGGTGCCATCCTGGTATCTGAAGGCGTGGGGCACGGTCCCCGTGGCCTCAAAGCCGAACTTCCGATACAGCCCGACAGCTGCCTCGTTGGCGGAAACCACCTCCAGCTCCATCTGCTCAAACCCGGCATCCCCGGCGCAGCGGAGAATTTCTCCCATCAATGCGGTTCCGATCCCCATGCCCCAGAATTCCTGATACACAGAGATCCCCATACCGCACCGGTGCCGCACCCTGATCCGGTCCAGTACCGCGTGAAAGGACGCGCTGCCCGCCAGCCGTCCGTCCACAAAGGCCAGCAGCATCAGCGCCCGGTCATTCTCCCGGTTTTTCCGGATAAACTCCGCTTCCTCCTCCACACTGGTCCTGACCTCCTCCGGCTCTCGGATGACATTGCGGGTCTCGGCACTGATGGCCTTCAGATACTCCACCAGCGCCTCCGCGTCCGCCTCCTCCGCCTGCCGGATAACACAGGTTTTGCCATTTTTCAGTGTAATGGCTTTCTTTTGATAATTCATTGTATTTTTATCCTCTTTCTCTACTGTTCGTCATATCCAAAGGAGCGGATATAGTTGAGATTATCCCGCCAATTTTCCTTTACCTTTACCCAAGTCTCCATGTAAACCTTGGTTCCCATAAACCGCTCAATGTCCTCCCTGGCGTGGGAGGCGATTTTTTTCAGCGTCGCGCCGTTTTTTCCGATGATGATGCCCTTGTGGCTGGCCTTCTCGCAGTAGATGGTCACATCCAGGTCAATGACGCCGGAATCTCTCTCGGAGAACTTGGTAACTTCGATGGCCGTGCCGTGGGGGACCTCCTTGTCCAGGTTCCGCAGCAGCTTCTCCCGGACGATCTCCGCCACGATCTGCCGCTCCGGCTGGTCAGTGGTCATACCGTCGGGGAACAGCTGGGGCCCCTCCTGGGCGTACCCCGCCAGCTGCCCCATGAGCACGTCCAGCCCCTCCTTCCGCTGGGCGGAGATGGGGATGATGGCGTCAAAGTCGCAGGCGGCGCTGTAGGCGGCCATGACCTCCAGCAGCTGGGCCTTTTCCACGGTATCGATCTTGTTGATGACCAGCACGGCAGGGAGCTTCTCCTCCCGGATGCGGTCAATGAGGGCCTGCTCCGGCGGACCCACCTTGGCGATGGGCTCCACCAGCAGGCACACGCCGTCCACATCGGCCACGGACTCCCGGACCACCTTCACCATGTAGTCCCCCAGTCTGGTCCTGGCCCGGTGGAAGCCAGGGGTATCCAGGAAGACGAACTGGGTGTCCCCCTGGTTGAACACGCCGCAGATCCGGTTTCTCGTGGTCTGGGGCTTGGAGGAGACGATGGCGATCTTTTCGCCCACCAGGGCGTTGGTCAGGGTGGACTTGCCCACGTTGGGCCGTCCGGCAATGGTAATCATGGCTGTTTTTTTGATTTCACTCATCAGGTGATCCTCAACTTTCTTCAATAGGCATTGAGCTTTACCAGAAAATAGTTCTGATTCGTTACTTCCCGGGCCTACGCGGCCCGGACCCGCGGGTAGACACTAGGCAGCGGCAGACGAAGGGCAGGCACTGTCCGTAGGACCAAACCAGTTTGGTGGGAGCGTAAATAAAACCAAAATTTGGGGTTCTTAGGGGCAGCGCCCCTACGCGCACTTTTGGTTACTTTTCCTGCGATGGAAAAGTAACATAGCGCTCCCACAAGGGTTGGAGAGGCAGCTACCTCTCCAGTCCCAGCTCCCTCATAATGGCCTCTTCCCTCTCCCGCATCTGGGCCTTCTGGGGCCCCTCGTCCAGATGGTCATATCCCAGCAGATGGAGTACCGAGTGGACAACGAGGTACGCCAGCTCCCTCCGGTTGGAGTGCCCATACTCCTTGGCCTGGGCCTGCACCCGCTCCATGGAGATCACCATGTCCCCCAGGGGGACCAGCCCCGTGGCCGGGTCGGCGTCCTCCCCGCCGGGCAGCTCCCCCGGTGTCAGATCAAAGGCCGGGAAGCTCAGCACATCGGTGGGCCTGTCCACCTCCCGCATGTCCAGGTTGATCTGGTGAATGCTCCTGTCATTGGTGACGGATACGTCGATCTCACAGGCAAAATCCACCCCCTCCGCCGCCAGTGCCGTGCGGACCGCCCTGCGGATCAGGGCCTTCAGCCCGTCGTTGATCCCCGGTACGTCCGCCGTCACGGGGATATAGTGGCGCTTTGCCATCTCTATCTCTTCTTTCCCCTGTTGTTGTAGTTGTAGTAGTCGTCGTAGGCCTTGATGATCCGCTGGACCATCACGTGGCGCACCACGTCCTGGTCCGTCAGCTCACAGATGCCGATGCCCTCCACGTTTTTCAGCACCCGCACCGCCTCCTTGAGGCCCGAGGTCTTGTCCGCTGGCAGGTCGATCTGGGTGATGTCCCCGGTGATGACCACCTTGGAGCCAAAGCCCATGCGGGTGAGGAACATCTTCATCTGCTCCCGGCTGGTGTTCTGGGCCTCGTCCAGGATGATGAAGCTGTCGTCCAGGGTCCGGCCCCGCATGTAGGCCAAGGGGGCGACCTCGATGTTTCCCCGCTCCAGATACTTGTGGTAGGTCTCCGCCCCCAGCATGTCGAAGAGGGCGTCGTACAGGGGCCGCAAATAGGGGTCCACCTTGCTCTGCAAGTCCCCGGGCAGGAAGCCCAGCCGCTCCCCGGCCTCCACGGCGGGCCGGGTGAGGATGATCCGGTTGACCTGCTTGTCCCGGAAGGCGGCCACCGCGGCGGCCACCGCCAGGTAGGTCTTGCCCGTACCGGCGGGGCCCACGCCGATGGTGACGGTATTTTTCATCACCGACTCCACGTACCGCTTCTGTCCGATGGTCTTGGCCTTCACGGGCCTGCCCTTGGCGGTGATGCAGATGACGTCCGCCGTCAGCTCGCTGACCTTGTCCTCCTGGCCGCTGCGGGCCAGGCCGATGACGTAGCGCACCGCCTGCTCCCCGATGTGCTCCCCCCGGCTGGACAGGGTCAGCAGGGCATTGATGGCCTTGGCGGCCAGCATGGTGTCCTCCGGCTCGCCGCTGACGCGCAGCTCCCCGTCCCGGTTGGACACCGTGACCTGGAACTCCGCCTCAATGAGGCGGATATTCTCGTCAAAGGAGCCGAAGATATTCACCGCCTGCTCCAGCCGCTCAATTTCTATCCTTTGTTCCATAGTCTTGCAAGTCTCCTTTTGGTAAAGCAAAGCACAGCTTTCCGCTGGTTATTTTTTCGTGTCCGCCGTTTTCAGACAGTCACTGAATTCTTTCAGATCTCTCTTTTTCTCATCGGGGAGGGCGTTGAACGCGATCCCCTCGACTGCCCCCTCCAGGGCGTACAGGTGGACCAGGCAGACCTGGGGGTATCTCTCCTTTATCCGGAAGAAGGCGTGCTTGGATCCCAATTCCACCAGCTTCTCCGGAGAATCCACGCCCACGCTGGCCAGCTTTCTCGCCATCTCCCTGCCGATATTCACCATATCCGTCAACTCCGCCACGCAGCTCCCCCTGTCCGCCGTCCCATCTTCCACACACTGCCAACTTTCAGCGAACGCCGGCGGCAATGGCTACTCCGTCAGCTCCACCAGCCGGCCGATCTGCTCCTGGCACTCGGCGGAGAGCGTCACCACCAGCATATCCCCCTCCGTCTGGAAGCTCAGCTCCCGCCGGAGGACCTCGCCCTCCTCCATGCACCCCTCCAGCCGGGCCGTCAGCACGATGTCCGCCAGACGCAGGGCCTCCACCTCGCTGCGCTCCCGCTCCTCCAGGGTGTAGGGCCGCAGCTCCTCCCGCACAGCCGTCACCGGCAGGGGGATATCCCCCGGCAGCCGCCACTTTTCCTGATTTACTATTTTATCACAAGTATCCCCCGAAATGCTACTGCTAAAATACAAATTTATCCGCTTTTTTCCCACCAACAGGGCCTGCCGGACCTCTTTCTCCCCGGTATACCTCTTTTTCCGGACCTTCAGCGGCACCTTGCACCGGAGCTCGTACCAGGTCCGGCCGTAGACCTTCCCCATGCCCCGCAGATACCGCACCCCGGCGAAATCGTTTTCCACCACCCCGGAGATCAGCAGCTGCCCCTCCGTCACCATGCTCCCGGGCAGCACCTGCTTCTCCCCGTCCCAGGGCTGGATGGCGGTGATCAGCGCGTCCTTGGCGGCCACGGTGTTCCCCGGCTCCCGCTTGCTGATGATCTCCGGGGAAGGAATCCGCTCCCGTACCTGGACGTATGCCCGGCACCCCTTCACGTTGACGGCGATATAGCTCAGCTCCGGGATCTCCAGCAGGATATAGTTGCGCAGCTCCGGGGAGTCCACCGCGTAGCCGTAGGTGCCGAACCTGACCCCGTGGCGCTCCAGCGCCCGCAGGATCTCCTCCTCTGACACCTTTACGTTTCCCTCCACCTGAAAATCCCAGATGAAGAACGACCCGTACACCAGCGCCGTCAGGCACACCCCCAGGGTCACCCACAGCCCGTAGCGGTGCCGCAGCCGCCCCAGGAAAAAGGGAGTGCCCTTCCACTCCACCGCCGTCATGTCGCAGTCGATGCGCCTGCTGAGCTTCCGCAGCCGCTTCCAGTCCCGCCGGGCCATGGTGAAGGTGAAGGCCACCGGCGACTCCCAGTTCAGATCCCAGAAGGTGATCCCGTACTCCGCGCACAGGTTCAGCACCCGCTCCGGAAACCCGCTCTCCACCCGGCCCGTCACCTCGCCCTTGAGGAGATTTACCACATGTTGCAGCATGCTATATCTCCCACTCCACCCGCTGGATCTCCCCCTTGATCCTGAGCGCGTCCCCGGTCATGCTCACCAGCTCCAGCCCCTGGCCGCGGACCCGCACGATGAGCGTGCCGCCGTTGATGTCGATCTCCTCCCCGCTGTAGGAGAGGATGCCCTGGTGGTGCTCCATATAGAAGTGCCGGTTCCCCATCATCTCCACATGTGCCAGCCCCGCCACCAGATCCGCCGGCAGATCAAACAGCTCCGCCGCCTCTGAGAACACTTTCTTCTTCTCCATAAGTACCTCCATTTGGTATCCATTCTTTTCTTTGTAAAGAAAAGAATCAAAAGAAACTTTTTACCGCAAGGCATACGCCTTGCTCCAGGCGCTTGTTCTCCACGCTGATACGCTTGCGTATATCCATGTTTATGCGCGAGGAAAAAATTTTAGAAAGCCTCTTGACAAACGGCTCCAACTGTACTATTGTATTAAGTGCCTAATACAATAGTGCGAAAGGAGATTCCACGATGCAGACACTTGCAAAAACAGAAAATCCACGCGGCCTGACCTCCACCGGCCTGAAAACAATCGCCCTGGTGCTCATGGTCCTGGACCATATCCACTACTTCTTCGGCTTTACCGGCTGGATCCCGGACTGGTTCAGTATGCTGGGCCGCCTCTCTGCACCCCTATTCCTCTTCTGCGTCGTGGAGGGCTTCACCCACACCCGGAACCGCAAAAAATACTTCCTGAAGGTCTATGCCCTCTCCGTGTTCATGTCCGCCCTGCTCGTGCTGATGAGCGTCTTCGGCCTCTTCGTCCGCCCGGACGGCTTCTTCCCCATGAACGGCATGATGACCTCCTTCGCCATCCTTATGATCGTCTGGCTGGGCATCGACTGGCTGGGCGAGAAACGGTACCTCCGCGGCCTGGCGGCAGTGATACTCCCCCTGGCCTGGCCTATCCTGCTGAGTACGGCCCAGGGGATGCTCCCCGCCCTCCGCCTGCCCCTTGCCGTGCTGGGCCTTACCCTGGTCCCGACCTGGGGATTCAGTCTCGACGCCTGTATCCCTGTTCTGATCGAAGGGATCCTGCTCTATATTTTCCGCGGGAACAGACACCGTCAGGCCCTCGCGTTCATCATCTTCGATTTTCTCTTCTTCTTTGTCCTCGTCTATGTAAGCTTCCTGATCTCACAACCGGCGGATTTCCACTGGACCCAGATGTTCACCACCTACTACGAGTGGTACGGAGCCTTTGCCGGACTCCTGATGCTGTGCTACAACGGACGCCGGGGAGGCGGACACAAAACCTTCTTCTACGCCTTCTACCCCGCCCATATCTATGTGTTCTATGCTCTCTCCTGTGGACTGTATGCTTTGCTGAACTAGCGGTACATCCGGCCAGAAATCAAATCATAAAATTTCCGCATGGCATCGTTGTTGTCCTTGACGGGCGACAGCCCGCCTGCGTCCGCCGCCTTGCCCTGCGAAAATTCTGCTCCGGACTCTGGTTCGCTTCCTGGCCGGGTACACCACTAGAAACCAACCCATTTTATGAGAGGAGGATCCCTATGGAATGGCGCTTCACCGATGACCGACCCATCTGGCAGCAGCTGACAGACCAGCTGACACTCTCGATTCTGAAAGGCGAGTACCCACCTGGGGGCCGTCTCCCGCCGGTGCGGGAGCTGGCGGCCCAGGCGGGGGTGAACCCCAACACCATGCAGCGGGCCCTTGCCCAGCTGGAGCAGGACGGCCTGGCGGTTGCCAACCGCACCACCGGCCGCACGGTGACCGAGGATATCCAGGTCATTGAGGCGGCTGCCAAGGAGCGGGCAAAGGCGGCGGTAGCCGCCTGCCTGCGGATTCTGTCAGAGCTGGGCTACACCCCCAGCGATGCGCTTGTGTTTTTAAAGGAGGAATTGAACCATGAATGAACTGCTTGTCACCTGTACAGGGCTGACCAAGTACTACGGACAAAAGCCCGCTCTCACCGGGGTGAACCTGGAGCTTGGCCGGGGCCGGATCGTGGGCCTGCTGGGCCCCAACGGCAGCGGAAAGACCACCCTCATCAAGATTCTCTGCGGCCTGCTCCAGCCCACCGATGGCGCGATCCTCATCGACGGCCAGCCGGCGGGACCCTACACCAAGTCCGTTATCAGCTACCTCCCCGACCGGATGTACTTTGCTGACTGGATGAAGGCCACGGACCTCTTTGACCTGTTCGCCGACTTCTACGCCGACTTTGACCGGGCCCGGGCCATGAGCATGTGCGCCAGCCTGGGGGTCACCCCCAGCGACCGGCTCAAGTCCATGTCCAAGGGCACCAAGGAGAAGGTCCAGCTGGTGCTGGTCATGGCCAGAAAGGCCCAGCTCTACCTGCTGGATGAACCCATCGCCGGCGTGGACCCGGCGGCCCGGGACTTCATACTCAACACCATCCTCACCAACTACAACGAGGACGGCACGGTCCTCATCTCCACCCACCTCATCAGCGACATCGAAAAGGTCTTGGACGAGGCCATCTTCCTCAAGGACGGCCAGATCGTCCTCCACGACACGGCGGACAACATCCGGGAGCGGGAGAACAAGAGCGTGGACGCCCTGTTCCGCGAGGTCTTCCGGGCCCAGAATATGGAAGGAGGTGCTTTCTGATGTTTGGAAAGCTTCTGAAGTACGATTTTCGCTCCATGCTCAAGCAGTTCGCCTTCATCTGGCCCGCCGCCTTGGTACTGGCGCTGGTCAACCGGTTTACGGTCAACAGCTTTGTCACCAGCGCAAGCGGACTGCGCCAGACGGTCTCCGGCGTAGCGATGCTGGTGTATGTGGGCATCATGATTGCCATGTTCGTGGTCACCATAATCTTTGTCATCCAGCGGTTTTTCAGGGGCCTGCTGGGGGACGAGGGCTATCTGATGCATACCCTCCCCGTGAGCCCCTGGCAGCTCATCGGCTCCAAGCTCCTCTGCGCGGTGGTCACCACCCTGCTGAGCATTGTTGTGGCGATCCTCTCCATCCTTCTGATCATGCCCATCTCCTGGAGCAACATCCTCGACATGTTCAAGGGATTTCACTATCTCTTCTCCCACTGGAACATGGAGTTTACCCACGGCGTCCTCTTCCTCCTGGAGTTCCTGCTGTTCATCTGCCTGGGCATGGCTAACGGTTATCTCCACCTCTATCTCTCCATGGCCATCGGCCACCTGTTCAACAGGAACCGTGTCGCCATGAGCGTGGTGGCCTATATCGCCATCAACGCGCTCGTTGGGATATTGATTGGCATTTTGGGAAACATGGGCCTCCGCCACCTCAACATTCCCTATGATCTGATAAATTTTGAGAACTCCCCCACGGCCGCGATACACCTCTCCTTCTGGATCTCCATCCTTATTGCGCTCGCAGGTGACGCTGTCTACTTCTTCTGCACAGAGTATATCCTGCGGAAGAGGCTGAATCTGGAGTAAGTAAGTATTCATTCTTTTTCTTTATGGATAAAGAAAAAGAATCAAAAAGAAACACTTTTTGGCAAAACTGCGTTTTGCCTGTGGGAGGTCAATTATGCAAAAACTTTTACCTGTTTCTCTGGCGCTGTGTCTCCTGCTGCTGGCGGGATGCAGGGTGGCGGATGTCAACTTCAATCCGGATAGGGAGATGTCCAAGGCTCAGAAAATTGTGGTTGCCGGCACGGAAGGAGACGAGAAGGCCGTCCTGGAGACAGAGGACGAGATCGATGCCTTTGTGAAGTCCGTCAACGTGGAGGGCTGGCGGCTGGCGGATCTGCCGGAGGGTCTGACCGGGGCCGGATCCTTCACCCTCTGGCAGACCGAGACCCTCACCGCCCTCTTCGGGGACAAGAAGGCGGAGCTCAAGGAGATCTGCGCTTTCCTCATCTACGAGGATGGGGACTATCTCACCATTGACACCGGCTTTGCCAACATCGCCATCTCCTTCTCCATACCGGAGGAGACGGCGGACTATCTCCGCAGTCTCACACAGGGATAATCCCCGGGGCAGTGTTTCACGTGAAACACTGCCCCTTCTGTTTTCACCAGCTCCCCCCTCCCCCTCTGTGTTTCACGTGAAACAATCCTGAAAAGCCTGCCGTGCCAGCTGTCTATCCTTACAATTTCAAAAATTTTTATAACTTTCTGTTGAAATGTGCCCGTTTTATGATATACTTATTTACTGGAAATAAAACTGGGGAACTGCAATTCCTCTCCCGGAGGTGTCCAGTGGGCAAAATTGTTACAGTTGTCAATCAGAAGGGCGGCGTTGGGAAGACCACCACCTGCGTCAGCCTCGTGGCCGCACTGCGGGAGAAGGGACAGAAGGTTCTTCTCTGTGACTTCGATCCCCAGGCCAATGCCACCTCCGGCATGGGTGTGGACAAATCCCTCTCCCAGGGCATCTACGACGTCCTGCTGAACGGTATCGAGCCGGAGAAGCGGGTGGTCTCCACCCGGTACGGGGATGTCCTCCCCTCCTCCAAGGGGCTGGCGGGGGCCGGCGTGGAGATGGTCGGCCTGGAGGAACGGGAGTACCTGCTCCGCCGGGCCCTGGAGAAGCTGGCTCCCAGCTATGACTACATCTTCGTCGACTGCCCTCCCTCCCTGGAGCTGCTGACGCTGAACGGCCTCTGCGCCGCCAACAGCGCCCTGGTTCCGGTTCAGAGCGAGTACTTCGCCCTGGAGGGACTCAGCGATTTGATGTACACCATCCGGGCTGTCCGGCGCTCCCTGAATCCGGAGCTGGAGCTGGAGGGGGTGCTCATGACCATGTACGACAGCCGGACCAACCTGGCGCTCCAGGTGGCCCAGGAGGTCAAGCGGTTCTTCCCCGGCAAGGTCTACAGCACCGTCATCCCCCGGAACGTGCGGCTGAGCGAGGCGCCCAGCCACGGAAAGCCCATCTGCGCCTATGACCGCGCCTCCCGGGGCTGCGAGGCCTACGCCGCCTTGGCGGACGAGTTTCTGCGCAAGAACAAGAAGTAATCGAACCTGTCGGAAGGAGGATATTCCCTGTGGCACCAAAAGAAAAAGGTATGGGCAAGGGTTTGGGCGCCCTGCTGGGAGACGACTTCTCCGCCGACTTCTCCGCCCCGGCCTCCACCCTGCCCGTCTCTCAGATTGAGAGCTGCCGGAACCAGCCCAGAAAGAACTTTGACCAGGAGAAGCTGGAGGAGCTGGCGGAGTCCATCCGTCAGCACGGGGTCATACAGCCCCTGACCGTCCGGAAGCTGTCCTCCGGTTACTACCAGATCATCGCCGGAGAGCGGCGGTGGCGGGCCGCCCGTCTGGCGGACCTGGAGGAGATCCCCGCCGTCATCATCGAGGCGGACGACCGGAAGGCCATGGAGCTGGCCATGATCGAGAACCTCCAGCGGGAGGACCTGAACCCCATGGAGGAGGCCGAGGGCTACCGGGCCCTAGTGGAGAACTACGGCATGACCCAGGAGCAGGCCGCCCAGCGGGTGGGAAAATCCCGCAGCGCTGTGGCAAACGCCCTGCGCCTGCTGGATCTGGAGGAAAATCTGAAAGTCCTGGTGGAGGACGGAAATCTCTCCGCCGGACACGCACGGGCCATTTTGCCCCTCTCCCCCGCCCTGCGGGTCCAGGCGGTCAAGACCATTATGCAGTCCAGCCTCAGCGTCCGGCAGACGGAGCAGCTGGTCAAGCGGCTGCTGGCTAAGGAGCAGGAACCGGAGGAGCCGGTTAAAAAAGCGCTGCCGGAGGTGGACTACGTGGCGGAGGCGGAGCGATCCCTCTCCTCCTGCCTGGGCAGGGCCTGCCGCATCTCCCGCGGCAGGAAGAAGGGCAAAATTGAGATTGAGTACTACGACATGGATGACCTGAACGACCTGCTGGAGGCCCTGGAGACGCTGGGAAAATAGGTCCATGTTTCACGTGAAACACAGGCCCATGGGGATTACCTGCCGGAGAGGTCAGGATTCACTGGAAGAGATCGACCAATTTATGGTATAATAACCGTTGTCTCCCGACGGCAAAACAACTGCGGGAGAAAAGGAGGACCTATGCTGGACATCAAATTTATCCGGGAAAACCCGGAGGCAGTCAAAGAGAATATTAGAAAGAAGTTCCAGGAGGAGAAGCTTCCCCTGGTGGACCAGGTTCTGGAGCTGGACAGCGAGAACAGAAAGTCCATCACTGAGGCCAGTGAGCTCCGCGCCCAGCGCAACACCCTGAGCAAGCAGGTGGGGATGCTGATGGGCCAGGCCAAAAAAGACCCCTCCAAGCTGGAGGAGGCCGAGCGGGTCAAGGCCCAGGTCAAGGCCAACGCCGACCGGCTGGCCCAGCTGGAGCAGCGGGAGGGCGAGCTGGAGCGGGAGATCCGCAGGCTCCTGCTGGTGATCCCCAACATCATCGACCCCTCCGTGCCCATCGGACCCGACGACAGCGCCAACGTGGAGGTGGAGCGGTTCGGCGAGGCGGCTGTGCCCGGCTTTGACATCCCCTACCACACCGAGATCATGGAGCGGTTTGACGGCGTGGATATGGACGCAGCCGGCCGGGTCTCCGGAAACGGGTTTTACTACCTTATGGGCGACATCGCCCGGCTCCACGAGGCCGTGCTGGCCTACGCCAGGGACTTCATGATCGACAAGGGCTTCACCTACTGCATCCCCCCCTTTATGATCCACGGCAACGTGGTGGAGGGCGTCATGAGCCAGACGGACATGGATGCCATGATGTACAAGATCGAGGGCGAGGACCTCTACCTCATCGGCACCAGCGAGCACTCCATGATCGGCAAGTTCATTGACCAGATCCTCCCCGAGTCCTCCCTCCCCCAGACCCTGACCTCCTACTCCCCCTGCTTCCGCAAGGAAAAGGGAGCCCACGGCATCGAGGAGCGGGGCGTGTACCGCATCCACCAGTTTGAGAAGCAGGAGATGATCGTGGTCTGCAAGCCCGAGGACTCCATGGAGTGGTACGAGCGGATGTGGCGGTACAGCGTGGAGCTGTTCCGCAGCATGGACATCCCCGTGCGGCAGCTGGAGTGCTGCTCCGGCGATCTGGCGGATCTGAAGGTCAAGTCCTGCGACATCGAGGCCTGGAGTCCCCGGCAGAAGAAGTACTTCGAGGTCTGCTCCTGCTCCAACCTGGGCGACGCCCAGGCCCGGCGGCTGAAGATACGGGTCAAGGGCGAGGATGGAAAGAACTACCTCCCCCACACCCTCAACAACACCGCCATCGCCCCGCCCCGGATGCTGATCGCCTTCCTGGAGAACAACCTGCAGGCCGACGGAAGCGTCCGAATTCCCCAGGCCCTGCGGCCATATATGGGTGGGAAAGAGATCCTGATTCCGAAACGCTGAGAAACTGCCACTCCCTGAGGAAGCTGCATCAATAGCCGCCAAGCCCGCAGATTTGCGGGAGAAAGCCATCTTCAGCAGGACAAAAATCGCAGGAAAATGTATGCTGAGGTGCGCTGAGGCTATTTGCCGCAGCTTCTAAGAAAGTTTCTTCCGAAAAGAGGGTACAATCAAATCATCATATAAAAGGAGACATGGTATGAAAAATTTCTGGAAGGTTCTGGGAATCGCGGCGCTGGCAGTGGGGCTCACCCCCTACAAGGTGGAAAAAGACGAGGAAACCGGGGAAAACAGGTATCAGGCCCTGCTCTGGCAGGCAACCCGGGTGAAGAAGGAGATGGGTGAGGACAAGGGCGAGATCAACATCACCCTCGGATTCAACTCCCCCTTCCAGCAGGAGGAGGAAGCCCACCTGTTCAGCGACGAGCTGAGCGTGGAGTACACCGTCCCCAACGCGGAGGCCGCCCCCGCCTCTGAGGACACCGGGAGCGAAGCCGCTGAGGCGGAGGCCCCTGTCGAGGAGAAGATCGAGAGCGGCGAGGCCGGGAGCGGCGAGTGCGGAGGGCCCGTCCAGCCCTGACGGTGGGTTTTCCACAAAAGGTAAGGAAATTGTGTAAATGAAGAAGTTTTTAGACGAGTTCAAAGCCTTCGCCATGCGGGGCAACGTGATGGATCTGGCCGTCGGCGTCATCATCGGCGGGGCTTTCAGCGCCATCACCACCTCCCTCATCAACGACATCCTCATGCCCTTTACCGGCATCTTCGTCAATACGGCCAGTTTTGCCGACCTGTGCCTGCACATCAACGGCGCGGAGATCGCCTATGGCAACTTCATCCAGGCGGTGCTCAACTTCCTCATCATGGCCTTCGTGGTCTTCTGCCTGGTCAAGACAGTCAACAGGCTCTCCCGGAAAAAGGAGGAGGCCCCCCCTCCCCCGCCCCAGCCCTCCAATGAGGAGAAGCTGCTGACGGAGATCCGGGATCTGATCAAGGAGAAGCGATGAGAGAGACGCTGGAACAGGGCCTGCCGGAGCTGGGGCTGGAACCGGCGTGCATCCCCGCCCTGGAGTCCTTCAGCCGGGCGCTTCTGGAGAAAAACCAGGTGATGAACCTGACCGCCATCACGGATCCCAGGGACGTGGCCGCCCTCCACCTGCTGGACAGCCTGGCGCTGGTGAAGCTGGCGGGGCTGGAGAGCCAACGGGTGGTGGACGTGGGCACCGGGGCCGGGTTCCCCGGCGCCCCTCTGGCCATCGCCCTGCCGGGGCTCCATGTGACGCTGCTGGACAGCCTGGGCAAGCGGATCGACTTCCTCCGGGAGATCTGCGGGGCGCTGGGCCTGGAGAACACTGCCTGCGTCCACGGCAGGGCCGAGGAGTTTGCCGGGGAGCACAGAGAGGTGTTCGACATCGCGGTGAGCCGGGCGGTGGCCGGACTGCCTGTGCTGTGCGAGCTGTGCCTGCCCCTGGTGAAGGTGGGCGGACGCTTCCTGGCTATGAAGTCCAGCCACACCGAGGAGGAAATCAACCAGTCCAAGGCCGCCGTCTCCACCCTGGGCGGACGGATCGAGGCGGTGAAGGACTACCAGATCCCCACCACCGACGTGATCCACCGCGTTGTCTGCATCGAAAAAATCAAGCCCACACCCAAAAAGTACCCCCGCCGGTTCGCCCAGATCAAAAAGCAGCCCCTATAGGCAGAGTATTCTTTTTCTTTGTGGACAAAGAAAAAGAATCAAAAAGAAAAACCCTTTGGCAAAACATTGTTTTGCCTGTTCTTCGTTTGGAAACAGGCCCTGTCAGTCAATAAAATTCTTTTTTGATACTTTTTTCTTTTAAGAAAAAGTAGGTATACCAAAACGTCATAGAGGGGAGGCGCTTCCCATAGGACATACCATTGCCATCGTATCTGGAAAGGGCGGCACAGGAAAAACATCATTCACGGCCAACACCGGCATGGCTCTGGCCCGGCTGGGACACCGGACCCTCTGTCTGGACTGCGACGTGGGGCTGAGGAACCTGGATATCGCCCTGGTGATGACCGACCGGGCGGTGATGGACTTTACCGACGTCATGGAGGGGCGGTGCTCCCTGGAGGAGGCCGCCGCCGCCCACCCCCAGCAGAAAAACCTGTTTCTGCTGACTGCTCCCATCCGGTTCGAGGCGGCGGACATTGACAAAAAGGCTTATCAGAAGCTGATCCGAAAAATCAAGAAACAATTTGACTACTGTCTGGTGGACGCGCCGGCCGGACTGGGAGCCGGATTCCAGCTGGCCATCTCCGGGGCGGACCGGGTGGTGGTTGTCACCACCACGGACGCCAGCAGCCTCCGGGACGCCCAGAGAACGGTGATGGAGCTGGAGGGCTTTTCCAGGGAGCAGGTACATCTGGTGGTGAACCGGTGCAGAAAAAAGCTGCTGCGCTCCCTCCACCAGACCATTGACGACGCGATCGACACGGCAGGACTGCCTCTGCTGGGTGTGATCCCGGAGGACGAGACGATGCCCCTGTACGCGGGGCGGGGCATTCCCCTGTTGCTGACCACCAACGACTGCGCAGCCCTGGCCTATCGGAACATCGCCCGGCGGGTTGACGGACAGAAGGTTGCCCTCATGAAAATCAGATGAACCTTTCCCAGCACGCAGGAGGAGAGACATCAAGGAACCGGAAAGGAAACGAGAATTATGTATATTGCTCTGATGTCCCACGACAATAAGAAGGAACTGATGGTCCAGTTCTGCACAGCCTATGCCGGAATCCTGTCCCGGCACAACCTCTGCGCAACGAGCACCACCGGACAGATGATTGCGGAAGCGACGGGTCTGAGCGTCCACCGCTTCCTGACTTGCCAGCATGGCGGCAGCCAGCAGATCGGGGCGAGAATCGCCTACAATGAAATGGACATGGTACTGTTCTTTGTTGACCCCAACGACTCCTCCATGGAGAAGGAGCTTCTTTACATCTCCCGGCTGTGCGATCAGAACAACATCCCCTTCGCCTCTAACGTGGCAACCGCAGAGATGCTGGTACTGGGCATGGACCGCGGGGACCTGGACTGGCGGAACATTGTCAATCCCAAGCACAAATATATGTCCAAATTATAACATTCCCATTGACTTTTCTGTGGAGAGTGGTCTATAATAGCTGAAAATGGCAGCACCGCCATGACGGCGACAGAGTATTCCCGTCCACCGGACAGAGAGGGCCGCAGCACTACGCTGAAAGCGGCCTGCGGACAGGACGGGAGGAAGGACAGCGCCTGAGCGGGGACGGAGACGTCCGCGGCTGGTCCCCCGCGCCAAAAAGGGACGGAAAAGGGCGCCGTCCCGGCTGGGACCGCGCCGAATGTGGGTGGCACCACGAAGTATGACTGGTTCGTCATGCTCTCGTCCCGCTAAGACAGGGGACGGGAGCATTTTCTTTTGTCTGCTGCCGGATGAAGGCAGTCCCCAAGGCTCCGCGCCCGCAGTTGTAGATCTTGCAACGGCCACATCGAGTGGCCGTGCAATCGTAACTGCCGCCCGGCTCGACTGGAGAGTGCCAGGAATATGGGCGCTTTTGGGGGTCAATCGCCCATTCTTCAGTACCCAGGGACGCCAGCATCAGCTGTGCCCCCAGACGGTATCCAAGGGTGAAGCTCTCCTCCATCCGCACAAGGCTCATATCCAGGAAAACGTCCCACAGATGCCCGAAGTCCTCCACCGACAGCCTCTCCTCTACCCCGTCCAAAAATTCCCCCTCCCGCTCCATGATCGCCCGCTCCGCTTCCGATACCCTGTCGGGCGCAAAGGTGCTGTACAAGGTTTCCAAGATCACATCCATCAAATATATCCCCTCTTTCGTAGTAAATTTATCTATTTATAGTATACAATTATTCTACGCCGTGTCAAGTACTTTGGAGGAAATTATGCCAAAATTCGCTGACAGACTAAAAGAGCTGCGAATGGAAAAAAACATGACGCAGGAACAAATCGGAGAGATCCTCCAGGTAAAAAAATATTCTGTCTACACCTATGAAAAAGGGCGGTCAGAGCCCAACATTGACGGACTGATTGCGCTGGCGGATTTTTTTGAAGTATCCGTCGATTATCTGGTTGGGCACACCGATAATCGGAAAAGCTCTCTTTAGGTCCCCTCCCCTTTGCAGGTACTCTCCAGTCGAGCCGGGCGGCAGTTACGGAAGCCCCGAGCTCGGTATGGAGCAAAAAAGAAGCCCGTTTGGAGGCTGAGCAACTCTTCATCTGCACAGCAGTCCGCAGATCCCCCGCCGAGGCGGCTGCCCAAAGGGCAGCCCCGAGTAAGGAGTCCAGGACCTTGGTCCTGGCGACTTTTTGGTTACTTTTTGTTCGCACAAAAAGTAACCGCGGGGTATGGGGCCGCGCAGGCCCCAGGACCAACAAATAAAATCGCCCAACGGGCGCGAAGAAGAAAAGGAGAATCATCATGAATGTTCAGCCGAGGACCCTCTCAGGGTTCATGGAACTCCTCCCCCGCCAGCAGCAGCTGATGGAATCCATCATGTCCACCCTGCGGGAAACCTACTCCCTCTATGGCTTCACCCCCCTGGACACCCCCGTCATCGAGGCCAGTGAGGTCCTGCTTGCCAAGGGCGGTGGGGAGACGGAGAAGCAGATCTACCGCTTTACCAAGGGTGACAGCGATCTGAGCCTGCGGTTCGATCTCACCGTGCCCCTGGCCAAATATGTGGCCCTCCACTACAGTGAGCTGGCCTTCCCCTTCCGCCGGTTCCAGATCGGCAAGGTCTACCGGGGCGAGCGGGCCCAGCGGGGCCGGTTCCGGGAGTTCTATCAGGCCGATATCGACATCATCGGCGACGGCAAGCTGGATATCGCCAACGAGGCCGAAATCCCCGCTATCATCTATCAGACCTTCAGCAAGCTGGGCCTGAAGCGGTTCCAGATCCGGGTCAATAACCGGAAGATCCTCAACGGGTTCTATACCATGCTGGGGCTGGCGGATAAGGCCGGGGACATCATGCGCACCGTGGATAAGCTGCCCAAGATCGGCGAGGAGAAAGTCTCCGCCCTGCTCACCGGCGAGCTGGGGATCAGCCCGGAGGCCGCCGGGGAGATCCTGAAGTTCATCGCCATCAAGGGCGGCAACCAGCAGGTCCTGGAGGCCCTGGAGGGCTACCGGGGGCGCAGCGAGCTCTTTGACACCGGGCTGGACGAGCTGGGGACGGTAGTAAAGTACCTGTCCGCCTTCGGCGTGCCGGAGGAGAATTTCGCCGTGGATCTCACCATCGCCCGGGGCCTGGACTACTACACCGGCACCGTCTATGAGACCTTTATGACCGAACACCCGGAGATCGGCTCCATCTGCTCCGGCGGGCGGTACGATAACCTTGCGGAATATTATACGGATAAACTACTCCCCGGCGTTGGCATCTCCATCGGACTGACCCGGCTGTTCTATGTTCTGAACGAGCAGAACATGCTGAGCCAGGAGAAGAACACCGCCCCGGCGGACGTGCTCGTCCTGCCCATGACCGAGGACCTCTCCCCCGCCATCGCTCTGGCCACCGGCCTGCGAAACGAGGGCGTGCGGGTGCAACTCTACACCGAGCAGAAGAAGTTCAAGGCCAAGATGAACTACGCCGACAAGGTAGGTGTTCCCTACGTGGTCTTCCTGGGGGAGGACGAGGTGAAGGAGGGCGTTGTCGCCTGCAAGGACATGAAAACCGGTGAGCAGACCAAGCTGGATTTCCAGGGGACCCTGGAGCGGATCCGGGGCGGACTGGCGAAGAGGAACGAGGGGCCCGTGATCGTGGCGTAGGGTCCCCCCTGCCCTGCCGGTCAGAAAGGAGTGCGGACAGTGAGAAGAAAGCGGAAAATTGCCCTGGCCGTGCTGGCGGTCATCATCGTGTTCTGTCTATGGTATACCCGGCCAAGGAGCTTTGATGATCTGGTTGGAGAGGGGGAATTTCAGAACTTCAGCCTGATTGCCACAAAGGACAGCGAACCGAGTGGCGCCTTACAACTGGACAGCTCTGGCGGCCGTGGGGAGACCGCAGGTGCACTGAGAGAGATTCTCCAAAGCTGTCAATACCGGGTCAGTCTCAGGAGCCTGCTTCCCCTCCCCAATCTTGGTGCAGGACGCGGAAGCGGAGAGACTACAATTTTGATTTCAGCGGCAACAGGAGAAGATGAGTGGTTTACTGCGGCCTATCAGGGAGCGGCAGCCGAGTTTGGGAGCAATGGCAGGACCATCTTCACCCGGGCACAGGATAAAGCCATTGCGGAGAAGATTCTGGCATTTGTGAAGGAATATGGACAGAAGTGGGAAACTGATTCCTGATTGTTTTTGTGTAGCCAGAGGTGGCCGCCCCGTCCCAGGGGTAAAGGAGGAAAAACAGATGAAGAACAAAAGACGAATTCTTCTCGGCTTCGCCGCCCTGCTTGTTGTAATAACGACCGCTGTCTGCCTGTGGTACGCGCGGCCCCTGACCATTGAGGATCTGTGCCCCGGACTGGACCTGGAGAAGTGTACAGGAGTCTACGCCGGATACTCCGCCTACGAGATCAGCGAGCTGTACAACAGAATCTCACTGACGCCGGAGGACGGCCTCACGCCTTTGCTGGATCTGTTCCAGGGACGTCACTTCAGACGTTCTCCCTTCTGGTGGATTCCCAGAGGAACCAGGACGCACCTAATCAGAGAAGGAGATTTTAGATGGGATATAGACTTGGCCTTTGAAAATGCCCCCGTAACAGACATCAGCACCGCTACCGGATATCTGCTGCACTTCAATAACTTCTATGGAGATCTGGACATGGAGTTTATGGGAGACACCCGGCCCGTCAGTACGGCAGACCAGGAGCAATGGCTGGAGGATGTGCTGGCTTATATCCTGGAAGCAGACCCCAATGTCAATTCCAAATAGTAAAAATCTGTTAATATTATACATTTTATAATAAGAAAGAGGAATCATCATGACACAGAACCGTACCCATACCTGCAATGAGCTCCGGCTGGAGCACGTGGGACAGCAGGTCAAGCTCTCCGGCTGGATGGAGAACGTCCGGGAGGTAGGACAGAACTTCGCCTTCGTCATCCTCCGGGACTTCTACGGCACCACCCAGGTAGTCATTGAGACCGAGGAGATGATGAACATCGTCCACGGCCTCAACAAGGAGTCCACCATCTCCGTGGAGGGCACCGTCCGGGAGCGCAGCAGCAAGAACAAGAATCTGCCCACCGGCGAGATCGAGGTGGTGCCCGAGCGAATCGAGATACTGGGCAAGTGCCAGTACAACGAGCTCCCCTTCCAGGTGAACCGCAGCCGGGAGGCCGACGAGTCCCTCCGCCTGAAGTACCGCTACCTGGATCTCCGCAACCCGGATGTGAAGAAGAACATCATCCTCCGCTGCAATGTGGTCTCCGCCATCCGCAAGGGCATGACCGAGCAGGGCTTTATGGAGATCACCACCCCCATCCTCACCGTCTCCTCCCCCGAGGGGGCCCGGGACTACCTGGTGCCCTCCCGGAAGCACCCCGGGAAGTTCTACGCCCTGCCCCAGGCCCCTCAGCAGTTCAAGCAGCTGCTGATGGCCTCCGGCTTTGACCGGTACTTCCAGATCGCCCCCTGCTTCCGGGACGAGGACGCCAGAGGCGACCGCTCCCCCGGCGAGTTCTACCAGCTGGACATGGAGATGAGCTTTGCCAATCAGGAGGACGTGTTCGCCGTCATTGAGGCCGTCTTCCCCCCTATCTTCGCCCAGTACGGCCTGTACCACACGGTCCCCAGCACCCCCTTCCGGCGCATCCCCTTCGCCGAGGCCATGGAGGTCTACGGCTCCGACAAGCCGGACCTGCGCATCGACCTGACTGTCCAGGACGCCACGGATCTGCTCTCCGGCTGCGGCTTCGAGCCCTTCCAGGGCAATACCGTCAAGGCCATCGTGGTCACGGACTTCTCCGCTGCCAGAAAGCAGATTGACAAGCTGTGCGCCGACGTGGAGGTCCAGGCCGGCAACAAAGCCTACTGGTTCCGCCTGGACGAGAAGGGCGAGCTGGTGGGCGGTATCTCCAAGTTTGTGGCGGAGCACAAGGATGAGGTTGTGGAGAAGCTGGGGCTGAAGCCGGGCTGCTTCGTTGGCCTCACCGCCGGAAAGAAGGGTGCGGCCCAGAAGACCGCCGGCGTTCTGCGCAGCAAGCTGGGCGCCCTGTGCCCCAACCACATGGACAGGGAGAAGTACGAGTTCTGCTGGATCGTGGACTTCCCCATGTACGAGATCGGCGAGGAGAGCGGCCAGCTGGAGTTCTGCCATAACCCGTTCTCCATGCCCAACGGCGGCGCGGAGATCCTGGACAAAGCCATCCGCGGCGAGGTGGACCCCCTCACCATCAGCGCCTACCAGTACGATCTGGTGTGCAACGGCGTGGAGCTCTCCTCCGGCGCGGTGCGCAACCACGACCCCGAGATCATGATCAAGGCCTTCCAGCTGGTGCGCCTGGGCGAGGACGACGTGAAGAGCAAGTTCCCCGCCATGTACAACGCCTTCTGCTACGGCGCACCCCCCCACGCCGGCATCGCCCCGGGCGTGGACCGCATGGTCATGCTCATGGCCGGCGAGGAGTCCATCCGTGAGATCATCCCCTTCCCCATGAACAAGAACGCCCAGGACCTCATGATGAGCGCCCCTTCCTTCGTCGAGCAAAAGCAGCTGGATGAGCTGCACATCGCTGTGACCGCGGTGGAGGAAGAGAACGCGTAAGGCAGTCATTCTTTTTCTTGAAAGAAAAAGAATCAAAAAGAACTTTTTATAGGATAGGGCTTGTTTGATAAATGGCGGAATGGCCAAAAGCGAGAGATTTTTTCGATGGACAAGGAAAAAATTCCGTCGTTTGGGCGTTTTGACATTTTTCAAACAGACTCTAACACAGCATGAATCCCCAGGGAGCGGCACTCCCTGGGGATTCACCATAATAGAACTCGCAGCCTCTGCCGTTCGATTAGCCATAGCATGAACTCAAGCGGAACATCCGGAGTACAGTGCGGCAAACTATCAACAAAATTCCCCCGGATTGTGGAAAACTCCGGCGGTTTATTTGTATTTGATGCGGTATGGGTTGGGAGTGTTTATAAAACCCAGAAGATAGTCCGCAGATACATTGTAAAACCTGCAAAGTGCCACCAAATGACGCAGAGGAAGCTCTGTTGCACCACGTTCATAACGAGAGTACACTGTCTGAGAAATACCAAGAATCTCGGCAACCTGCGTCTGATTTAAATCTGAATCTTCACGCAAATCCCGCATTCTGCGGATATCTGCTACCATTGCTCCTCCCCCTAAAACTTTTTGTCTTACGGTAGCATAGAAGAAAGCTTTCTATTGATTTTAGAGCAAATTAGTACTATAATGACAGTATTACAAAAGGGGGATAAATTTATGACTGAACTGGAGCTGCATCGAAAAATGTATGCAAGTCTTGTCGGGGATATCGATATCGCAATACAAAAGATTGGAAACAGAATCCTGAAAAAGGACGGAAGTGAATATCCACCCTCAGAACACGATAAAAAATTTTTAAAATCCATCTTAGAAATGCTGGCAGCCGCGCTTCTGAGAACAGAGCTCATGTACATGGAGGCAGATTTGCCGGAGGAAGCAGAGGAATAGTACGAATACCTGATTAAAAACCTGTATTCACAGCCGTTGACCGTGTCCTGGCGGCTCTTTTGCCGCCAAGCCCTTATCCCCCGGCTATGAATACAGGTTCTAAAATATTTAACCGGGTATTCGTATAAAACAGCACCCTTGGGGAAAATCCCCAGGGGTGCTTTGCATTGCGGCTGGAATACATCTACATTGACGCGGAAATCTCCGTGCGGCCGAATAGAACCCCAGAGAAAACAGAGGCAACACGCAGGTCTGCCGCAAAAATCTTTCTTTTGATACGTTTCCTTCTGAGGAAAGAAACGTATGTCTGCCCGGCCTACCCGGCCAGCATCGCGCACAGCGGCGCGGCCGCAACGGTGAGCAGTCCGGTGACAACGATGGCCAGAGAGCTGGCGGCGCCCTGGATATCCCCCAGCTCCACGGCACGGGAGGTACCGGCGGCATGGGAGGAGGTGCCGATGGCAAGGCCCTGGGCCAGGGGATCGGTCACACGGAACAGCTTCAGGAAGGCCGGGGCGGCAACGGCTCCAAAGAGCCCTGTAACCATAATCGTCGCCATAGTGATGGCGGGATAGCCGCCCAGCTCCTCGCTGAGCCCCTTGCCGATGGCGGTTGTAATGGACTTGGGCAGCAGCGTGATGTACTCAGGTCCCTCCATGCGGAAAATCACCAGCATCAGAATACAG
The DNA here is from genome assembly GCA_910588365.1 of uncultured Oscillospiraceae bacterium. Taxonomy (GTDB): domain Bacteria; phylum Bacillota; class Clostridia; order Oscillospirales; family Oscillospiraceae; genus Pelethomonas. The sequence continues at coordinate 55,929 of CAJUQS010000164.1, read as the reverse complement.
CCCAGCATGTGGGCCGCGACACCGGCGGCGCAGCCGGCCAGCACCGCGCCGGCGTTCTGCTTCATCAGGGCGAACTGGCGGTAGAGGGGGATGGCCAGACAGATGGTAGCGGGCGTCAGAAGAAACTCCAGGATATCCGCGCCGCTGTCATAATATACCTGATAGTCTGTGCCGGTCAGCAGGAGAACCGCGCCGCAGAAAATCGTGGCGAAGAGCAGCGGATTACATACCTCCCGGCCAAAGCGGCGGTTGATGAACCGGGCCAGCTGGAAGCTCCCCAGGGAGAGAAACAAGCCAAAGCAGGCGGAGGACCTGAAAAAATCAGTCATGGACCTCTCCCCCCTTCCTCCGGCGGATCATCCACTGTGAGACACGTCCCGTGACCGCCATAACCGCCAGGGTGCCCAGAAGCCCCATGATAAGCACCGGCAGAAGCATGTCCTGGATGGAATCCAGCGCAGTGAGAAAGCTGACCGAGGCCGGCACCAGGAGCAGGGGCATCAGCTCCAGCAGCAGGCCGCCCACATCCTCAATCTGGCTGAGCTTCAGAGCGCCGGACTTCAGCAGGGCAAACAAAATGATCAGCCCATAGATGCTGGCGGGAATGGGCAGCGGAATCAAATACTTCAAAAGCTCCGAAACAACGGTAATGGCGGCGATGATCACCGCCTGTTGTAAATACTTCATGTTATTTTTACCCTAATAAATTCTATTCATTATCAATCACAGGCGAAACATCGTTTCGCCAAAAAGTTCTTTTTGATCCTTTTTTCTTTCAAGAAAAAGGATGTCTGCCCCCGAAAAACCCCCGTATCGCCTCCGCGCCCGCCTGGACGCTGCCCTGGACGAAGGCGGGCTTGCCGCCGCCCCGGCCGTTCAGGGCGGCATTGAGCTCCTTGCAGAGCGGGCGGAGATCCCGGTCCGGACAGCCGGCGGCGTACTGATAGCTCTCCCCCTCCCCGGCAAAGACGGCACAGCACCCGCCGCAGCCTGCCTGGACCGCGCCGCAGAGCTTCCGCAGGGATTCCGGGGACATGGGGGGCTCCAGCAGAAGCACGTCTCCAGCCCCGGCGTACTGGGCGGCCTTGCGGGCAAAGTCCTCCTCCTCCAGGGCGGAGACGCGGCCATGGAGGGCGTGGAGCTCCTTCTGCAGCCGCTCCACCGCGGCGGCGGTGGCGTCGGGCTTGGCGGAGAGGAGCTGGGATACCAGGGTGTTCTGGCGGGAGATCCGGTTGGACCAGTCCAGGGCGCGGCCTCCGGCGGCCAGCTCAATGCGCACACCCTCCCGGAAGTTCTGGCACGAGACGAGCTTGATCATGCCCACCTGACCGCTGGAGCGGACGTGGGTGCCGCAGCAGGCGCAGCAGTCCGCTCCCGGCCAGGCGACAATGCGGACCTGACCGGTAAGGGCCTTCTTGCTGCGGTAGTCCAGAGCCTCCAGCTGGTCTGGGGACGGAAAGGAGATGTCGATGGGATGGTCCTCCCAGACGTACCGGTTGGCCAGCCGCTCCACCTCCAGCACGTCCTCCGGCGTCAGCCGGGCGTTGAAATCGATGGTCACCAGATCGTGTCCGATGTGAAAGCCCACATTGTCACAGTGGAATTTTCCGCACAGGATGCCGCTGACGATGTGCTCGCCGCTGTGCTGCTGCATAAAGTCAAAACGGCGGGACCAGTCAATTTCACCCTCCACAGCCTCTCCTACCGGGAGAGGCCTGTCGCAGAAGTGGAGGATCTCCCCGTCCTTCTCCCGGGTATCGGTGACGGAGGCGCCGCCCAGGACGCCGTGGTCCGCCGGCTGGCCGCCGCCCTCGGGGTAGAAGGCGGTGCGGTCCAGGGTGACGGCATAGCCGCTTTTCTCCCGGGTACAGGAGAGGATCGTAGCGGTGAAGGTTTTGCAGAAGGGGTCGTTGTAGTATAGCTTTTCTGTCATGATCGAACGTCCTTTATCAACAAATTGTAACGATCCACCGCCACACCGGCTCTGCCAGGTACCACCCCAGCAGGGCCGAAATGGCGTTGGCCGTGAGGCCATAGACGAAGGAGCGGGCCCTGGACCGGCCCTGGAGGAGCTTGCAGTAGAGCCCGGCCTCCACCAGTGCGATGACCAGCTCCGCCGGGACCAGCAGGATGAGGAACCACCAGCCAAAGCCGTCCCGGACGATGTGGAAGCTCATGAACACCGCCAAAGCCCCCTGGGTCACCAGGTTCACAAGCAGGAAGGGCCGCCAGTTTGTTTTCCAGTCAAACCGGAAGGCCAGCAGGAGGATGCCCTCGGCGAGGAGCGTAGGCAGGAGCGTGGCCAGAAATTGCAGCACGTACCCCGCCCACACCGGCGGAACCTCGACGGTCTTCGCCGTCCAGTCCAGGGCAACGGAGGATTGGAGCACCTTCCGCTCCAGGGTCTCGGACACCCACGTCTCCCCGGACCGGGTGACCACCAGGATGCGGTAAGTCTCCGGTACACCCACGTAGCCGAAGGTATGGACCCCGTCCTCGCTGGTCAGCTCCCCCCAGATGGGAACGCCGGTACCCTCTGTCACACAGGCGTGCCACCCCTCCGGCACCGCCGCGAGGAGGGCGGAGAGCATGTCCTGGTCCAGGGCGTTTCGCTCCTCCTGGCTCAGCCCGTTTCCGCCCCCGCCCTCCGCCAGGAGGTCCAGGTAGTAGGGCTCTTCCGGGCCGTTGAGCACCTTCACCACAAGCTGGGGCTTGGGCCCGCTGTCCGCCAGGGCCGTTCCGGCCAACAAGAGGGATACTATACAGAACAAGAGGGCGCTTTTCCAGAATGTTTTCACCATAACATCCTCCCCGTTTCTTCCAATTCCCCAGAGGAGTTTGCCCCTCTGCCTGAGTTAGACACCGGAGAATCCTGTCCAGCTCCATTGCCCAGAATCCCCAGATCGTACTTCCAGCCCAGCACCCGGCCCACCGCCTGATCGATCATCTCCTCCGGGATGAGCCCGGTGTGCACCGCGTCAATGACCAGGGGGATCTGCGTCTCAAAGTCCGTGGTCACCACCATGTCGTTCCCCGCCAGAATGGCCAGGACCGCCACGGATCCGTCCTGGGCGTAGGCCTCCACCGCGTCCATGGCCAGATCGTCGGTGAGGACGACGCCGTCAAAGTCCAGCTCCTCCCGCAAAATCCGGTGGACCTCCGGCGAGAGGGACGCCGGGAGGCTTTCATCCATGCAGGTGACGACGTTGTGGCTGACCAGCACAGAGCCCGCCCCGGCCTTGATCCCCGCCTGGAAGGGCAGGAAATCCTCGGCCACAAACTGCTCATAGGGCCGCTCGTCAATGGCAATTCCAGTGTGGGTATCCACGTTGTTGCCATAGCCTGGGAAGTGCTTAAGGACGCAGCCAATCTTGTAGTAGGGGCCGGTGAAGGCGGGATCCTGGACCGAGACCAGGTTCACCGACTCGACCACCTCCTGCACGTACTCCGCCGTGGCCGCGGCGTCCTGGCCGAAGGAGCGGTCATAGATGAAGTCCGCCGGGTCCGTGGACACGTCCGCCACGGGGGCAAAGTTGACGTTGATGCCGAGATCCAGGAGATCCCGGTTCTTGTCGATGGCGTCCCCGCCGATGGCGCCCCATTTGTCCTCGGCCCACAGCTCCTGGGGGGACTTGCACTTCTCCAGAAACAGGTAGGGGTTCCGGCTGGCCCGGGCAACGGTGCCGCCCTCCTCGTCCACGCCGATGAATAGCGGGATGGAGGACGCGGCTTGATACCCCTTCAGCTTGTCCACAAAATCCTCGGCCGTCAGCCACTCCCCGGCGGCGTCCTTGAAATCCCGGGTGAAGAGCAGATAGCCCCCCAGGCGATACTGGCCGATCTTCTCCAGGGCATTCAGCTCCGGACACCGGACAAAGAACATCTGGCCCACCTTCTCCTCCAGGCTCATGCGAGAGAGAAGATCGTCCACCGTCTCCTGCCGGGGATCCGGCGGTGGGACAGGATCCGGGACCTCCTCCGGCGCGGCCGCCGGGACAGGATCCGGCACGTTGGAGGCGGCCTCGATCTCCTCCGGCTCAGGGGGCTGGGTCTTCTCCTCCCCGGTGCAGCCGCAGAGCAGGCATAACAGCATAAGCGGTAAAAGGACAAATTTTTTCATGTGCGCGACTCCTTTCCAGCCGCACGGCACAGATGGAAAAACCAGCCCGCGCGGTACCAACAGTATACCGCACAGGCTGGAAAAAGTCCACTGGATTTACAAAAGAGCGCTTGATTCGGAGTCCGCGCAGGCCGGGTCACGGGGCCGGCAGGGCGGCGGCCCATCCAATCAATAGATGAATTCCCTGCTCCAGTAGTACTGCATGTAAAGAAACTGGCGGAACAGATCCTTCCGGTCCTCCGGGATGGATTCAACCAGCTCGCCGTCCACCTGATAGCGCCCCTTGGTGCTGACCACCGGGAAGGTCTCCATCATGGGCTCCATGGCCTGCATGAAGGCGGGGCCCTCCCATCCCAGCTGCTGGAACACCAGATTCATCAGGTAGCAGGGGGAGATGTCCGGCCCGTCTCCCCGGAGATCGCGGCCGATAATCTCCCTGGCCGCGTCGTTGGCCCAGATGAGGTAGCGGGTGGCGTAGTGGTTATAGAAGCCCTCCTCCTCCCCGGGGTCGATATTCATGCCCATCTCATCGTAAAAGGCGTTGCTGTCCCCCATCCAGGGCATGTGGTCCCCGAAGGTCACCAGAACCACCGGGTCCGGGTCAGAGCGCAGGCGGTCCATCAGCTTTGCCAGCTCCTCGTCCGTCTCAAAGATGGTGTTCAGATAGAAGTTCATGGCGTTGCGGCAGGCCAGGCTGTAGCTCATGTCCATCCGCTCCGGAGATCCGGTATCCCAGACGGCGTAGGGGCCGTGGCTCTGGACATTGACGGAAAAGGAGAAATAGGGCTTCCCGGTGGCCTTGTTCTTCTGGAAGTCGCTGTAGATCTCCGGCAGGAGGAGGGCGTCCTCCGGGAGGGTGTCGTCTGTGAAGTCCTCGCAGAGGTTGATGTAGTCGTCCTCCAGGTAGCGGTAGCGCTCAAAGCCCAGATAGCTGTTGATGTTCTGGCGGTTGTAGAACCACTGGTAATAGGGATGGCTGCCCTCCACGGTGTAGCCCTGATCCCGGAGGTACCAGAGGTAGGAATTCTGGTTGCTGCGGAAGTTGCGGACCTTGTAGCTGCCCGTCAGGAAGCAGCGCTCCGTGTCCACGGTGCCCCCGGCGAAGATGTTGGTCACCAGATTGCCGGTGAGGCTCTCCGCCTCCAGCTGGTGGTAGAGCTCGTATCCGCTGGTATCCAGTCCCGGGATATCGTACCGGGAGAAATCCACATAGGCCTCCCGCATGAGGGCGATGATGTTGATCTTCCTGTCCTCGGGGATGTCTGCGTCCTCATAGCCGGAGAGAAGCTCCCGGGTTTTCCCCTCGCTGTAGCCGGAGGGTGGAAAATCCAGGGAATCCTTGACGCTGTGAATAAAGGGATAGAAAAAGCCGTGGGCGATGTACTCCTGGGTGGCGCTCCACTGGTTGAGGTATTCGTAGTTGTCCACCCGTCCATAGAGATCTTCATCCAGATAGGCCGGCATCACCGCCGCAGCCGCCAGCACCGCCGTCATGGCCGCGGGCACACGCAGCCGCCAGCCCCCCAGCCTGCCCCGGACCAGCAGAAACAGCACCAGCGTCCCCAGGAGCAGGCAAACCGCCGTGACGGCGATACGCTTGTCCACAAACAGGGCGTAGCGGCTCCCGCCGGCCATGGCCTTGGCCTCCCGGAGGATGAACATATCCTCGAAGTGGAGCGGATCGTCCCGGAAGGTGAGCTTGTAGTAGCTGCCCAGGCTGAAGCCGAAGGCGATGCCCCCGCCGATCAAAAAGGCGGACCAGGCCCGGCCCGTGATACCGTAGAACAAAAACACCAGCAGAACCACCGGCAGGACGTTCATCACCAGAATCTGGGCGGAAGCGAAGTACCCCTCGAACACCCCCCAGGAGTAGGCCCCGTAGGCAAAGCAGAGCAGCAGCGTCCCCAGGCAGACGGAGGCCAGCAGCAGAGCCAGAACCCGGTAGCTATAGAAAATAATCGTCTTCCAAACAGGCCAGCCCGGCTCCGCCTCCCTCCGCAGAAAAAAAACGATCTCCAAAAATTTCTTCAATTTACCACCCTCAAACCTGTTTTCTTTCTTGTTTCTGCCCCATTATATCTGTTTTTTCGACAAATGGCAAGAGACAGGTATTAGGAAATCTTTATATTCTCTTTATATGAGCTTTAAATTCTCATAAAGAAGCCCCCGCCGGGCTTTTCCACAAATCCGGCGGGGGTTGTGCATTTGCTGCGTTGAGGAGCTGTAAAGCTTTCTTCCGATCCCTCCCTTTTTCAAAGGAAAAGGACGGCTGCCTCTACTTGTTTCCGTTCCGGTCATAGGCCACGATGACCCGGCGGTTGGGATCGGTGCCCATGGAGTAGGTCGTGATGTTTTCCACATCCTGGAGCGCCGTGTGGATGACGTGGCGCTCATAGGCGTTCATGGGCTCCAGGGTGACATTGCGCTTGTACTTGACCACCTTGGCGGCCACCTTATGTGCCAGGTGCTGGAGGCTCTGCTCCCGCTTGAGGCGGTAGTTCTCCGCGTCCACATGGACGCGCACCCGCTTGTCGCCGCCCCGGTTGACGGAGTAATTGGTCAGCTGCTGGATGGCGTCCAGGGTCTCGCCCCGCCGGCCGATGAGCTGTCCCAGCTTCTCCCCCTCCAGGATGACCTTGTACCGGCCCTCCTCGCTCCGGTAGACCTTCACCTGGGCGCCGCTCTCCATGTGCTGGAGCAGGCCGGTGAGGAAGGCGGTAATCTGCTGCGCCTTCTCGTCGGTGCAGATCTCCCCCAGATCCTGGGGCTGCGGGGGCTGGACCGCGTCCTCGGTTTTCACAGCGGCCGGCTGCTCCCGGCGCTCAGGCCGGGGGCGGGGACGGCGCTCGGGACGCTCCCGCCGGACCGGCTTCTCCGCCCTGGGGGCAGGTTCGGCGGTCTTTTCGGCACTCTGCTTTTTCTCCGGCTTTTTTTCCACAGAAGACTCCACCACTGTGGAAACAGGGGCCGCCTCCGGCGCGCTCTTCGCCTCCTCCAGACCGTAGGTCACGCGGACCTTCGCGGGGCTGGCGCCGATACCCAGAAATCCCTTCTTGGCCCGCTCCAGCACCTCCACGGACACCTCGTCCCGGTCCAATCCCAGCTGGGAGAGAGCTTTTGCGACGGCCTCGTCCTCGGTTTTGCCCGTCATATCAATAAATTTCGCCGTCATAACGAATATTACTCCTTCTCTTCGTATCGGTCCGCCTGGTAGCTGCGGCCCCGGGCATAGGGGCGCTCACCCACACGGCCGGCCTCGGTTGTGGAAACCCGCTTTTCTCCGGTCTTCTGAGGAGGCTGCTTCTTGGGACGCCTGACGTCAATTTCCCGCTGCTCGGCGGCCCGCTTCTTGGCCTCCTCCATGCGCAGCTTCCTGGCGGCCTCCCGCTTGGCCTCCCGCTCCTCCTCCTCGGCGTTGATCTTTTTTGTGTAGAACTTGCCCAGCACGGACTCGCGGATCATGCCCCACACGCTGTTGGCGATCCAGTACACGCCCAGGGCGGCGGGCATGACGGAGCAGAACCACAGGCTCATCAGGGGCATCATAATGTTCATCATCTTCATGCTGGCCTGCTGCTCCTGGGACTGGCCGTTGGACTTGCTGATGACGATGGTCTGTACATAGTTCATGACAGCGGCCAGCACGGGGACGAGGATGACCCCGATGACCGCCCACTCCATGGAGAAGCTTCGAAGGACGTGCTGGGGCTGGATACTCAAATCGATGCCGAGGAAGTCGAAGTGCATCTGGAGGAGCTTGTCCCCCACGCCCTCAATGCCAGCCCAGTCATAGCTGTCCCAGTTGCGGGTGATGAAGTTTGCCAGATCAATCTGCTCATAGGCGCCGTAGGCCCCGTTGCCTAGGGTCTCCGCCGCGTAGCCAAGGCCCGCGGCGGCCTCCCGCAGGGCATTGCAGGCCGTCTCGCTGATGCCCATGAAGTAGACGATGGGCATACGAATGATGGAATAGAGGGGAACCAGGATGAACATGGGCAGTAAGGACCACAGACACCCGCCCATGGGGTTGATCCCCTCCTCCTGGTAGAGCTTGGTCAGCTCCTCCTGGTACTTCTGCTGGTTTTTGGCGTACTGCTTCTGCAGCTCCGCCTGCTTGCTGGAGAGCTTGCCCATGCGGACCATGCTGCGCTTGGACTTCATCTGGAATGGGACCATGACCAGGGTGACCACCAGGCTGAACAGGATGATGGACAGCCCGTAGGACCCGCTGATGTTGTACAGCCAGCGCAGCAGCACCGCAAAAGGCATACTGACAATTTTGCCAAAGGCACCAAACATTGAACGTTCCTCCGGTTTTTCTGGTACAGGCAGTTTTGATCTGCCTGCCTAGGGTACAGGATCGTACATATCCCCCTTGTAAAAGGGGTGGCATCGCAAAAACCGCCTGAGAGCCAGCCAGCCGCCCCTGAGAGGGCCGTACTTCTCCACGGCCTCCAGGGCATACTGGGAGCAGGTGGGGATGAAGCGGCACCTGGGGGGCAGGCCCGGCGAGACGTATCTCTGATAGAAGCGGATCGCCCCCAGAAGAAGTCCTTTCACTCCCTTTTCCTCCTCTCCAGCAGGTCCAGCTCCCGGCAGGCCCGGTAAAACGCGCCCGTCAGCTTCTCATAGGGTCCGTTGACGGCCCTGTTCCGGGCCACCAGGATCACATCGTAGCCCCGGCGCAGATCCGGCCCCGCCAGACGGAAGACCTCCCTGAGCCTCCTGCGGGCGCGGTTGCGCACCACGGCGCCGCCCAGCTTGGTACTGACCGTCACGCCCAGCCGGTTGTGATCCAGCCGGTTGGGGCGGCAGTAGAGCACCAGAAAGGGGGTCACCGCGGAGCGGCCCTTGCTGTATATCCGCCGGAAGGTGCGGTTTTCCTTGATGGTGACGGTCTTTTTCATAGCAGAAAGGCCCTCCACTGGAGTTTCTCCGGCTGGAGCCGGACGGCTTCAAAACAGATGGGGCGCTGCCATTTCAGCACCTGTATTCCCTGCTGAAAATGACGGCTGATTGAGGGCTCCGCCCGTCAGACGGCCGTATGAGTCGGTGAATACAGATTCTTAACCTTGCAAAATAACAACGCAGGGACGGCAGGAAGATTTTCTTGCCGTCCCTCTCATCTATCTGATTCGCGATGCAAACGCCTCGAACCTCAATGGGTCAGGCGGGCGCGGCCCTTGGCGCGGCGGCGGGCGAGCACCTTGCGTCCATTGGCGGTCCTCATCCGCTTACGGAACCCGTGCTCCTTGGAGCGCTGGCGCTTCTTGGGCTGATAGGTACGGAACATTTGCATACACCTCCTACTCTTTGATTGCTGGGCGGGAGACACGCTCCCGCACTACTCGACGGCGGGCGGCCCGTGGGTTTTGCCGCCCCGCAGTTGACAATTCAGGCCCGTCTGAGGACAGGCAACAATTATTATACATAAAAAAAACAGGCGTGTCAACAAAAAAAGCGCCCCGACGGTATAAAATCTTCCCGGACAGCCCGCCTGGAGGCCGCTGGGGGCATACGGCGGATTCCTCTCATAACCTGTATTCACAGCCGGGGGATGAGGGATTGGCGGAGGATTTTGCCGCCAAGATCCATTCAACGGCTGTAAATACAGGTTCTTAGAGCCTGTTTAATATCTCAGCGTGTGCGGATTGGCGAGATAGATTTTTTGCCCTGCAAGGCAAAAAGCCGCAGCAATCCATATCGTGCATGACCCCATCGAGGGGTCATGCACGATTATTCTGCACAGGCGCTCGATGCGCCTGTTGCAGAATCCTGACGGATTGCACGGATTTTTAACGCAGTCAGGGCGGAAAATATGCCGCCAAGGCGGGCGCGGGGAGATGTTAAACAGGTTCTTATAATTAGAATAAGTATCTGTTGCATTCAGGGACATTTTTTGGTATACTGAGTTGAATGTCTTAACTTCAGAGAAAGGGAGAGCTTCTATGCAATCTGTTTCCGATATCTGGTCCATGATCCTGACCAGACTGCGGGAGGATCTGTCAGAAACCACCATAAAGACCTGGTTTGATGAGACGTCCGTCGTGGCCCTGGAGGGGGACAGCCTGGTGCTCCACTGCCCCAACGCCTTCAAGAGGAGCAACATCCAGGACCGGTTCCTCCCCAACATCGAGGCCAGTCTCAAGGATATCTTCTCCGCGGACATGAAGGTCCGCATTCTGGATGACGGCGGGCTCAAACGGTACCAGGACAAGGAGGAGGAGAAGCCCACCTCCCTGATGGAGAGCGGGGAGTTCACCTTCGCCACATTCGTGGTAGGCGACTCCAACAAGGTTGCCCACGCGGCGGCCCAGGCGGTGGCCGACGCGCCGGGGCAGTACTACAACCCCCTGCTCATCTATGGAAACTCCGGCCTTGGCAAGACCCACCTGCTCTACGCCATCGCCCACGTCATCCGGCAGAAAAACCCGGACAAGCGGATCGTCTATATCAAAGGAGACGACTTCATCAACGAGTTCATCGAGTCCGTGCGCACCGGCAAAGCGGCCGACTTCCGCACCAAGTACCGGGAGGCGGATCTGCTGCTGGTGGACGATATCCAATTCGTGGCCGGCAAGGTGGAGACCCAGAACGAGTTCTTTCACACGTTCAATACCCTCTACGAAGCGAAAAAACAGATCGTCCTCACCTCCGACCGGCCCCCCAAGGAGATGACCCTGCTGGACGACCGGCTGCGCACCCGCTTCGAGTGGGGCCTGGTTCAGGATGTGCAGCCCCCGGATCTGGAGACCCGCATCGCCATCCTCAAAAACAAGGCCGCACAGCTGGGCTTCATGCTGGAGAACAACATCGCCTCCTATATCGCCACCAAGATCACCGCCAACGTCCGCCAGCTGGAGGGCGCGGTGAAAAAGATCAAGGCCTTCAAGGATCTGGAGGGCATAGAGATCAACCAATCCACCGTGGACCGGGCCATCCAGGATCTCATCCGCTCCGACGAGTTCATCATCACGCCGGACACCATCATCAAGGAGATCTGCCGCTACTTCCGTCTGGAGGAGGACCAGGTCAAGGGGCAATCCCGCAGCCGGGACTGCCTCAACGGCCGTCAGGTGGCCATGTACCTCATCCGCCGCATGACCAGCCTCTCCCTGGACGACACGGGAAAAATCTTCGGCGGACGGGATCACTCCACAGTCCTCAACTCCATCAACAAGGTGGAGAAGAAGATGCAGAGCGACCCCATCTACAGCGAAACCATCAAGGACATCATCACCAACATCAACTCCACCAAATGACGCCCGAAAACCCGCGCCCGGCTTTCAACAGTTTCCCCCAAGTTTTCCACAATCCAAACAATTCATTATCCACAACGGCAGTTGAAAACCTGGCGCCCTTTTTCAGCCGTGGAAATCTGTGGACAACCATTTTCTTTTTCCACACCCATTTTCCATCAATTTTTTCAGGTTTTTCAAAGGCTTTCCGCCTTTATCCACAAAATTTCCCTCTACTGCCCCCACTACTATAAAATAAATACTTTATGCTTCTCAACCCCCGTTTATTCATCTCCGACAGAAAAGTCAGAAAGGAAAACAGACCATGAAATTTTCCTGCGAAAAGATCCTTCTTCAATCCGCTGTCAACACCGCCTCCAGGGCAGTCTCCGCCAAAAGCTCCATCCCAGCCCTGGAGGGCGTTCTAATCCAGGCCGGCACACAGCTGACCATCTCCGGATACAACATGCAGACCGGAATCCGTACCAATCTGGAGGCCGACGTCACCGAGGAGGGCTCTCTGGTGCTGCCCGCCCGGCTCTTTGGTGAGATCATCCGGCGCCTCCCTGATGATGTCGTCACCTTCTCCTCCGCCCAGGATCTGACCGTCACCCTGACCTGCGGGGACGCCTCCTTCAATATCCTGGCACTGTCCGCCGAGGACTACCCGGATCTGCCGGAGGTAGAGGATCAATATTCGGTCCACATCCAGCAGAAGACCCTCCGATCCATGATCGGTGAAACCTCCTTCGCCGTCTCCACGGACGAGGTCCGCCCCATCCACACCGGATCCCTTTTCGAGATCGAGGAGAAAAACCTCACCGTCGTCAGCGTGGACGGCTTCCGCCTGGCCCTCCGCCGGGAGGCGCTGGAGAGCGCAACGGGAGGCTCCTTCCACTTCGTAGCCCCCGGCTCCGCCCTCAACGAGGTGGAAAAAATCTGTGAGGACACGGAGGAACAAGCGGTGATTACTCTCGGTAATCGCCACCTCCTCTTTGAGGTGGGCCCCACCCAGCTGATCTGCCGCCGCCTGGAGGGTGAATTCCTGGACTACAAGGCCGCTATCCCCCGCTCAAACCCCATCACCGTCGTGGCGGAGACCAAAACCATGATCAACTCCATCGACCGCGTCTCCGTGGTCATTTCCGACAAGCAGAAAAGCCCCATCCGCTGTATCTTCCAGGATAACCGGGTCCTCATGTCCGCGAAAACCGCCAACGGCGAGGCAAAGGATATCTGCTCCATCACCGGGGACGGAAACAATCTGGAGATCGGCTTCAACAACCGCTACCTGCTGGAGGCCCTCAAGTACGCTCCGGCGGACTCCGTCCGCATTGAGCTGAACACGGGTATCTCCCCCTGCATCATCACCCCCGTGGAGGGGGAGGAGCGCTTCCTCTACATGGTGCTTCCGGTCCGTCTGAAAAGCAACTGATTGGATATAATAAATCATGGAAACAATTACCATAACAACAGAATTCATCCGCTTGCAGGATCTGATGAAGCTGGCCAGCCTCACCGCCACCGGCGGCGAAGCCAAGAGCCTCATCCAGGACGGCCAGGTGCTGGTCAACGGGGAGATCTGCCGGCAGCGGGGACGGAAGCTCCGCCCCGGAGACGTTGTCACCTTCCAGGGCCGGGACTACACCACTGCCTATGCGCCTTGACAGCCTCTATCTGGAGAACTTTCGCAATTACGTCTCCCAGCGGGTGGACTTTGATCCGGTGTGCAACGTGATCTGCGGCGAAAATGCCCAAGGCAAGACCAACCTGCTGGAGGCCATGGTCTGCCTGTCCGCCGGCAAGTCCCACCGCACCCGCAGCGACCGGGAGCTGATCCGCTTCGGGGAGGCGGGCTTCCGGCTGGAGGGCGGCGTCTATACCCGAAACCGGGAGTTTTCCAGCCGCATCGAGGTGGGATATGGCCGGAAGAAGAAGATCACCGTCAACAAGGTTCCCGCCAAGGCGGCTTCGGAGCTGAGCCAGGTGCTCAACACGGTCTTTTTCTGTCCGGAGGATCTGCAGCTGATCCGGGACGGCGCGGCAGCCCGCCGCCGGTTTCTGGATATGTCCCTGTGCCAGCTGCGTCCCCGCTACGCGGCGGCCCTGACGGAGTACCAGCGCCTCCATGAGCATAAGACCCGCATTCTGCGGGACTGCGCGGAGCGGCCGGATCTCATCGCCACGCTGCCGGACTTCAATCTCCGCATGGCGGAGACCGGGGCGGTCCTCATCCACTACCGGGCCCGGTTTGCCAAGCTGCTCTCGCGCTACGCCTCCGCCGCCCACGGCGAGTGCTCCGGGGGCCGGGAGGAGCTGACGGTATCCTACAGAACGGTGAAGACGGTTTCTGATCCCTTTGGGGATCACAAGCTGCTGGTGCTCCAGCTCCTGGAGCACCAGCGGGAGCACCACTACGCGGAGATCTCCAGCCGCCAGTGTCTCTCCGGCCCCCACAAGGACGAGATAGAGGTCCAGCTGGACGGCATAAGCGCCCGATCCTACGCCTCCCAGGGGCAGACCCGCACGGCGGCCCTGTCCCTGAAGCTTGCTGCCCGGGAGATCCATAAGGAGATCATTGGGGAATACCCTATCCTGCTGCTGGACGATGTGCTCAGTGAGCTGGATCCCAAGCGGCAGGAGTATGTTTTGAACCGTCTGGGCAGCGGGCAGGTTTTTATTACCTGCTGTGAGGAGGATCGCCTGCATTCCCTGCTGAAAGGGAATGTTTACCGGGTGAGCGATGGGGTGATCTCATCACCGTGATTCCTGGCTTTGACGGGGGATTAACGCTTTGCTGCTTTTCCCGCGTTGGAAAAATAACCCCGGGGTCCGGGGGCGCGGAGCCCCCGTAAGGCACCGAAAAGAAATATCCATCCTTGTACCGCAAAGAAGGAAAACATGTATTTACACCTTGGCAGCAATGTCTCCGTTCCAACGGACGACATTATTGGAATATTTGATCTGGATAACGCCTCCTCCGCCCGGGATACAAAAAAATTTCTCCGGGCGGCTGAGGAGGAGGGCATGGTGGTCAGCGTTGGCAGCGACCTTCCCAAATCCCTCGTTGTCTGCTGCCCCCGGGGCAGCTGGCAGCGCGTGTACATCACCCCCCTGGCCCCGGCCACCCTCCTGGGGCGGCTGGAGGCCCTGCAATCCCTGTTTCCCCTATACTGACTGGAGGTCATTTTTGATTATGTCTGATTTCAATGAACTCAACGAGCTGAATCCCGCCCAGGTGGACCACGAGTACGGCGGATCGGAGATCCAGGTGCTGGAGGGGCTGGAAGCGGTGCGCAAGCGCCCCGGCATGTACATCGGCTCCACCAGCGAGTCCGGACTGCACCACCTGGTCTACGAGATCGTCGATAACTCCATTGACGAAGCCCTTGCCGGCTTCTGCGACGAGATCACCGTCACCATCAACGAGGGCGATACCATCACCGTCACCGACAACGGCCGCGGCATCCCTGTGGACATCCAGCCGCAGACCGGCCTGCCCGCCCTGGAGGTGGTCTTTACCGTGCTCCACGCCGGCGGCAAGTTCGGCGGCGGCGGCTACAAGGTCTCCGGCGGACTCCACGGCGTGGGCGCCAGCGTGGTCAACGCCCTGAGCGAGTGGCTGGAGGTCCAGGTCCACAAGAACGGCCAGATCTACGAGATGAAGTTCTCACGGGGGAACATCACCCAGCCCATGCAGGTGGTGGGGCCCACGGACAGGACCGGCACCGTGGTCACCTTCAAGCCTGATCCTGAGATGTTCGATGTCACCGCTTACAGCTACGACATCATCCATACCCGGATGCAGCAGCAGGCGTTTTTGAACGCCGGGCTGAAGATCTCCACATTCGATAAACGCCAGGGCCGGGAGGAGTCCGACTCCATGTGCTATGAGGGCGGCATCCGGGAGTATGTGACCTGGCTCAACCAGAACAAGACCACCATCCAGGACGACGTGATCTACATGCGGGGCATGAAGGACGACTCCTCAGTGGAGGTGGCGCTGCAATATAACGACGGCTACAGCGAGACCATTGTCTCCTTTGCCAACGACGTGCGCACGCCGGAGGGCGGCATGCACGAGGAGGGCTTCAAGCGGGCCCTGACCACGGTGCTCAACGCCTACGGCAAGAAGGCCAACATCATCAAGGGGGACGACAAGGTCTCCGGCGAGGACTGCCGGGAGGGCATCACCTGCGTCATCTCCGTCAAGCTCACCGACGCACAGTTCGAGGGCCAGACCAAGGCCAAGCTGGGCAACGCCTCCATCCGTACCCTGACGGCGGCGGTTGTCAGCGAGAAGCTGGAGGAGTACCTGGAGGAGAACCCGCGGGTGGCCCGATCGATTCTGGACAAGGCCATGATGGCCAACCGGGCCCGGGAGGCCGCCAGAAAGGCAAAGGAGTCCATCCGCCGCAAGACGGCCCTGGGCGGCGCGGCCATGCCGGACAAGCTGCGGGACTGCAACGAGAACAACCCGGAGCTGACGGAGCTGTACATCGTCGAGGGAGACTCCGCAGGCGGATCCGCCACCCAGGGCCGGGACTCCCGGTTCCAGGCCATTCTCCCCCTGTGGGGCAAGATGCTCAATGTGGAGAAGGCCCGGGTTGACAAGGTCTATGGCAACGACAAGCTTCAGCCGGTGATCACTGCCCTCGGGGCCGGCATTGGCGACGAGTTTGACGTGAACAAGCTGCGCTATCACAAGGTCATCATCATGGCCGATGCGGACGTGGACGGCAGCCATATCCGCACACTGCTTCTGACCTTCTTCTTCCGCTTCATGCGGCCCCTGATTGAGCAGGGGTACGTCTACTCCGCCGTCCCTCCCCTGTTCAAGCTGACCCGGGGCAAGACCACCCGCCTGGCCTTTGACGACGTGGAGCGGGAGCAGATTGCCGCGGAGCTCCGGGGGGACAACCCCAACGCCAAGATCGAGATCAACCGCTTCAAGGGCCTGGGCGAGATGAACCCCCACGAGCTGTGGGAGACCACCATGGATCCCGAGCGCCGTACCCTCCGCCGTATCGAGATGGACGACGCGGTCCAGGCAGACGCCATCTTCAACCTCCTCATGGGTGAGAAGGTGGAGCCCCGGAAGGAGTTCATTGAGAAGGAAGCCAAGAGCGCCGTTTACCTTGATTACTAAAGGGAGAAACACAAGCCATGAGTAAAAAACCCCAGTACGATCCGGAGGAGATCCGCTATCCGGATCAAAAGATAACGACATCCCCACTTGTGCCGGAGATGAAGCAGTCGTTCATTGAGTACGCCATGTCTGTCATCAAGGGCCGGGCCCTTCCCGATGTACGTGACGGCCTCAAGCCCGTCCACCGGCGCATCCTCTACGCCATGTACGAGGACAACCTGACATCTGACAAGCCCTTCAAAAAGTCGGCCACCTGCGTGGGCGATGTGCTGGGCCGCTACCACCCCCACGGCGACCAGTCCGTCTATGACGCCCTGGTCCGTCTGGCCCAGGATTTCTCCACCCGCTACCTGCTGGTGGACGGCCATGGCAACTTCGGATCCGTGGACGGCGACCCCGCGGCGGCCTACCGTTATACGGAGGCCCGCCTCAGCAAGCTCTCCAACGAGATGCTCCGGGACATCGACAAGGACACCGTGGACTGGGAGCCCAATTTCGATGAATCCAGGAAGGAGCCCAGGGTCCTGCCCAGCCGGTTCCCCAACCTGCTGGTCAACGGATCCGTGGGCATCGCCGTGGGCATGGCCACCAACATCCCGCCCCACAACCTGCGGGAGGTTATCGGGGCCTGCGTCCATATGCTGGAAAACCCGGAGGCGGATCTCAGCGATCTGATGGAGTACATCAAGGGCCCCGACTTCCCCACCCGGGGTATCATCATGGGCCGGGCCGGCATCCGGCAGGCCTACGCCACCGGCCGGGGGCACATCAAGGTCCGGGCCCGGACGGAGTTTGAGGAGTTCGGCCAGAACCGCACCCGCATCGTCGTCACCGAGATCCCCTACCAGGTCAACAAGCGGATGCTCATCAAGAACATGGCGGATCAGGTGGAGGACAAGCGGCTGGAGGGCATCTCCGACATCCGGGACGAATCCGACCGCAACGGTATGCGCATCGTCATTGAGCTCAAGCGGGACGCCAACGCCCAGGTGGTCCTCAACCGCCTCTTTGCCCAGACCCAGCTTCAGACCACCTTTGCCATCAATATGCTGGCCCTGGTGGACAACCAGTCCCAGCCCAAAATTCTCTCCCTGCGCCATATCATTGAAGAGTATCTGAAATATCAGGAGGAGATCATTCTCCGCCGTACCCGCTACGACTTGAAAAAGGCCCAGGAGCGCGCCCACCTGCTGGAGGGCCTGCTCATCGCCCAGGACAACATTGATGAGGTTATCCGCATCATCCGCACCAGCTACGACAATGCCAGGGAGAACCTGATGAACCGCTTCTCCCTGGACGATGTCCAGGCCCAGGCCATCCTGGAGATGCAGCTGCGCCGCCTCCAGGGGCTGGACCGGGAGAAGCTGCAGGCGGAGTACAAGGAGCTTGAGGAGCGCATCGCCTACTTCCAGAGCCTGCTGGCAGACGAGAACCTGCTCAAGCAGGTCCTCAAGGAGGAGCTGGAGGAGATCGCCGGCAAGTACGGCGACGAGCGTGTGACGGAGATTGGCTTTGACGAGGACGATCTGGACGTGGAGGACCTCATCGAGGAGGAGCAGTGCGTCTACACCCTCACCAATGGCGGCTACATCAAGCGCACCAGCGCCAGCGAGTACCGCCTCCAGGGCAAGGGCGGCAAGGGCAATAAGTCCATGTCCACCAAGGAGGAGGACTCCGTGAACACGGTGTTCACCGCCTCAACCCACGACTATATCCTCTTCTTCACCAACATGGGCCGGGTCTACCGCCGGAAGGGGTACCAGATCCCGGCCTCCGGCAAGACGGCCAAGGGCTCGAATATCGTCAACATTCTGCCCGTGGATCCCGGCGAGCGGGTCAGCGCCATGATCTCCACCAACGACGTGTCCACCGGCGACCGCTTCCTGGTGATGGTCACCCGGGGCGGCACCGTCAAGCGCCTGCCCGTGGAGTCCCTGAAGAATATCCGGAACAACGGCATCCGGGCCCTGAAGCTGGACGAGGACGACGAGCTGATCTCCGTCCGGGAGACCGACGGGGACAGGAATATCCTCATCGCCACCCACGACGGCTCCGCCGTCTGCTTCCATGAGACGGACATCCGGGCCATGGGCCGGGAGGCCATGGGCGTGCGCGGCATCCGCCTGCGGGATGGAGATTACGTGGTGGGCGCTGCCCGGGCCCTGCCGGGCAGGAATGTGCTGACCATTACGGAGAACGGCTATGGCAAGCAGACGCCGGTGGAGGAGTACCGCATCACCGCCCGGGGCGGCCTTGGGATCAAGAACTACGGCCTTACCGAAAAGACCGGCAAGGTGGTGGGCATCAAGGTTGTGGACGGTAGCGAGGACCTGCTGGTCCTCACCGAGAAGGGCGTCCTGCTGCGCACCGCCGTGGACTCCATCAAAACCTGCGGCCGCTCTACACAGGGCGTCATCGTCATGCGATTCAAGGAGGAGGACGACCGGGTGATCTCCATCGCCCTGGCCGAGAAGGAGCAGGAGGAAGAGGCCGGACAGGAGTAAGAACCTGTCTCTCCAGCCGTTGGACACCGTCTTGACGGTCTTTTTCCCGGCATACCGCGGCTATGAATACAGGGTCTAAGAAGAAGCTATGGCAAGTATGATTTTCTCAACCGTATCCATGTTTTTCCCACAAGAGAGCGTGATGCTTGCCGGAATCCTCCTTTGTGTCGCTTTTTTTGGCATTTACATTCCCAGTCAGGAACGCAAAAAGAGGAGAGAGGCGGCAAGGAAGCGCTCTGCGAAGGAAGAAAGGGGGCCGGAGCCCCCTATGCCGGCAGTAAGCCTGGAACAGATTGAGACGCTGAAAAAGGCTGGCCTGCTTACAGCGGAGGAGTACCGGGAGAAAAAGCGGGAGCTTCTGAAAAAGCGCTGAGGAGTCAAGAATATGAAACAAGTCACCATCTACACGGACGGCGCCTGCTCCGGCAACCCGGGGCCCGGCGGCTGGGGAGCAATTTTACAGTATGGCCCCCATACAAAGGAGATGTCCGGAGGGGAGGCCAATACCACCAACAACCGTATGGAGCTCACCGGCGTCATCCGCGCCCTGCAAACCCTCAAGGAGCCCTGCGCCGTGGATCTCTACTCAGACAGCAAATACGTCATTGACGCCCTGGAAAAGGGCTGGGCAAAGGGCTGGCGGGCCCGCGGCTGGGTCAAGAGCGACAAAAAGCCCGCCCTGAACCCGGATCTGTGGGCCGTCCTTCTGGACCTGTGCGAGGTCCACCAGGTCCGCACCCACTGGGTCAAGGGCCACGCGGAAAATCCATACAACAACCGCTGCGACCAGCTGGCCGTCAGCGAGTGGCAGAAGCTGAAATAAGGAGGCGGCGCTTTTGAACGAACTGGAAAGAAAGCCCCGGCTGCGGCTGCGGACAAAGCTGCTGCTGACGGTTCTGGCACTGCTGCTGGTTGGCGGTCTGGTGATGGCCGCGTTCCTCTGCGGCCTCAGCCGCGGCGGGCGGGAGGCGGAGCCGGTGATCACCGGCGATCTCCTGGGAGAGCATCTGCGCTCCGCCCAGGAGCTGGTGACGGTGGCCTACTACTACACCAGCATGGGCCGCTTTGAGAACCAGGTGGACTTCTACGGCTGGAAGGTGCCCTTTACCGCCAAGAGCTTCATTGTCTCCTATGACGGCGTCATCAAGGCCGGCGTGGATCTCAGCCAGGTTCAGGTGGAGGTGGACGAGATCCGGCAGGCCGTAACCGTCCGGCTGCCGGCGAGCCGGATCCTGTCCCACGAGATTCCGGAGGACAGCATCGAGGTATTTGACGAGAGCGACAATCTCTTCAACCGCATCACCATTGAGGACTACACCGGCTTTACCCTGGACCAGAAAAAGGCCATGGAGCAGCGGGCGGAGGACAACGGCCTGCTCACCAGCGCGGACGAAAAGGCGCGGGCGGCGGTGGAGTCCCTGCTGACGCTGATGCCGGGAATGGAGAGCTATACGCTGACAGTGGAATAGAGAAAAAACTGGTGCGTTCCGATGGGGAACGCACCAGTTTGATCGTTGATTGATTATTCCAGAATATACTGTGTCACGCCGAACAGCCGCGCCAGCTGGAGCTTTGCCGACAGGCTCTGCGCACTCTGATACCAGACGGCGGCGGTCTGGCCCTCGTTGGGCTGGTAGATGCAGTAGGCGCTCTCATAGCGGGTGGAGTAGTATTCGTTCACCCCCGGCCTGCCCAGCAGCTCCGCCACCTCCTGGGCGTTGAGGGTATCCCGGCTGACAACGGTTCCATTGGCGATCACCGTGCGAACGCCGCCCTCGGCCAGGCGCAGCACAGCCTGTCCCATGTCCGCGCCGCTCAGCTTCATCCTGCGCAGCAGGTCATAGAGATCCGTCAATGGCTCCAGGGGGGTGGTGGGCAGCTCCTCCCCCGGCTTCGGCTCCGGCGTGGGAACGGAGACGGCCTGTCTGCCGTTCAGGGAGGTGATATGGGTGGAGCGGGCGTTGAGCAGGTCGTGGACGCGCACCATCATCACGGCGGCCTGTTCCCGGGTGGCGGTGCCGGTGGGGTCAAAGCGGTCCTCCCCCACGCCGTCCACAATGCCCAGATCGTGGGCCACGATGATAA
Organism: uncultured Oscillospiraceae bacterium; assembly: GCA_910588365.1. GTDB lineage: Bacteria > Bacillota > Clostridia > Oscillospirales > Oscillospiraceae > Pelethomonas. The sequence goes on along the minus strand of CAJUQS010000164.1, from coordinate 34,836 downwards.
AGCCCTTGTTGGAGGTGATGTCCGAGAAGGGGGATTCATAGCCGCTGGCCACCCCGGCCAGGGAGGTATAGCCCAGGCCGCGGACCAGCATTGCCGCCATGTCCTCCCGCGTGATGTCGTCCGTCGGGCGGAAGGCGTGGTCGGAGACGGCGATGGCCCCGTGGGCCTTGGCAGTCTCCACATAGCGGTAGAACCAGCGGTCCGCCGTCACGTCGGAGAAGGAGTCCCGCTCCGGCAGGGTCTCCTTCCAGCCGAACAGCCGCACCATGGCGGTGACAAAGGCGGCCCGGGTGATGGGCTGTCCCCTGCCGAACTGCCCGTTTCCAATTCCCTGGAAGATCCCCAGGGTGGCGGCCCGCTCCACGCCGTCGGCGGACCAGTGGCCGTCGGATATGTCGCTGTAGCTGGCAGAGAAGCGGTGGGACAGAAAGCTGGACGCGTCGGCCAGGGCGGGAAGGGACAGCTCCAGGCAGAGCAGTACGGCCAACGCAAGAGTTATCAAGCGTCTTTTCATAAAAATTTCCTCACTTTGATGTGGAATGGGTCCTATTGTACCAGATTTTTCCCTGTCCGTCAAATTTTCAAACATCGGGATCGGATGGGCTGGCATTCCCGGCGGCGCGGACGCAGCCCTTGTCCGGTTTCTTCCTGACATTTGCCCATCAGGATCGGCCGGAGGCCCGGCAGGGCGCCGCGGCGGCCCGCCGCCTGGAAGGTGTTGACACGAAACCATGGAAAATAGTATAATGGAGGGGCGGCGTCAGGGCGGGCCGCCCCGCGGAACGGCGGGGAGGCCAACCGCTTCATAAGGGGCGCCGGTGCTGCTCTCCCAACGCATCGGGGAATGGAGATTGCCAATGAAAGAGATGCTAAGCAAGCGGGAAGGACAGAAAGGCTTGTCCCTGTTCCTGTCCATCATATTGGTTTTTTGTGTCCTGGGGACAGTCGTGTACGCGGTCTCACGAAAAATTTCACGGGAGATGTCTGAGGCGGCCATTCAGAACCTCAGTGAGAGCTTGGATCTGATCCAATACACCATCGAGGCGATATTGCGCAGCCAGGTGGAGTTCCAGACGCTGATCTCCCAGGAAATCGCCAGGGCGGACGACCCGGAGACCTATATCCTCACCTATGAGAAGAACCGGACAATGTCAAAAATGTCCCTGATTCTCTCAGGAGAAACCCAGGGTGTTTCCAATACCGGGGAACCCTTCACCGAGGAGGGCCTGGACTTCTCTGCCGGCGGGACCATAAACGGCCTGCCGGTCTCGCAGTCTTATCTGAATTATATGGGGACGTGGTCCTATACCGTAAAATGCCCCATTGAGCGGGACGGCCGGGAGATCGGGACGCTCTATGCCGAATACGTCTATGACGCAATCGACAAATCCCTCCCGAACGGATTTTATAACAAGCAGGCATCTCTGTATATCATGGACGCGGAGAGCCAGCGGTTCGTTTTGAAGCCCAAGGGGATGGGACAGCGCAGCGCGGGCCACCTGAATCTGGACGACTTCTATCGGGCCAACAGCATCCGGGACCCGGACATCCAGGCGGAGGTGGAGGAGTGCCTGGAGGACGGGAGCAATATTCTGTTTTACCACGACATACGGGAGGTCCACGCGCTCAACTATATGTGGCCGGTCAACGGCGGAACCATCTTCCTGGTGGGCTATGTGCCTGTCGAGGCCATCCAGCAGGAGGGGCGGACCGTCAATCAGAACATTTTTATCGTCGTCGCCTCCATGCTGACCGCGTTTTTCCTGTGCATTGTTCTGTACTACCTCAGCTGGAGACAGCATGACAGGCTGCGGAGGGAGCAGGAGGCGGAGCGCAGGCTCCACAGCCAGCAGCTGGCGGAGGCGCTGCGGGCCGCCCAGATTGCCAGCGAGTCCAAGACCACCTTCCTCTCCAACATGTCCCACGATATCCGTACACCGATGAACGCGGTGCTTGGATTTACCACCCTCCTGGCCAAGGACGCGGAGAATCCGGCCAAGGTGCGGGAATATACGAGGAAGATCACGGCCTCTGGCCAGCACCTGCTCAGCCTGATCAACGATATCCTGGATGTATCCAAGATTGAGAGCGGAAAAGTGGTGCTCAATTTTGAGAGGTTCGCCCTCAATGACGTGATTGCCTCCGTGGACGCCATCATCCAGCCCATGGCCAAGGCGAAGGGGCAGGCCTTCCACCTGGAAGTGACGGGTATCCGGCACGAGTACCTGGTGGGAGATGAGACGCGCGTCAACCAGATTCTGCTCAACCTGCTCTCCAACGCTGTGAAGTACACGCCGGCGGGCGGCAGCATCTGGCTGCGCATCATCGGGCTTGAGCAGCGCTCCAGCCAGTATGAGCGCATCCGCATTGAGGTGGAGGACACCGGCTACGGCATGACGCCGGAGTACCTGGAGACGATTTTCGACGCCTTCACCCGGGCGGAAAACAGTACAACAAACAAGGTGCAGGGCACCGGACTGGGCATGGCCATCACCAAGAGCATCGTGGAGCTCATGGGCGGAACCATTGAGGTCTTCAGCGAGGTCAATCGGGGCTCCCTCTTCCGGGTGGAGCTGGAAATGCGCATCCTGGAGGAGGCGGAGGACCGGCAGTTCTGGGAGAAGCGGGGCATCTCCCGCATTCTGGCTGTGGGCGTGAAAGCGGAGGGCTGCGGGGACATCCAGGCGCTCATGGAGAGCACGGGCGTCCGGCTGGAGGCTGCCGCCAGTGTGGAGGAGGCCGCCGGACGGCTGCGGGACGGCATGGATTACCAGCTGGCACTGCTGGACTGGGAGTCCTGCGGCCCGCGGGGGGCTGAAGCGCTGCGGGCGGCCCTCCCGAAAACGGTCCCCATGCTCCTCCTGGCCGAGTTCGGCGCGGAGGGAGTGGAGGAGGTCCGGCGGATGGAGTGTTCGGATATCCTCACCAAGCCGTTTTTCGTCTCCGCGTTCCGGGAGAAGATAGAGGAGATGCGGGGTGATCCGCTCCACACCCACAGCCCGGAGCCTGCGGATACTGTCAGCCTGGAGGGACTGCGCTTCCTCGCCGCGGAGGACAATGAGATCAACGCGGAAATTCTGGAGGAGATCCTGGCCATTGAGGGCGCCAGCTGTGAGCTCGTGGAAAATGGGCGTCTGGCGGTGGAGCGCTTTCAGCGCGCCGGGGAGGGCGAGTTTGACGCCATCCTGATGGATGTCCAGATGCCGGTGATGAATGGCCACGAGGCCGCCAGGGCCATCCGCGCCCTGGAGCGGGAGGACGCGGGGCGTATCCCCATCATTGCCATGACGGCCAACGCCTTCTCAGAGGACGAGAAGGCGGCGCTGGACGCCGGCATGGACGCCCATGTGGCCAAGCCCCTGAATATGGATCTTTTGAAGAAGGTAATCAGACAGTGCGTCAGAAGGAAGGAAGATCTGTGAAACAGCATGTGACGAGGGAAATCCGGAGATGGGTTGCCGTCTGTCTGGCGGCAGCGGCTCTGCCGCTGGCAGCCTGCGGGGCCCCTGAGAAATCCAAAAACCTGATTTCCCAGGAGAAGGAAGAGGAGCGGATTGTCAACCTGTTCAGTCCCATGGAGAAGACGGATCCGGATGCGGAAAACGTGGCGAGGAGCGCCTCGGATCTGACGGTGGCGATGGCGGAGGAGGCCCTGGGCGTGAGCGTGGCCTATATCACCTATACGGCGGAGGACCACCGCGACAAGACCTATGACGACGTTGCCCTGGACCGGGCCCGCAGCAATATGGACGATCTGTACCTGCTCAACCCGGACGCCATCCTGGCACTGGGGGCGGAGGGCAGGCTCATGGACCTGTCGGGGCTGGAGAGCGCGAAGAACCTGCGGGAGATCATTCTGACCGCGAACACGGTGGACGGAAAGCTGGTGGCGATCCCCCAGGAGGTGGTGGCCTACGGCCTGTTTGTCAACAAGGACCTCTTCGACCAGTACGGCCTCAGCCTGCCGGAGACGCCGGAGGAGTTCCTGGAGTGCTGCCGCGTCTTCCAGGAAAACGGGATTGAGACGCCCATCGGCGCGAACCGCTGGTGGCTGGAGACCTTCGTCTTCGCCCAGGCCTACGCCGATCTGTACAACGGCGGGAACACGGAGGCGGAGATCTCGGCCCTCAACAGCGGCGAGGCCAGATACAGCGACTATATGCGCCCCGGCTTTGCGTTTCTCCGGACACTCATTGACTGCGGCTATATCGACGCGGAGAAGGCCCTGGTCAGCGAGGCCATTGAGGCGGAGCGGCCGGACTTCCTGGCTGGCAAGACCCCCATTGTCATGGCCTACTGGGGCGCGGCGAACACGGAGACCGCCTATGGGAAGACGGATTTCGAGATGCAGGTCATCGGCTTCCCCAGCAGCCGGGGCCAGATACCCGTGCTGTCCATGACCGGCATCGCCGTGGGCGCGGAGGCGGAGCACCGGGAGGACGCGGCCGGGGTTCTGGACGTGATGACCTCCGACGCGGCCCTGCAGCTCTACGCGGAGACCAACCGGGTCATCTCCCCCTCAAAGAACGTGAAGGTGGACTGCGTCCCCGTCCTGCGGCCTCTCAACAAACGGATCGAGGAGGGCGTCTACGTCCTGGGCTCCAACGCGGGGATGAAGGTGGAGCAGTGGGGAAACACCTGCCTGATTGTGCGGGATCTGCTGGGCGGCGCGTCGGTGGAAGAGTGCATGGCGGCCTTTGACGCGCTGCAGGACGCGTCGCTGAGCTGACGCCTGCGGCGTGGCAGTACGATTATTCGGAGCAAAAAAACAGCCGGACGCTTTTTGGCATGGTACGCGCCAAAAGCGTCCGGCTGTTTTCCTTTCCTACAGCATCGGGAAGCGGGTACGCCTGTGCTCCAGAAGTGCCGATGCCAGCTGGTCGATGTCCTCCCGGGTGGTTTCCGGGCCGAAGCTGACCCGGACCGTTCCGGCGGCCGTCTTTTTGTCCAGGCCCATGGCCGACAGTACGTGGCTGACCCGGCCCCGGTGGCAGGCGGAGCCGGCGGAGATGCAGATCCCCTTTCCGCTCAGCTCGCTGACGATATTCTGGCTGGGATAGCCGGGCAGGGAGACGGAGAGGATGTGGGGCGCGTCCCCCCGGCCCACGAAGCACAGATCCGGGATCTCCCCCAGCCGCTCCACGGCATAGGCACGGCAGTCCGCCAGATGCCGCCAGGTCTCCTCCAGACACTGCCGGCGCAGCGCCGCCGCTTTGGCAAATCCCGCGATCTGGGCCGTGGCCTCGGTGCCGGGGCGGAGTCCGGCCTCCTGCCCGCCGCCGTAGAGCAGGGGCAGCGTATTTTTCGCCCTGCCGCCAATATACAGCGCCCCGATGCCCTTCGGCCCGCCGATCTTGTGGGCGGAGAGGGTGATATAGTCCGCCCCCAGGCTTCCCGCAGTGAAGGGCACCTTCAGGAAGCCCTGGACTGCGTCGGTGTGCAGCAGGGCGGGACGGTCCGCCAGCAGGGCGGCAATCTCCTCCACCGGAAGCCGCGCCCCGGTCTCGTTGTTGACCAGCATGACGCTGACCAGGGCCGTGTCCTCCCGCAGGGCGGCGGAAACCTGCTCCGCCGTGATGTGCCCGGTGCTGTCGGGTTTCAGATAGGAGACGGCATACCCCTCCTGCTCCAGGGCCTTCACGCACTGGAGCACCGCGCTGTGCTCCACGGCGGTGGTGACGATATGCCGGCCGACTCGCCGGTTCTGGTGCAGGGCCGCGCGGATGGCCCAGTTGTCCCCCTCGGTGCCGCAGGAGGTGAAAAAGAGCTGTTCCGGCCGGCAGCCCAGGGCCCCGGCAACGGTTTCCCGGTCCCGGTCCAGCCTGATCATGGCCGCCCGGCCGAGCTCGTATTGGGCGGAGGGGTTGCCAAACTCCTCCGTCAGGACCGCCAGCATCTCCCGGGCGACCTCGGGGGGAACCGGGGTGGTGGCGGCGTAATCCAAATAATGCATAGAAATACTCCTTGGAGTCAGGTGATTCCCCATTATATCACAGATGCCCGTTCACTTCAATTTCTTTTCGGAGATCCGCCGCGTCCGGCCATGCCGCCTGTTTCTTGGCCTCCCTTTTCAGACTGGTGGTGAATTTATCAGTGAATGACCTCATAGCGCAATCGTAAGTATGAGTTTTCCAGAATCACACATTCTTGCAGCTTCAGAACACCCAATTTTGACAATTCCCCCTGTGAAGACAGGGATTTTCCATCAATCAACGTAGATGTATCTTTGCCGCCGATCAAAACTGGAGCAACAACGATATCAACATAATCGAATAGTTTTTCACGAAGAAACAGGCCGTTCAGTGTCCCGCCGGTTTGTATCGTTATTCTCTCACAGCCATATGTTGATTTGAGCTCTATCAGTGCGTTTTTCAGCGATAATTCTTTCTGATGTATGATGTGAAGATTACCTTCTTCTATGTGAAACGCCGGGTGTTCTGCATTTGACGTAATCAGCACAAGCTTTTTGGATAAAGCACAGAGATACCGTATCCCACGTTCATTCAAATGCTGGTTGTCGATTACTGCAAAGGATACGGGCGTCCTGTTAGGCGTTTCCTTTGTATTGACACCGATTTTGGCAAGAACCCGGCCGGAATTGAGAGTCCACAGATCTGTTGTCTGCTCAATTTCATAATACTGGTGCAGGCCTTCGCTAACCCCTTCGATTTGTGGAAAATCTCTGTCCACATCTAAATCGTCCGCTGCGCCAGTGCTTATTTTTCCGTCAACCGACATCAGCATAAACAATGTTGTAGTAGGTCTGTTCATTTGATCACTCCTGAATTTTGATTTATTGAGTCGATTATAGCACACAAGGATTACTGTATCAACCTGGTTTTTATAGAAGCTGCCGAAGTTACGCCTTCATAATATTTTTCTCAAAAGGGACTTTTCGGTCTGCGGGGGTTGACAGACTGGCTTGCCGGTGATACAATTAAGTTCGATAACGAACAAAAAGGAGGAGTAGGAGCCGTGCTGCCTGCGTTCTTTGTCCGATCCCGTGGGGCTGGAAAGCTCTATGGACTGCTGTTCACCCCTCTGCTGGAGAGGCACACGCTGACCCAACTGGAGGCGGACATCATCCTGTTTCTCGCCAATAACCCGGAGTACGATACTGCCCGGGATATTGTGGAAAAGCGGCATCTGGCAAAATCCCACGTGTCCGTGGGGATCGATACGCTGGCGGATCGGGGGCTGCTGACCCGGTTCCGGCTGGAGGGCAACCGGAAGACCATCCATCTGCGCCTGACGGAGAAGGCCGGCCCCATTGTGGAGGAGGGCCGGGAGATCCAGCGGCAGTACGGTGAGCTGCTGTTTGCCGGGTTTTCCAAGGAGGATCGCCGCCGTCTGTTCACTCTGCTCAACCGGGTGGCGGAAAATGTGGACGCCGCGCTGGCGGAGGAGGAGAGGAACTGAGAGCATGTACAAATTCATCATCTGTTTCATTGCCGGCATCGGAGCCGGGCTGGGCACCGGCTTTGCCGGCATGAGCGCGGCGGCGGTCATCACCCCCATGCTGGTGACCTTCCTCCACATAGAGCCCTACCAGGCGGTAGGCATCGCGCTGGCCAGCGACGTACTGGCCAGCGCGGTGTCCGCCTATACCTACGGCAGGAACAAAAATCTGGATATCCGCAGCGGTCTGGTAATGATGGTCTCGGTGCTGGCCTTCACCCTGGTGGGAAGCTGGGTGTCCAGCCTTTTGCCGGCCAGCACCATGGGGAATTTCTCCGTATTCATGACGTTGCTGCTGGGGGTGAAGTTCATCGTGAGGCCCGTGATGACCACCAAGGAGTCCATGGCGGCGGTGTCCCCCAAAAAGCGGCTTGTCCAGTCTGTGGCCTGCGGTCTGGCTATCGGCTTCATCTGCGGCTTTATCGGCGCGGGGGGCGGTATGATGATGCTTCTGATCCTGACCAGCGTATTGGGCTATGAGCTGAAAACCGCCGTGGGTACCAGCGTGTTCATCATGACCTTCACCGCCCTCACCGGCTCTCTGAGCCACTTTGCCATTGGCGGCGTGGCGGACTGGCCGGCCCTGGCCTTCTGCGTGCTCTCCACCCTGCTGTGGGCCCGGATTGCCGCCCGCTTCGCCAACAGGAGTACCCCGATGGTCCTCAACCGGGCCACCGGTGCGGTGCTGGTGGTGCTGGGTACGGTGATCCTGGGGGTCAACTGGCTGGTGTGAGACTGCAATTGTCAAAAAAACCGTCCGGAGAGATTTTTCTCTCCGGACGGTTTTCGTTGCGGGGCGGCGGTTCTGGGCATGCCGGTGAGGGCAAAGCTCCTGCCGTCAATGACGCCCTTTTCCACGCAGTAGCCGCACACCAATGAGGGAGCGCATGAAAGTTCTTTTTGATTACTTTTTCTTTCAAGAAAAAGTAATGTTCACCAATCGTTACTGAACGATCACCGGCGCCACCTTGCCGTCGGCGTGGATGTCCACGATGAGCTTGCGGGGGCACTTGGTCACGCAGGTGCCGCAGGAGGTACACTTGGTGTAGTCAATCCGCGCGGCGTTGTCCACCACATGGATGGCGTCCGACGGGCAGTTCTTCTCGCACAGGCGGCAGCCGATGCAGCTGACCGCGCAGTGGGCCTTGGCCGCCGCGCCCTTCTCATGGTTGCCGCAGGGAACGACGATGTCAATGGCGTAGGGGATGTCGCCGATAACGTGGCGGGGGCAGGCGGCGGCGCACTGCATACAGTGGGTACACTTCTCCCGGTCCACCTCGGCCACGCCCTTGTCGTTGATGTGGATGGCGTCGAACTTGCACACCTGGACGCAGGTGCCCCGGCCCAGACAGCCGAAGGAGCAGTCCAGGGTGCCGTTGCCGGACACCTTCATGGCGGCCACGCAGTCCTCAATACCCACGTAGCGCTCAAACTTGTGGCCCGCACGGGTGCCGCCGGAGCAGCGGACGAAGGCCACGCGGCGCTCCACCGTCTTGACCTCCACCCCCATGACGGCGGCGATGCGGCTGGTCTGGAGCCCGGAGCAGCTGGGGCAGGCGTTGACCGGGGCCTTCTTGGCCAGGATGGCCGCCGCGCAGCCCGCGCAGCCGGGATAGCCGCAGCCGCCGCAGTTGGCGCCGGGCAGGCAGTCCAGAATCAGAGCCAGCTTGGGATCCGTCTTGACCTCGAACACCTTGGACGCCACGGCCAGAATCAGGCCGAACACACAGCCCATGACGCCCAGCGCGAGCACAGCATAAAATATATTCACAGTTTATCTCCTCCTCAACAAAGCCGCTATCCCAAGGACCAGAAGGACCAGAACCAGCGCGGCCAAAATCTTGCTGATGCCTAAGTACATTTTTCCAATCTCCTTCTCACCACGGGATCTGGAGGCCCTGGAAGCCCATGAAGCTCAGCGCCATGAGCCCCGCCGTCACCAGGGCGATGGGGAAGCCCTTGAAGGCCCTGGGGGGCTCGGAGAACTCCAGGCGCTCCCGGATGCTGGCGAAGAGCACGATGGCCAGCAGGAAGCCCGCGCCGCCGGTGATGCCGTAGACCACGGACTGGATGAAGTTGTGATTGTTCTGCACGTTCAGCAGCACCACGCCCAGCACCGCGCAGTTGGTGGTGATCAGGGGCAGGTACACGCCCAGGGCCTCGTAGAGGGCGGGCATGGACTTCTTCAGGAACATCTCCACAAACTGCACCAGGGCCGCGATGACCAGGATGAAGGCCACGGTCTGCATATACTTCAGATCCAGGTTCTCCAAAAGCCGGTTCACCGGATAGCACAGGGCCGAGGCCAGACCCATGACGAAGATCACCGCGAAGCCCATGCCCACGGCGGTGTCCATCTTCTTGGACACGCCCATGAAGGGGCAGATGCCCAGAAACTGGACCAGGATGAAATTGTTGATGAGGATCGCCCCCAGGGCGATGTCGAAAAGGGTCGTCCATTCCATACTTATTTACCTCCCTTGCCGGACTTGCTCTGGGCCCACTGCATCAGGGCGATGAGGACCCCCAGGGTGAGGAAGCCGCCCACCGGCAGGGCCAGCATCTGCGCGGCGTAGTCCGCCGGGAAGATCTCCACGCCGTTGAGGGTGCCGGAGCCCAGCAGCTCCCGGATGGCGCTCATGACCAGCAGGATCACCGTGTAGCCCAGGCCCTGGCAGATGCCGTCCCAGGCGGCGGCCAGGGGCTTGTTCTTGCTGGCGAAGGACTCCGCCCGGGCCAGGATGATGCAGTTGACCACGATGAGGGGGATGAACACGCCCAGGCTCTCGGCGATGTCGGGGAAGAAGGCCTGGAGCAGCAGATCCACCATGGTGACGAACCCGGCGATGACCACGATGTAGGCTGCGATGCGCACCTGCTCGGGGATGATCCTCCGCAGCAGGGAGATGAAGATGTTGGAGAGCGTGAGGATGATGGTCACCGACAGACCCATGCCGATGCCGTTGGCAACGGTGGTGGTGATGGCCAGGGTGGAGCACATGCCCAGCAGCTGAACCAGCACCGGGTTCTGGGTGAGCAGGCCCTCCTTCAGCTGTTTTCCAAAATTCATGTCGATTCCCTCCTTTTACGACAGGGCGCCCACGGCGGCCAGGGCGGCGTTGACGCCGGCGGCCACGCCCTTGGAGCTGTAGGTGGCGCCGGTGACGCCGTCAAAGCGGTTTGCCCCGGAATTGACGGTGATCTCGCCATCCGCGTGGCTCATGCCCACGAATTTATCCAGTACGGACTGGTCGGAAACCACCTTGGTGCCGATGTTGGGCGTCTCGCTGTGCTTGATGACGGACACGCCGGTGACCTTGCCGTCCATGTCCACACCCACCATCATGTCAATGGCCCCCTGGGAGCCGCTGGTGGAGGTCTCCGCCACCCAGCCGGTCTGGGTCCCGCCGGATACGGCCTGGTAGAGGGCGGTGACGCCCGGGGCGGAGGTCTCCGCCTTGGGGTACTCGTCGGCGGGGAGGACCTGTGCCATGGCGGCGTCGGTCTTCTCCTTCTGGATGGCGTCGATGAGGGGCTTGGTGATCTGGTTGACCACCCCCAGCAGCAGCGCCGTTACCGCGCAGATGGCCAGCAGGACGCCCGTGATGCGGGCGATGTATTTGGTATCCAGGCTGGCGTAGTTCAGGCCCTGGGGCTTTCCGGCCGCGACGGGCTCATGGGGCTTCCTGCTCTTGTCCTTGCTCATTTGCCCTTGGCCTCCTTCTCTTTGGACTTGGCCGGCTTGATCTCGCCGAAGCGGGCGGGCCGGATGTTCTTGTCAATGATCCAAACCGTCAGGTTCATCACCAGAATGGCGTAGCACACGCCCTCGTTATAGGCGCCGAAATAGCGGATGAACACGGTGATGAGGCCGCAGCCGATGCCGAAGAGGGCCTGGCCCTTGTGGCTGACCGGGCTGGTGACGTAGTCGGTGGCCATGAAGAAGGCGCCCAGCATCAGTCCGCCGCCCAGCACGTTGTAGAGCATCCACTCCAGCGGGTCGTTGCCCCGGGGGAAGAGGAAGGTCAGCGCGGCCACAGTGCCGATGTAGCTGACGGGGATGTACCAGGTGATGACCTTGCGGAAGATCATGAACAGGCCACCCAGGAGAAGCAGCAGGGCGCTGACCTCACCCAGGGAGCCGCCGATGAGGCCCACCAGCATCTCGGGCAGGTCGTACATCTGCTTGAGCCCTGCCAGATCGTTTGCGTGGAGCAGGGCCATGGGGGTGGGATAGGTGGCCGCGTCAAAGGCCCCCGCAATGGGCACGGAGGAGTGGGGCCCCACCCAGGTGGTCATCTCCCCCGCCCAGGAGAGCATGAAGGCCCGGGCCGCCAGGGCGGGATTCAAAAAGTTCTTGCCAATGCCGCCGAAGAGCTGCTTGACCACCACGATGGCGAAGAAGTCTCCGATGAGCAGGATCCAGTAGGGGACGGTCACCGGGCAGACAAAGGCGATGAGCACGCCGGTGACGGCGGCGCTGAGATCGCCCAGGGTGTTGTCCTTCTTCAGCGCCGCCCGGTACAGCCACTCGAAGGCGCAGCAGCCCGCCACGCTGACCGCGGTGGTGCCCAGGGCCCGGGGGCCGAAGTTGTAGATGGAGAACAGCAGCGCCGGCAGCATGGCCAGCAGCACCTCCCCCATGATGTGGCCCGCGCCGTCCTTGGTGCGGATGTGGGGGGAGGACGAGCCGATGAGGTTCAGTTCCTTGTAATTCATGCTCAGGCCTCCTTCTTTTCCGCCTCGGCCTTGGCAGCGGCCTCAGCGGCCGCCTTGGCGGCGGCTTTCGCGTTGTTGATCTTCTGCTTGCCCGCCCGGAAGGACTGGACCAGGTACAGACGCCCGGGGCAAATATAGGTACACGCGCCGCACTCAATGCAGTCGAGCACGTGGGCGCTCTCCAGCTGGGAGAGCATCCCCGCCCGCTCGTACTGGTACATGAACACCGGCTGGAGGTGCATGGGACAGACGGAGATGCACTTGCCGCAGCGGATGCAGGCCGGGTGCTCCACCGTGCGCTCCTCCTTCTCGCAGAAGGCGAGGATGGCGTTGGTGCCCTTGCCGATGGGGGCATCCATGTCGTACTGGGCGTGGCCCATCATGGGTCCGCCCATGAGGATCTTGAAGGTGGACTTCTTCACCCCGCCGCAGGCGTCCAGCAGCTCACGGATGGGGGTCCCGATGGGGCAGAGGAGGTTCTTGGGCTCGTTGACCCCGGAGCCGGAGACGGTGACAATCCGGTGCGTCACCGGCTGTCCCCTGTAGACGGCGTTGTAGATGGCCATGGTGGTGACGATATTGAACACCGCGCAGCCGATGGAGGCGGGGAGGGCGCCGGGGGGCACCTGCCGGCCGGTGATGGACTGGCACAGCTGCTTCTCCGCGCCCTGGGGGTACCGGGTCTGGAGCACGTCCACCACGGCGGGGGACTTCTCCTCCTCGATTTTGATCTTCAGCATCTCGGCGGCATTGGCCTTGTTGGCCTCAATGGCGATATGTACCCAGTCCACGCCAAAGAGCCGGGCCAGGATGCGCACGCCCCCCAGCACCTCGTCCGGATGCTCCAGGAGGGTGCGGTGGTCGCTGGTGATGTAGGGCTCGCACTCGGAGGCGTTGACGATCACCGTGTCCACCTTGCCGAGGCCGGAGGAGATCTTCACGTGGGTGGGGAAGGTGGCTCCGCCCATGCCCACGATGCCGGCGTTTTTCACGATGTCGCAGATCTGCTCCGCCGTGAGGCTCTCCGGGTCCCTGGGGGGGACGGCGCCGGGACAGGGGGTGTCGTTGAAGTCATTTTCGATGACCACGCTCATGACGGGGACGCCGCTGAAATGGATACGGGGCTCCACCGCCACCACCGTGCCTGACACGCTGGCGTGAACCGGCGCGGAGACGAAGGCGGGAGCCTCTCCCACCACCTGTCCCACAGTGACCGCGTCCCCCACGGCCACGCAGGGCTTGCAGGGCGCGCCGATGTGCAGGGACATGGGGATGACCACCTGGGCGGGAGGCGGAAGCGTTTCAATGGGCTTCTTATTGGTGGCGGCCTTCTGGTCGTTGGGATGGATGCCGCCGAAAAAAGCTTGTGCCATATCTTCACCTCATTCTCTTTTATCAACCGGGCCCTTCCCGGGCCCAAATTTCACAAATACAATCATACTCCCATCTTTCGCCGCTGTCCAGTTCTATTTTCTTGTTTTTCAGGATTCTTTCTCAGGCTGGCCGCCTATTTTCCGCAAAGTCCGCAAAGCCCCGGGAACATTCCGGAAAAATCCCCGTCTGATCAGGTGCAGTCAAACTATGACAGGGAGGACGGAGCGGATGAAAGGGATATGAACAGCGCTGCTGTGCCTGCTGCTTCTGTGCGGGTGGCAGGGGACGAGGGGAGCCGGGGCTATACCAAGGGAGAGATCCTCCGCTGATTATTTCGATAAATTCGTAAATTTATAAAAAAACAAGAGAAAACAACAAAAAATATAAATGGGTCACAAAAAATAGATATATCGTTCACAATTTGTTTACAGCGGTGTCATGATTTCTTCTTAAAGTTCCTGTAATATACAAATCAGCAAAGGGGTAACACCCGATGCGATTTCTCCCTCCTAAAACACACACAACACACACCTAAAACCCCCCGCCATCTGGCGGGGGGTTTTAGGTGTCGCGCCGGCAAACGGGCAGTCATCCTTTTTCTTGAAAGAAAAAGGATCAAAAAGAACTTTTTGGCAAAACAACGTTTTGCCTGTGCTTCAGTAAAGGGCAAGTCCCGGATGCATCCGCATCCGGGACTTGTTCTTTACAGCTTTGCTGCACCCAGCAGCTCCAGCCACTTTCGCAGATTTCTTGTCTGGAAGCCGGTTAGAAAATACTCCTCGCCATCCTTGCGCTGTATGGTCACTGTGGGAATTACAAAGGTCCTCCCAGTGGAAAATCCCCGGATATCCGTCAGCCGCAGATTGATCAATTCGCTTTCAAAGATATCCATATAGAAACGGAGCCGTTTGTCCGTGACGTACATTCGGCCTGACACAGCTACCCATTCCCCGCTCAAATCCACACGGAGCTTCATTCTCCTGCTTCCAACCAGCCGTTCGCCCGAGAACTGCTTACAGAATGATTTCATGGCACGGCCACATCCTCAAATCGTATTCCAACAGACAGCGCCGAAGCGGGGAGGGGGGACTCCCCGCTTCGGGCCGCTGCTGGAAACATAAAAGGCAGTGTCGAGCTTTTCGTCTCAACACCGCCTTGAAAAGTCAATGCGAACACACGGCTATTTTCCAAAAACCGGACTTGCAATAAGGCCGGAAAATGGATATAATAACCCCGTGGTGCAACTTCTGTTGCTGTGCTGAGTGGTGATATCACTCGTACAGGGCCGTAGGGTGTTTGCCCACCCTGCGGCCTGCCCGCAATTTTATGTTTCCATTGATTATTTTATCCTATGCCCGCTGGAATTGCAAGAGTTTTTTATGATATGAAGGATATCAATAAAACCCGCCGGACTTCTGCCTGGATTTTGGTTCAAGCATGGGACAAGTTCCATAACAGAAAGAAGTGAGCCGCCTATTCGCAGCAGGACGGCTCACGGATGTTTGAGGGACAAATCTTTGGCCCGATGTAGTGAATATGTTGTGACAACTGTCCAAGTTTTCACCATAGGGGGATGCCTGCTTCCGGCAGATATCCCCCTATGGTTTCATTATAATCTCTCATGGGGCATTGTTAAGGGCAGGCTTTGTGCAAAAGTATTTCTTTTGCAGCCCTTTACCGAAACTCAAACAGCTTGCCTGGAGGGATTTCCAGCGCCTCAGCGATATCCAGCAGCGCAATCACGCTGGGCAGCGTTTTTGCCGTCTCAACTTGTTGGATGTGATTCTTGCTATAGGAGGTTATTTCCGCAAGCTGCTGCTGGGTGTAGCCCTTCTGTCTCCGGTAGTAGAGAATGTTCAATCCGATCTTGTTCAATGCCTCCTGATGCCTGCTGTCCATAACTCCCACGCCTCCTTCTCCATGTTATTGTACCGAAAAGGAGTGGAAAAATAGACAATCTATTTTAGAGTAAAAACATAGTAATATCTTGTTTTTTATAGCAAGTGGTGTATTATATAGGATGGTGGGAGGGATGCTGGTATGATGAGTAATGATTTTGAGGCGGCGTTCAGCAATTTTTTAGAGCGGAGAGAGTACGACGAGGCAGAGAGCGCACTGTTTTCCATAATCCGTGCGGCCTTCCTGGCAGGCTGGAGAGCGGCTGGTGGGGAACCGCCAACGCCGCCCCGTATCATTTTGACCGCCGAACTTTACCGATTTTCAAGTGCGTCGACTATAGTACCGATCCCGCGACCAAATCATGACGAGATGGACTGTCTGTTATGACAGTAAGCCCTGCCCGGCAAAGGCAGGCCCCCGGAGAGATAGGCGCTCTCCGGGGGCCTGCTTTTCGGGGATGATAAGCGAAACGTAGTTTCGCGCAAAAAGTGTTTCTTTTTGATTCTTTTTCTTTATTCATAAAGAAAAAGAATGGCTGCCGACTGATGCCTGAACACCTTCTTATCCAGCGCGAAGACGCGCTTGCTGAAGCTTCCGGCGGGGACGTCCTCCAGGGCCTCCTGGTAGATCTCCATACGGCTGTCCATCATGTCGATAAGGGAGAGGAGCTCGCTCTCGGCGCAGGCGGGGCGCACGGCGGCCCCGAACTCCGGCTCGCCGTGGTGGGAGAGGAGCAGGTGCTGGAGCAGGACGGACTTCTCCTCGGGGACATTCAGCTCCTTTGCGGCGGAGGCCACCTCCTGGGCGCCCATGACCAGGTGGCCCAGCAGCTGGCCCTTGACGGAGTACTCCGTCACCAGCCCCAGGGGGGAGGTGACGAACTCGCTGCACTTGGACAGATCGTGGAGCAGGGTACCGGCAATCAGCAGGTCCCGGTCAATAATGTTCCCGTAGAGCCCCGCCAGGAACTCGGCGGTGCGCACCATATAGATGGTGTGCATCAGAAGGCCGTTCACAAAGCTGTGGTGCATACTCTTTCCGCCGGGCAGGACGCGGAAGCGGTCCCCGTGCCGCTCCAGCAGGCGGCGGCAGATGGCGGCGTAGTCCGGGTCGGCGATGGAGTCCACGAACTCCCAGACCTCCTGCCAGGCGTCCTCCGCGTCGATGGGGGCGACAGGGACCAGATCCCCCAGGTCGTAGCGGTCCCCCTCCTGGGTCTGGCGGATGCGGGAGATGATCAGCTGCAGGGAGCCGCGGAATTCGGAGACGGTCCCCCGCAGCTTCACCACCGTCCCCTCGTCTCCGGAGGAGATGGGGCCGCTGTAGTCCCAGACCTTGGCCTCAATGGTTCCGCTGCGGTCGGCCACCGCGGCGGCCAGAAAGGGCTTGCCGCTGTTGGAGATCTTGGGCGAGGCGGTCTTGAGGACGTAGCAGCCCTCGATCTCGTCCCCCACCTCCAGCGCGGCAATCGGTTTGTTGTACTCCATGCTCACTCGCGCGCCGCAATTCGGCGGCGCTTCCTCCTGTTCTTTGTATTGTGCCAACCAGTATACCATAGAGGAGCGGAGAATGTCGAGAGCTTTGTCCGGGAGCCCGGAAATTCCATTTTTTCGGACGGGGCACAGGGTTACAAACAATATGCAGCCATTTTTGTGAAAAATGCTCGTACCGGAGTGCTGTCAAAGGACTGGACAAAATTAAAATGGTCTGATAAAATGAAAAACCGACGGAAAGCCGTCACAAAAACAACAAATTATTAACGCTGCAGGCGCAAAAGAGCAGCGGAAAGGATGGAGCGCGCTTATGAGAGACATTACGGCTATTGGTGAAATTCTGATCGACCTGACCCAGACGGGGAAGAATGACGCGGGCGTTCCCACCTTCGCCGCCAATCCTGGCGGCGCGCCGGCCAATGTGGCCGTGGCGGCCGCCCGGCTGGGGTGCAGCACGGCCTTTATCGGCAAGGTGGGCGCGGACTCCCTGGGCGGCTATCTGCGCCAGGTGCTGGAGGAGAACGGCGTGGACCACTCCGGGCTCCAGGTGGGGGAGAGCGCCACCACCATGGCCATTGTCTCCATAGACGAAACCGGGGAGCGATCCTTCCGCTTTCTGCGGGGGGCGGACTGCGAGATGGTGCCCGAGGACGTGGACGAGAAGATGGCGCAGAACAGCCGCGTCCTCCACTTCGGCTCCGTGAGCCTGACCCAGGGCATCGCCCGCAGCGCCACCATCTTTACCGCCCGGGCGGCCCACAGGGCCGGTATGCTGGTCAGCTACGACCCCAACTACCGGCCCGCCCTGTGGCGGACCAAGCGGGACGCCCTGGAGTGGATGAGCCTGCCCCTGCCCCTGGTGGATATCATCAAGCTCAGCGAGGAGGAGCTTCCCCTGCTGACCGGCAGCGAGGACCTGGAGGAGGGCAGCCGCGCCCTGGAGGAGCAGGGCATCCGGCTGGTGATGATCACCCTGGGGGCAAAGGGCGCCTTCTGCCGCTGGCAGGGGGAGAGCTTCACGGTCCCCTCCGTTCCGGCCAAGGTGGCGGACACCAACGGCGCGGGGGACACCTTTATGGGCGCGGTGCTCAGCCGCCTGTGCCGCCGGGGGGAGAAGCCCCTGGAGAATCTGGAACGGGGCGAGCTGGAGGAGATTCTGGCCTTCGCCAACCGGGCCGCGGCCATCACATGCTCCCGCAGCGGAGCCATTCCCGCCATGCCCACACTGGCGGAGGTAGAAGGGAAGTAATCCAATATGAAGACGACAGAGAAAAAACCGGCGGCCAGGAAGGCCGGCGCGAAGGCCGCGGCCAAAAAGGAGCTGGCCGCCAAGCGGGCGTCCGCGTCCGTCCTCCAGCCGGCCGCCGCGCCGGAGAAGCCGGTCCCGGCGGCTGAGGAGAAGCCTGCGGAGAAGGCCCCGGCGGTCAAAGAGAAGCCTGCAGAGAAGGCCGCGGCGGTCAAGGAGAAGGCGGTCAAGAAAACCGGGGCAGACAAAGAGAAGCCGCAGAAGAAAACCGGGGCAGTCAAAGAGGAGCCGGTAAAGAGCGCCCCGGCGGCGGAGAGCGCCTTTGACCGCCGCCTTGCCCGGTACCTCGACGAGCTGAAGTGGCTCTACTGTGAGATCTACCACAACGATACCGCCGCTTTCGGCTATTTCCTGGAGATGCTGCGGCGGTGCTGGGAGGAGCGCAAGGAGGATCTGCGCCGGCAGGACGAGGTCCGCGAGGCAGACCCCGACTGGTACCGGCGGCGGGACCTGCTGGGCATGATGCTGTATGTCAACGCCTTTGCCGGAAACCTGAAGGGCGTGGAGGAGCGTCTGGACTACTTCAAGGAGTGCGGGGTGAACTACCTGCACCTGATGCCTCTGCTGGCCTCCCCCAGGGGGCGCAGCGACGGCGGCTACGCGGTCAGCAACTTCCGGAAGGTCCAGCCGGAGCTGGGCACCATGGAGGATCTGGAGCATCTGGCCGACGCCTGCCGGAGGGAGGGGCTGAGCCTGTGCATGGACTTCGTGATGAACCACACCAGCGAGGACCACGCGTGGGCCCGGAAGGCCCGGGCCGGGGAGCCGGGGTACCGGGAGCGGTACTTCTTCTATGACAACTGGGACATCCCCGGGGAGTTCGAGAAGACGGTGCCCCAGGTGTTCCCCACCACCGCGCCGGGCAGCTTCACCTGGCTGGACGACTGCCGGCAGGCGGTTATGACCAACTTCTACCCCTACCAGTGGGATCTCAACTACGCCAACCCCGTGGTGTTCAACGACATGACGGAGAACATGCTCTACCTCGCCAACCGGGGCATCGACGTGGTGCGGCTGGACGCCATCCCCTACATCTGGAAGGAGCTGGGCACCAGCTGCCGGAACCTGCCCCAGGTACATACCCTGGCCAGGATGCTGCGCATCGTCTGCGAGGTGGTCTGTCCCAGCGTCCTGCTGCTGGGGGAGGTGGTCATGGAGCCGGCCAAGGTGGCGCCCTACTTCGGCACGCCGGAGAAGCCGGAGTGCCACATGCTCTACAATGTGACCACCATGGCCTCCACCTGGCACACCCTGGCCACCGGGGACGTGTCCCTGCTCCGGCGGCAGATGGAGACGGTCTGCTCCCTGCCCAAGGACTTCCTGTTCCTCAACTACCTCCGCTGTCACGACGACATCGGCTGGGGCCTGGACTACGGCTGGCTGGGCCGGAGCTTCGGCATCAACGAGACGGCCCATAAGAAATATCTCAACGACTACTATACCGGCGCATGGCCGGGCAGCGATGCACGGGGGGAGCTCTACAACGACGATCCCCGGCTGGGGGACGCCCGGCTTTGCGGCACCACGGCCTCCCTGTGCGGCGTGGAGGCGGCGGACTACGAGGGGGATCCCTTCAAGCTGGAGCGGGCGGTGGCCTGCGATCTGACCCTCCACGCGTGGATGCTCTCCCAGAGCGGCATTCCCGTCATCTATAGCGGGGACGAGGTGGGCCAGCTCAACGACTACACCTACCACGACGACCCCGAGAAGCGGGAGGACAGCCGGTACATTCACCGGGGGAACTTCCAGTGGGATCTGGCGGCGCTCCGCTCCGACGGGGAAACGCGCCAGGGCAAGCAGTTCCAGGGTCTTCGGCGGCTGGAGCAGATCCGGGCCGGGGAGCCCTGCTTCGACGCCAGGGCCGATGTCTGGGTGGAGGACAGCGGCAGCCGCCATGTGCTGGCCCTGTGCCGGAGGATGGGGGACCGGGAGCTGGTGTGCCTGTTTAACTTCAGCTCCGACTTTGTCACCGCCGGGGTAAACCGGGACGGCGGCTATACGGAGCTGATGTACGGCGCCCACTACGACCAGATCCGCGCTGTCCAGCTTTGGCCCAACGGCTTCGCCTGGCTGCTGCGGGATGATACATAGGTGATCATACTTTTTCTTTGTGAACAAAGAAAAAGTATCAAAAAGAAAAACTTTTTGCGGCAAAGCGCAGCTTTGCCTTTGTGTCCGCTGGGGTCCTGCCCTGGCCGCGGCGCACCCGCGCCGCTGAAGGGCCCGTCTACCGGAATACCTGGGTAGACGGGCCCTTCAGCAAAGAGAAAGCTTTGCGGTCAAATAGAACGGGGGAAACAAAGGCGAAACGACAGTTTCGCCGCAAAAAGTGTTGTCTTTTGATCCTTTTCTTTTATGAATAAAAGAAAAGGATCATCACCTACCCCGCGTCCGTGTCCGGTGGCGCGGCCGGAGACGGCGGTATTGCAGGATTTTCCGCCCAACTGCCGGGAATTTCCAGGGAAACGGGTCCGCTTCCCGGAAATTTTCCGCCATGCCCCTTGCTTCTCGCCGGGACTTGGTGCATAATGTATCCTGGACAAAAGCGAAACGCAGTTTCGCGCAAAAAGTTCTTTTTGATCCTTTTTCTTTCAAGAAAAAGGATGGATACCAACAAGGAGGCGCTCCCATGAACAAGAAACGCATCCGGCAGATGACGGCCAGCCTGCTTCGGCGGCTGACCACCCAGCCCAACCTCCGCTATCTGGCGCCCCACCGGGAGATGGTGGCGGAGCTGCTGGAGGGACAGAACTACCTTCAGCGCTTTGTGCCGCTCTATGACGGAAGCCGCATCCGGTGCGGGGACGTGCTGGCGCTGTGCCGGGAGGAGCTGTGCCGCCTCAGTCCGGAGCCGGAGGAGGGGTGGATTGCCTTTACCTACGACTTCGCCCGGACAGCCATGTTCCCGGAGCCGGCCTTTGAGCAGCGGCAGGAGGAGCACGGCGCCGGGGCGGTGTTCTTCCTCTCCCTGCTCCAGGTGCTCTTTGACGCGGAGCGGGCCAAGCTGCCGGCGGACCCCATGTGGCAGCTGGAGCTGCTGGAGGAGGAGGAGCTGGCGGACAGCGCCCACCGGGACAGCTACCGGCTGTTCCTGCGCTCCTACCGGCGGGAGTACGTCTATGAGATGATGCGCCTGGGGCTGGAGGCCACCCCCTGGCGCACCCTGGAGCACATCGCGGGGGTCCACCACGTCGCCCTCAGCGCGGCCCGGGATCTGAAGCGGGCCGGAGCGGCCATCGATCTGGGGCTGGTCTCCGGCAGCGCCGCGGGCCACGACATCGGCAAGTTCGGCTGCCGGCCGGGGGAGCGGGTGCCCTACCTCCACTACTACTATACCGACCTCTGGTTCCGGCGGCGGCACATGTCGGATATCGGCTACGTGGCCGCCAACCACTCGGTCTGGGACCTGGAGCTGGACTACCTGTCCATTGAGTCCCTGGTGCTCATCTACGCCGACTTCCGGGTGAAGCAGGAGCGGGGGCCCGACGGCCGGGAGATCACCAAAATCTCCACATTGAAGGACGCCTTCGACGTGATCCTCAGCAAGCTGGACAACGTCACCGAGGAGAAGCGGACCCGCTATACCTTCGTCTACGCCAAGCTGCGGGACTTTGAGCGCTACATGGTCAGCCTGGGGGTGGACACCACCCTCTCCGGCGCCTCCGCCGGGCCCGCCCCCAAAAAGGACGTGGCGCTCATGGAGCAGTCCGAGGCCGTGGAGGCCCTGCGCCTGCTGGGCGTGGAGCACAACGTGGCGCTGATGAGCCGCCTGACCGGGCAGCGGAGCTTCGCCAGCCTGCTGGAGCTGGCGCGGGGGGAGACCGACTGGAGGAAGCTGCGGGCATACCTGGGCGTGTTTGAGTCCTACTCCGTCTATCTGAGCCTGCCCCAGAAGGTCCAGACCCTGGCCTTCCTCTACGAGCTGCTGATGCACCGGGAGGGGGACATCCGCCGCCAGGCCGCCGCCCTCATGGGGGAGATCATCGCCCGGTTCCACGCCGGGTACGTGAAGGAGAAGCCCGCCGGCTGGACCCCGGACAGCCGGGCAGTCACGGATATCGATCAGTGGAAGCTCTACCTGGAAAAAATCATCCACCCGGACCACAAGCTGATGCCCCAGCACCGGCGGTGGGTCAACTTCACGCTGAAGATGGTGGTCAACTCCCTGCTGGAAAAGTGCGAGCCGGATCGGCGGGGGGAGTTTCTCAAGGCGTTTCTGCGCTACTACCGCCGGCCCGAGCGGCTGGAGGACGAGACGGCCTTCCAGCTGCTGGAGACCGCCACGGCCCTGCCCCTGGAGGTGCTGGCCGACCGGCAGCGCTACGAGCTGCTGGGCGTGGCGCAGACCCTGGCGGAGCGGGAGGACGCGGCCGTCCGGGCGGCGGCGGTGCTGCTGCTGGACTACCTGCGCCCCGCCATCGCCACCCAGGACATCATCCTCCACGCCCTGCGGGACGTGGACTGCTCCGGGTGCCGATCCCTGGAGCTGCTGCGGGACACCACGGCGGCGGAGATGGCCGGACCGGGGAGCGGCCCGGACTTGGACGAGGAGACGGTGTCCGAGATCTTCCTGGACAACCTGAAGACCGCCACCCCCTGGATCATCAAGGAGGTCAACATCCGCCTGCTCACCCGCTTCGCCCAGAGCGGCGGCGGGCACCTGCTGCACATCGCCACCCACCTGACCAACCTGGTGAAGGTCAGCGACCGGGTCACCGTGCGCCACGCCGCCGGAAACGCCCTGCTGGCCGCCGCCCCGCTGCTCACGCCGGAGGAGCGCAACGAGGTGGCCGTGGAGCTGGGGCGGGGGCTGGAGATCGGACAGCAGGAGTTCTCCAAGTATATCCCCGGCTATCTGGGCCGGTTCTGCCTGTGGCTGCCGCCCCAGCAGCTGGAGGAGCTGCTGGGCGAGCTCATCGAGGACTACCTGTGCTCCTCCAACGGCCGCGTGGTCTCCGCCGCCCTGGACACCGTGGGCGTCATCTACGAGGAGTACGACACCTACCGGGTCCGCTTCCCGGAGGAGGACGCGGTCTACCGCCGCCGCCGGGAACGGCTGCTGGGGATGCTGCTCAAGGGGCTGGCCGGGTTCCGGGCCGAGGTGCGCCAGGAGGCGCTGTTCGTCCTGGGCCGCCATGTGTTCGGCTCCGAGAATCTGGGCCTCCACGAGAAGCGGCGGGCCTTCCTGCTCACCCTGAAAAAAATCCTGGCACTCATCGGGGAGGACCAGGGGGGCGAGCTCACCTTCTACTACCGGGCCGCCATGCTGGGGCGGATCTACCGCTTCCTCACGGAGCAGGAGATCCTCCACGGCGGCTTCACCTTCGAGGAGCCCCGGCCCGTGGCCTTTTTCCCCGGCACCTTCGACCCCTTCACCCTCTCCCACAAGGGCATCGTCCGGGCCATCCGGGATCTGGGGTACGAGGTGCTGCTGGCGGTGGACGAGTTCTCCTGGTCCAAGAAGACCCAGCCCCACCGCATCCGCCGGCGCATCGCCGCCATCTCCACGGCGGACGAGTTCCACGTCCACAGCTTCCCCGAGGACTTCCCGGTGAACATCGCCAACCCGGCCAATCTGGCGGCTTTGCGCGCCGCTTTCCCCGGCCGGGAGGTGGCCGTGGTGGTGGGCAGCGACGTGGTGGCCAATGCCTCCTCTTACCGGAAGGCCCCCGAGGAGCACTCCATCCACACCTTTGAGCACATCATTTTCCGCCGGAGCGACGGGGACGGGGAGATCCGCCCGGACTACAGCGCCATCACCGGCCGGGTGACGGAGCTGACGCTGCCCCCCCACCTGGAGGAGATCAGCTCCACCCGCATCCGGGAGGCCATCGACCAGGGCCGGGACATCTCCAACCTCATCGACCCCGTGGCCCAGGAGCTCATCTACCGCCTGGGCCTCTACCTCCGCGAGCCCCTGGATAAGCCCCTGCTGCGGGTGGAGGAGCTGAGCTTCCAGCACTGCCTGGATCTGACGGAGGAGGTTGGGACGCTGCTGGGGCGCGCGGTTCTGGCCGGACACCCGGACCCCGGCGGACTGCTTGACCGCCTGCGGGGGCTGGGGGACCACCTCTACATCCTGCGGCAGGGGGAGGGCGGGGCCGCCCTGGGCTTTGCCAGCTTCCGGTGCCTGGACTCCCACCAGCTGTTCTCCCGGCTGGGCAGCGCGGACCTCAGCGCCTACGTCCGGGCCCAGACCGGCGGCCGGGCCCTGGTCATCAGCGGCATCTATGTCCCCAGGGGGGCCGGACAGCTGGAGCTGTGCCAGCTGCTGCTGACCGAGGTCCTCACCCTGGCCCTGCGCCAGGAGTACACCTACGCCCTGTTCTGCCCGGCGGAGGCCGCCGCGGCCAGCGTCCGTGAGGTCCTCACCCTGCAGGGCTTTGTCCCCGCGCCGGTGGG
Source organism: uncultured Oscillospiraceae bacterium (assembly GCA_910588365.1). Taxonomy (GTDB): domain Bacteria; phylum Bacillota; class Clostridia; order Oscillospirales; family Oscillospiraceae; genus Pelethomonas. The sequence goes on along the minus strand of CAJUQS010000164.1, from coordinate 10,185 downwards.
CGGCGGGGACCAGGAGCTGCTGTGCGTGGACATGCGCCGCCCCGTGGTGCTCACCCGCAACGTGAACACTGCCATCAAGGCCCCCTTTGCCTCCAACCCCCGGGTTCTGGCCGCCATGGCGGCCGCCCACCGGCGGCTGCAAAAGGCACTGACGGAGATGTACCCCGGGTGCCTGGTGCTGTCCATGTCCGCCGGTGTCACCTACCAGCGCCTCCTGCGGCGGATCGCCGCCTGCAACGGCGTCCCCCCTGAGCCCGCCGTCCCCCGCTCGCTGGGGGAGTGTATCTGCGTGCCCTTCGGAAAGATCCTCCGGGGCGTGGCGGTGCCCAACACCGTCACCAAGACCCTCCACACCGACAAGGTCTACGAGCCGGACCTCTCCCGGTCCTCCATCGAGTCCTACCCCTTCTACGCCTCCCTGCCCGACCAGGTGCGCACCATCCGCGCCTTCGACCGGCCGGTCATCCTGGTGGACGACATGCTCCACGACGGCAAGCGCATCCGCCGCATCGCCCCCCTGCTCAGGGAGAACGGGGCCCAGGTCCGACAGGTGCTGGTGGGCTACCTCACCGGCGTGGGCCGGGACACCATGGAGCAGCTGGGCCTGCCCGTGGACAGCGTCTACTACCTGCCAAACCTCCGTATGCGCTTCGTGGAGTCCACCCTCTATCCCTTCATCGGCGGCGACACCGTCCGCCGGGAGGAGCCCATGGCCGGGGGGCTCCAGCCGGCGGTGAACCGCATCTTCCCCTACGCCGCCCCGGATTTCTCCGAGGACTGCGCCGACGGCTCCACCTACCGCCTCTCCCTGGTCTGCCTGGAGAACGCCCGGGACATCCTGCTCACCCTGGAGACAGAGTACCGCGCCCTCTACGCCCGCAACCTCACCCTCAGCCGCCTGGGCGAGGCGGTCATTCTGCCCCTGTGCCCGGACAAGGGCAGCTGCATGTCCTACGACCTCAGCCGCGCCGCCTCCACCTACTTGGACAACGACATTGAGATGCTCAAGCGGCTGAAGGCCAGCGTAAAAATCGTCATTGGAGGATAAAATGCAATACAGCCTGTATAAAAATCGCGTGATATGCGGTTTAGTAGACCTTCCCGGCCAGCCTCTGGCGGAATTGCCGGACGAGGGCGAAATCCTTTTCCTGTTCCGCCGCCCGCCCCTCACGGGCCGGGAGACCTTCGCCGTGACCCACCCGTCCCAGCTCACGGCGGACGAGGGGCCGGAGGTCCTGACCACCGCCCAGCCGTCCCGGGAGGTCCCGGCGGACCTGGCCCGGGCCATCGCCCAAAAACGGGTCCGGGCCGTCAACGCCGCCCACCCCCGCTGGGAGGAGCTGCTGGACCTGCCGCCCAGAGGGGACAAGGTCCGGGTCAACCTGCTGGCCCTGGGGGACGTGGGCAGCACCCTGGCCATGGGCCTGAAGCTCCTGGGCGGGGACGTGATCTCCACCCTGGGCCTGTGCGATGTCCGGGAGAACGTTCCCCAGCGCTGGGAGTTCGAGCTGGGCCAGATCGCCGTCCCCTTCCCCCGGGTGAAGATTGTGAAGCCCGAGGACGTGTTCGGCTGCGACGTGTTTCTGTTCTGCGCCTCCCGGTTCGTGCCGGACACGGCGGTGAAGGACGGCGACGTGCGCATGGCCCAGTACGAGCTCAACCGGCCCCTGGCGGCCAGCTATGGCCGCATGGCCCGGGAGGCGGGCTTCAAGGGCATGTTCTGCGTGGTCAGCGACCCGGTGGACCCCCTGTGCCGGGCGGCACTGCTGGAGAGCAACCGGAACGAGAACGGAGAACTGGATTACAAAGGGCTGTTCCCCTACCAGGTCCGGGGCTTCGGCCTGGGCGTTATGAACGCCCGTGCCAGATACTACGCGGAAAAGGATCCCCGGTTTGTGGATTTCCTCATTGATGGCAGGACCTTCGGGCCCCACGGCGAGGGCCTGATCGTGGCAAACTCCGTCTCCCGCTATGACGACGCCCTCTCCCGGGAGCTGACGGAAAAGACCAAACACGCCAACCTGGACATGCGCCAGCTGGGCTACAAGCCCTACGTCGCCCCCGCCCTCTCCTCCGGCGCCCTGAGCCTGCTGGGGTGCCTCCGGGGGGCGTGGCACTGCTCCTCCACCTACCTGGACGGCGTCTTCATGGGCGCCCAGAACCGCGTGGCGCCGAACGGCCCCCAGCTGGAACGCCTCCCCCTCCCCGGCGCCCTCCTGGAGCGCATTCGGGAGACGATGGAACAGCTGAAACAGATCCAATAGGCAGTCATTCTTTTCTTGAAAGAAAAGAATCAAAAGAACTTTTTGCGCAAAACTCCGTTTTGCTTATGTCTCTTTCATAATAGGCGCGGTCAGCCGCACGCCAAGCTGCACGCCCAGGGCAAACCCCTCCGTTCCCCAGCGCAGCCGTATCGTTGTCAGATGGTCGATCAGCTGGACCCGTCCTGAGTCGGTCAGCCCCAGCTCCCGGGACAGCTCCTCCAACTCCTTCTCCTCTGACCCGTAAATCTCCTTCAGCAGCGGCTCCGCATAGTTGTCATATAGCCATTCATATGTTGTGTTCATAGTATTTTCTCCTTTACAAACTTTAAGATTGTATTTATATTATACGCATTATTATATTTGTGTCAAGGGTATTTTGAGGTTTTTATGGAAGTAAAGCTGGCGGAATTTTCAAATCGCTTAAAATTGCTTCGGAAGGAAAAAAATGCCAAACAAGCTGATATTGCGGCGGCTTTAGGCTGTACCTATCAGCATTATCAGAAAATTGAATATGGGCAGGTCAATGTTTCCGCCACAAATCTGATGATGTTATCCGACTGCTTTGGCGTGTCTGTGGATTACCTTCTGGGCCTCTCTGACGACCGGGGCGGGGCAGAGCGGGGGGATGCGCCATTACTGACGGTAATTTTGCCGTATAATGAGTATAGCGAGTCGCTGAAGGCGACCCTTGTCCCTGTCCTTCCGGCGGGGACAGTCTGGCGGGACCCGTCGGAGGGCCTGCAGGGCCTGCAGGACAGGAAGCTGATCTTTGCCATCGCGCTGGACGGGGCGGGGTGCAACGTGGAGTATTATAAGATGCTCTCGGTGCTCCGCCGGGACGGCGGGGTGCTGGAGGGCTGTACCGCCGGGGTGGTGGTCACGGGCGTCGGGGAGCTGTATACCAAGGACGTGGCCCGGGATCTGGTGCTGGCGGCCAATCTGGCGGGCTGTGCGTTTCTGGGGCGGCCCCTGGTGGAGGCCACGGGCTCGCTGCGCAACTTCCGGGTACAGGCGGAGCTGGGCGGCACGGACGAGCCCACGGCCTTCCGGCTGGCGCTGGCGGAGCTGGCGGAGCGCCTGACCGCCTGGGAGGGCCCGCCGGCTGTGAAAAATGTGCTGGCACTCCACGCCTCGGCCCGGGCCACCAGCAATACCCTGGCGCTGTGGGAGCTGGTAAAGGCGGGGCTGGGGCCGGATATCGCGGTGCAGGAGGTGTGCCTGCAAAACGGCACGCTGGCGGACTGTATCGGGTGCAGCTATACGGCCTGCCTCCACTTCGGCCAGGGGGGCGGCTGTTTTTATGGAGGTCCCATGGTGGATGAGGTGTTCCCGGCGGTAAAGGACTGCGACGCGCTGGTGATGCTGTGCGCCAACTATAATGACGCCCTGGCGGCGAATCTGACGGCCTTTGTGAACCGCCTGACGGCGCTGTTTCGCCAGAGCCGCTTCTATGAGAAGCGCCTGTACGGGCTTATTGTCTCCGGCTATTCCGGCGGGGATCTGCTGGCGCGGCAGCTCATCTCCGGGCTGAATATGAATAAGAGCTTCTACCTTCCGCCCCGGTTCTGCCTGCTGGAGACGGCCAATGAGAAGGGGAGTCTGGTGAAGCTGCCCGGTATCGCCAGGAGGGGCGCCGCCTTCGCGGCCCATATCGTGGAATAAGTTTTTCTGACGGGGCCTTCGCGGCCCCGCACCCCGCGGACACTTTTTGTGCGTACAAAAAGTGTCCAAAAAGGCGCTTAGGGGCTCTGCCCCTAAGAACCCCAACTTTTTGTTTATTTGCCCTCTGCTATAGCTGGATTTATTCTACCCGAGTGCCTGCCCTTCGTATGCCGCTGCCTATCGTCTACCCACGAGTCCTAACGGTGGCGAAGCAGCGGGGGGAGTGCGGTGACTCGCGTCATTGGGCCTACGGCCCAACGACGGCTCGGGCGACGCAAGCGCTGCCTGGGACGGCCCCGAGCGGGGCTCTTAGGGGCGGGAGCCCCTAAGCGGTTTTTCCGTCCGCTTTTGGGCGTCCAAAAGCGGACCGCGGGTCCGGGCTGCGTAAGCCCGGGCAAATAACTTTTGATTAGAAAAGAGTACCATCAATGGAAGATCAGAAAAAAGCCTATCTTTTTGAGGAGGCCCCCATATCAAAAGCCTTCATCTCCATGGCCGCGCCGACGATCCTCAGCTCCCTGGTAATGGTCATCTATAACCTGGCGGACACCTACTTCGTGGGAATGCTCAATAACCCGGTGCAGAATGCCGCCGTCACCCTGGCGGCCCCGGTCCTGCTGGCCTTCAACGCGGTCAATAATCTCTTCGGCGTGGGCAGCTCCAGTATGATGAGCCGGGCCCTGGGCCGGAAGGAGTACGATACCGTGCGCAGAGTCTCCGCCTTCGGCTTCTACGGCTCCGTCTGCGGCGGCCTGGTGTTTACCCTGCTGATGCTGACGGCCAAGGGGCCCCTGCTGGTCCTGCTGGGCACCGATCCCGGCACGGCGGAGGCTACCGGCCAGTACCTCCACTGGACCGTCACCTGGGGCGCAGTCCCCGCCATCCTCAACGTGGTCATGGCCTATATGGTCCGCTCCGAGGGCAGTACCCTCCACGCCAGCGTGGGCACCATGAGCGGCTGTCTGCTGAATATGGTGCTGGACCCCATCTTCATCCTGCCCCAGGGGCTGAACATGGGCGCGGCCGGGGCGGGACTGGCCACTTTCCTCTCCAACTGCGCCGCCTGCGGGTACTTCTTCATCCTGCTGGCCGTGAAGCGTGGCAGGACCTATGTCTGCATTGACCCCAGAATGTTCCGCCCGGATAAACGGATTGTGGCGGGCGTGTGCGGCGTGGGCATCCCGGCGTCCATCCAGAACCTGCTGAACGTGACGGGTATGACCGTGCTCAATAACTTCACCTCCGCCTTTGGCGAGTCCGCCGTGGCCGCCATGGGCATCGCCCAGAAGATCAATATGGTGCCCATGAATATCGCCATGGGCGGCTCACAGGGGGTCATGCCCCTGGTGGGCTATAACTACGCCTCCGGCAACCGGGAGCGGATGAAGGAGGCCGTCGGCTTCTCCATGAAGGTCACCGTCTCCTTTCTGACCGCCGTGGCCGTGTGTTACTACTTCGGCGCCGGCTTCTTCATCCGGCTGTTCATTAAAAACGACGAGATTGTGGCCTACGGCGCCCGGTTCCTCCACGGCATGTGCCTGGCACTGCCCTTTTTGAACATCGACTTCATGGCCGTGGGCGTGTTCCAGGCCGTGGGCTCCGGGAAGCGGGCTTTCTTTTTCGCCATCCTGCGCAAGATTATCATGGAGATCCCCGCCCTCTATATCCTCAACGCCCTGTTCCCCCTCTACGGTCTGGCCTACGCCCAGATGATCACCGAGATCATTCTGGCTGTCACGGCCATGCTGGTTCTGCGGCGCATGTTCAAGAGTCTTGCGTCCTAATAAGGGCTTGTTTGTACAGAAGAGCACCCCCGCGCCGGGTTCGGCGCGGGGGTGCTCTTCTTATGGGGGTATGATGGCAAAACGGAGTTTTGCCGCAAAAGTTTCTTTTGATTCTTTTCTTTTCAGAGAAAAGAATGATTGACTCAGGGCAGATAGTTCATCGGGTTCTGCCGCTCGCCGTTGAGGCGGACCTCGAAGTGGCAGTGGTTGCCGGTGGAGCGTCCGGTGGAGCCCATCTCGGCGATGTGCTGTCCCTTGTAGACCTTCTCGCCCACACTGACCTCAAGGCTGCTGTTGTGGCCGTAGTAGGTGACGTAGCCGTTTCCGTGGTCAATCTGGACCAGGTAGCCGTAGCCGCTGGACCAGCCGGCGTAGACGACCTCGCCGCCGTCGGCGGCCACGATGTCCGTGCCGTAGGAGTTGGCGATGTCGATGCCGCCGTGGAAGGAGCTGCCGCCGAAGATATTGCGGTAGCCGTACTTGGAGGTGATATTGCCGCTGGTGGGCCAGCGGAAGGAGCCGGTGGGCAGCCAGCTGGGCCGCTCCAGAGTGCCCCTGGCCTGGACCTCGGTGACAGGCTCGGCAATCATAGTCTGGGACTCAATGACCCGCTCGATCTCCTCCAGGCCCTGATAGGTGACCTTTGCCACCGTGTCGGCGGCGCCGTACTGCCCCTTGGTGATGATCCGGGTGTCGCCCTCCCACATGGTGTCATCGTCCACGTACTCGATCTCGTAGGGGATCTCCGCCGTGTAGTACTCCATCTGGGTGGCCTTCACGGTCAGATAGGGTACGGCGTTGCTGATGACCAGCACGTCGCCGATCTGCAGCTTGTCGATGTCATAGCCGGGATTCAGCGCCAGCAGCTCCGCGTTGGTCATGTTGTGGTCCTGGGCAATGACGGACCAGACGTCGCCGGCCTCCACGGTGTGGGTGACCTCGCCGGCCTTGGTGCTGTTGAGCAGCTGGAGCACGTCGGCCAGGTTGGTGAACTCCTCCACCGGCAGATCGCACTCCCGGACCTCCACGTCCTCCAGGAAGTCGATGGATACGGTGTTTTCGTTGCGGTAGGGGGCGGCCACCTGGGCCAGCGCGTCCTCCATCGCCCCCTCCGTCTGGGTGGCGCCGATGAACTCGCCGCCCACATAGAGGGCGTAGCCGTGCTCCACCACCCGCAGGGTGTCGCTGAGGGCCTCCTCCAGATCCGTCTCGTCCACCAGGGCGCTGCGGTAGGTCAGATGGGTGGAGTAGGAGACCTTGCTGGCCTCCAGGGTGTAGTCGCTGCCGATGGCGTCAGAGATGGAGCGCTCCACGCTGAGCACAGCCGCCTGGGCGGCCTCCTCGCTGGCCACGGTGCCCAGCTCCACACCATCAAAGGTGACCGTGGTGGCGGTGGTGTAGAGCACCTGGAAGACGGCGAACACGGTGACCGCCAGGCTGGCGGCCAGGAAAAGGGCCGCCGGCACAAGCTTCCTGCCCGGCTCCGCGGCGCCCCGCCGCCGGGCGGCAAACTGGGAGAGGGCGGTGCGGGTCCGGCTGAAGAGGCCCTTCAGCCGGTGCCGGATCAGGGGCATACACCCGGCCAGCAGGAGGTGCAGCTGTTTGTAGGGGCTGTTGGACTCCGGGAAGCGCTGGCGGTCCCGGTAGCCGGGAATCCGGCGGGGGCGTCCGTCCCGGACGGCGGAGACGGTGCGCCGGACCGGCTGCTGCCGGGCCGCGCCCTGAGGGGCAGGCGCCGGTCCTTTGGCCCGGGCCGCTGCGGGAGCGGGCGTGGGACTTTGGGCCTGGGCCGCTTTGGGGGCAGGTGCCGATTGCTCGGTCCGGGCCGCTTTGGGGGCAGGTGCCGCGCTTTCGGTCACCACGGCGGGAGCGGGAGCAGACTGCCTGGTCCGCGCCTGCCTGTTCTTTTTGCTTCTGTTATTTTTCGAGGCCATAAGACATCCTCCGGCATGGTTACAAAAGAAGATAAAGGGTTACAAATAGTTACAGAGACAGTTTACATCATTTTCCCTATGGAGTCAAGCCCCTATATTTTGTGAGAAGGACAGTTGGGACATAGGGCTTGTTTGAAAACTGTCAACATGCCCAAAGATCGGCCCTTTTGCCGCCATACATTGCAAGGAAAAACGACGCAGTATGGCGGGAAAAAGACTGGCCAGACAGCGTTCAACGGTTGTGAATACAGCTTCTTAAACAGGCTCTCAGGCGGATAAAAAATTCCTCTTGACAGGAGGGGCAAAGCATGTTATATTCCTTTTAGGATTTAATCCCATTAAGGAGTCAGAATCATGGCGGACAGAAACACCATGCAAAAGGAGATCATCCATCAGACGCTGTGCGGGATGTGTGATCACCCCACCGCCGCCCTGGTGTATGACCGTGTGCATCAGCGCCACCCCACCATCAGCCGCTCCACGGTCTACCGTGTACTGGCGCGGATGGCGGCAGAGGGCAAAATCCTCCGCCTGGACCTGGCGGGCAGCGACAGCCGTTACGACGGCCAGACCGCGCCCCACGGCCATGTCCGGTGCCGGGTTTGCGGCGCGGTGGCTGATATTCCCCCGGTGGCGGTGGATCCGCCCGGCGATACCGCCGGTTTTTTGCTGGAGGACTGCGCGGTGGTCTATCGGGGCCTGTGCCCCGTCTGCCGGCGGTCTGCCGGACTGTGTTAGCAACGCTGAGAGGCGTCTAAAATTTATGCAGGATATTTTTTTTAAAAGGAGAATTTTACTATGAAAAAGTGGGTTTGCCCTGTCTGCGGTTACGTGCATGAAGGTGATGTGCCCCCCGAGAAGTGCCCCCAGTGCGGTGTGCCCGGTTCCAAGTTCACCGAGCAGAAGTCCGAGATGAGCTGGGCCGCTGAGCACGTGGTCGGCGTGGCCGCCGGCGTGGACGCGGAGATCCTGGAGGGCCTGCGGGCCAACTTCTCCGGCGAGTGCACCGAGGTCGGCATGTACCTGGCCATGGCCCGCGTGGCCCATCGCGAGGGCTATCCCGAGATCGGCCTGTACTGGGAGAAGGCCGCCTATGAGGAGGCCGAGCACGCCGCCAAGTTCGCCGAGCTGCTGGGCGAGGTCGTCACCGACAGCACCAAGAAGAACCTGGAGATGCGGGTCGAGGCCGAGAACGGCGCCACCGCCGGCAAGATGGCCATTGCCAAGAAGGCCAAGGAGCTGGGCCTGGATGCTATCCACGACACTGTCCACGAGATGGCCCGGGACGAGGCCCGCCACGGCAAGGCGTTCAAGGGCCTGCTGGAGCGGTACTTCGGCTAAGACGCGGAGGGGTGCTGCGCTATGAAGATTCGTATCGATAAGGACATCGTGGAGATCATCCCCGAGCACGCCTCCGAGGCCGCGGAGCTGGAAGCCCTGTGGATCAAGATGGGCAACTGCACCGGCGGCACCAAGCGGCTGGAGCCCATGGGGACCTATATGAAGGCGGAGGACAAGTCGGCTAAGTTCCACATTGAGGGCCTTACCGCCGAGGAGGTCAAGGCTCAGCCCACTGTGCTGGCCCCCTATGACACCGACGTGTACTGCTATGTCTGCAACCGCACCGAGCACATCAAGGCCGGTCAGCCCATCCCCGTCTGCTGCGGCAGGCTGATGGAGATTCTGGACTGAGCCAATATATGGCCCATGCTGAGGGGAACGGGGAAACTCGTTCCCCTCTTTTTTCGCGGAAAAAGGTGGAGCCTGGAGCTTGCACAAGAGGCGGGCGTCACAGAATCCGTCCTCTCCCCCTATGGAGCCTCCTCTCCATGGGGGGATCCCTATATTTAGAAGACGTATGCCTTGCAATCCGGCAAAAAATCAGATATAATACATGCTGCTTGATACTTGCCGGAATATCCCGGACACCAAATAGAAGAAAGTGTGATCAGTTTGAAATACGATTTTGCAGCCATCGAGCCCAAGTGGCAGGCCCGCTGGGAGGAGGACAAGGTCTTTGCCGCCAGCGACAGCAGCGACAAGCCAAAGTTTTACGGCCTCATTGAGTTCCCCTACCCCTCCGGCCAGGGGCTCCACGTGGGGCACCCCCGCCCCTACACCGCCATGGACATCGTCACCCGCAAAAAGCGGATGGACGGCTATAACGTCCTCTTCCCCATGGGCTTTGACGCCTTCGGCCTGCCAACGGAGAACTACGCCATCAAAAACCATATCCACCCCGCCATCGTCACCAGGCAGAATATCGCCCGCTTCACGACGCAGCTCAAGCGGCTGGGCTTCGGCTTTGACTGGGACCGGGTGGTGGACACCACGGACCCCAACTACTATAAATGGACCCAGTGGATCTTCCTCCAGCTCTACAAGAAGGGCCTGGCCTACAAGGCCACCATGCCGGTGAACTGGTGCACCTCCTGCAAGTGCGTGCTGGCCAACGAGGAGGTGGTGGAGGGCGTCTGCGAGCGCCGCGGCAGCGCCGTCATCCGCAAGGAGAAGAGCCAGTGGATGCTGAAGATCACCGAG
>CAJUQS010000163.1 GCA_910588365.1 uncultured Oscillospiraceae bacterium | reverse complement strand
GCCTGTTTAACATCTCCCCGCGCCCGCCTTGGCGGCATAGTTTCCGCCCTGACTGCGTTAAAAATCCTTGCAATCCGTCAGGATTTCTGCGGCTTTTTGCCTTGCAGGGCAAAAAATCTATCTCGCCAATCCGCACACGCTGAGATATTAAACAGGCTCTTAGGCGGGCAAAGCCCGCCAGGGCCCGGACCTTCCTTCTCAAAAAAGTGGCGCTGCCACTTTTTTGACACGCTGAGGCGCCGCCCGAATACTCGGGCGGCGCCTCACTCGGGCAGGGTCACTCGCACAGCAGATCGTCGTCGTAATCATCGAACTCGGGGCAGCAGCCGCGCTTTCTGCTCAGCGCACTCTTGGCCGCGACGGCATCCTCAGCCAGCTTGTCCCAGAAGCCGATCACCAGACAGATCGCCCCGGCCAGCGCCAGGGAGAGGCCGACGATCTTCATCACAAAACGCCATGTACTTTTCATGGTAGGTCCTCCCATATCTGTATTGTCTCCCTAGTATATAACAGATTTGGGAAAATTACAATCTTTTTTTCTGCCTGGAGTCTGTTTTATAACTGGCAGAATGCCAGTTAAGGGCAGAGCTTTTTGCTGAGCAGGGCGATTTTTCGCAGGAATCCTGACGATTCCATAAAAAATCAACGATGCCCCGGCGGAAAAAGGGACTCTCAGACGGCGTTTTGACGGTTTTCAAACAAATCCTGGTGAGATGTAATGTATAAAAGGGTGGTTTCACCAGACCACTGCATTTCTAACAGCGCATTTACTCACCACCGGCCAGGGGCCGACGATGGTACGGCCTAACGGCAGCCGTGTGCCCTCCGGGGGCAACTCCGCCGGGTATATACCGGTGCATTGTTTGCACTACTATCAGCACCTGTAAATGAGGGTTGAATGTCGTTAGTATTGATGGTATACTCGATTCGACAAATCGTGAGTCAGGGAGATAGCCATGATAGAAAACATTATAGCAAAGTTGACAGCAAAAGACGATAAATATGCTTGCGCTTTTGCCGATAAAATTATATCAGAAAGTCAAGAAACCGATGAATGGTACGAATATTTTGATGACTTTGCCTCTTTGCTTAATCATCCAAAATCATTTGTGAGAAACCGAGTGTTGTATATCCTCGCGGCAAATGCTCAGTGGGATGAAGAAAACCGTTTTGACTTGATAATTTCTGACTTTCTTGCGCATATAACAGATGAAAAGCCAATTACGGCCAGACAATGCATAAAGGCTCTTGCGCAGATTGGTTCGGCAAAGCCGCAATATGTTCCAGTAATATTATCGTGTTTGCGGAATGCCGATTTATCAAAATATAAGGACAGTATGCGTCCGCTGATTGAAAAAGATATTGCTGAAACTGAAAAGAGATTGACAATGTAATTTCCACGGTTATGGGGGGATTTCATCTTTTGGGTGAAATCCCCCCTTGACAAATGTTTTCTTGTTACAAAAGGGGGAAAATGTGAACCCGCGCCCCTCAATCCTGGACGCCGGGGGCCAGGGGCAGGGCGCAGAGCTCCGGCGCCGCTACCGTGAATTTGCCGCTGGCCGTCCCCTCTGTTTCAAAGGTGGTTCCGGCCTCATAGCTGAGACGGTACTGTCCCGGCTCCAGCACACCCCACAGCATGGCGGTGTCCTCGCTCCATTCCCTGCCCCCGGCGGGCAGGGTGCTGGGGGTGCCGCAGAAGCCCGCCTGCTCCCGGTAGGGGACCTCCACCCAATCCCCGGCCCCGTCCAGCCGCTCCAGATGGGGGATATCCAGCACATAGGCGTCTTCTCCGGTGGTATTGAGAAACCGGATGGGAATGGGGTCCTCGCCGGAGACGGGCTGGCCGGGGATGTAGAGGGGATAATCCGGCTCCGGCTGTGCGCCGGAGGCGACCCGGAACTCCACTTGGAAGCCCGGCACCGTCTTGTCCGGCTCAATCCACATCTCCTCACTGGTGATCCGGTAGAGCCCCTCGTCCAGGGGCTGGGCCAGAGCGCCGGTGCTGATGGAGAAGGTCCCTGTGGAGTGGGGCTGGAGGATGCGGGCGATGTCGTGCCAGGCGGCGTCCTCCCGGGTGGCATCCTGCCATTGGCCGTCCACGTACTTGTGGAAAGCCAGCGCCTCACCGTAGGTCAGCTCCAGATCGGTCCGGTTCTCCAGCACCATGGTCAGCGTCTTCGTTCCGGCGGGGTAGGCGTCCTGGAGCAGGGAGGCGGTGATGCCCTCCGTGATGGTCCACACGGATACCGGGTCCGGCTCCTCGCAGCTGGCTGGGGAGGGAGCGGACGGCTGGCTGGCAATTGCCCTCGTGCCCGCGGCGGGGGTGCCGGACTCCCCCTGTCCGCAGGCCGTCAGGCACAGGAGCAGGGCCAGGGCTGCGATAAAACACTTCTTCATAGGAATGACCTCCTTATCCGTCTTCTGTTTTTAAGACGGACAAGGAGGCCAAAAGGTTCCCTGCGTATGCAATTTTATCCCACTGTAAACCCGTTGACCTCCCCGTGGGCCACATAGGTCCCCAGTTCATCCCGGACGTCCACCTGATAGAGGCAGGTGGTGCGGCCTGACTTGAGGCACCTGGCCTCCGCCAGCAGCTCCCGCCCCTTGGCGGGGGAGAGGAAGGTCATGGATACGTGCTGGGACACGGTGATTTTCTCCGCAAAGCCGTTGGCCGCAACAGCGAAGGCGAAATCCGCCAGGGTGAAGATGGCGCCGCCCATGGGGGCGCCATTGGCGTTCAGATGGTCGGGACGCAGGGTGAGGGAGCAGCGGGCACGTCCGGCCTCCGCCTCCCGGATCTCCGCTCCGGTCAGCTCGACGGCGAAGCGGTCGGCCTGAAAACGCTTCCTCAGTTCTTCCATGGTGGGCATCAGCAGCGCCTCCTTTTTTATCAATAGGAGTATCCTACCACGACTTGGCAACTATGACAAGCAAAACAAGGTTTTGCGCCAAAAGTTTCTTTTGATCCTTTTCTTTTCAAAGAAAAGGATGTCTGCCCTGCCGCCTACCGCAGCTCCTGTACCGACGCCACGGCCCTGTGCTCGATGGGCTTCCACTCCACCCGGCCGAAGAGGGCAAAGATGGTGATGGGCACATAGGTGGCCATAAAAATCGGGAAGGTAAACGTGTACAGCAGCTTCTTCCAGGCGGAGGTGCGGATGCGCCGCCACTGGGTGGCCGTGGTGATGGCGCCGGCCAGGAACAGCAGCAGGTAGGGCACCGCGAAGCTGGTCACCGCCGTCACCAGAAGGGGCAGGAGGGGGCCGCCGCTGAGCAGATCCACAGCGGTGAGAGCCAGCCCCGCCGCCACACCGCACACGGACAGGAAGATTGCCGGGGGGATGGACAGCAGCAGATCCAGACAGCTCAAGGCATTTTTTCCCGCAAGACCAAGGGTAAGGCGTCCGCCCTCCTTCAAAAACACCTGCAGGTTACCCCGGACCCAGCGCATCCGCTGGCGGCAGGACTGCCCCAGCCGGGTGGGCTGCTCGTCAAAGAGCTCCGCGTCGCCGCAGTAGCCAACCCGCTGTCCGTCCAGGATGCTGTGGACGGTGAACTCGGTGTCCTCGCTGAGGGAGTGGAAGGGCCAGCCGCCTGCCTTGAGCATAATCTCCCGGCTGAACAAGAACCCGGTGCCGGAGACTACGGCGCTCAGCCCCAGCCGTGTCCGGGGGGCGTTGAGAAAGGCCGCGTCCCGGAGGAACCACAGGGCGTAACCGGCAGAGATCCAGTTGTCCCCGAAATTTTTGGAGTTGCGGTAGCTGGTGACGATCTGGCAGTCCGGGCCGAAGACCTCGTTCATCCGGGAGACGAAGTCGGAGCGGAGGAGGTTGTCGGCGTCAAAGACGAAGTAGCCGTCAAAGTACTCGTCGCCCCAGCTGTCCCGGATATTTTTCAGCAGAAAGTTCAGGGCGTAGCCCTTGCCCACATGCCGGGTGTCGCTGCGCTCCCAGACCACGGCCCCGGCGTCCCGGGCGGCGGCCGCCGTGCCGTCGGTGCAGTTGTCGGCCACCACGAAGGTGACCAGGTTTTCCGCGGGGTAGTCCTGGGATTTGATGCTCTCAATGAGCTGGGCGATGACCGCCTGCTCGTTTCGGGCGGAGATGAGCACCGCGTAGCGGCGGAGAGGCGCGGCGCCCTCCGGCCTCTTTTTTTGCCGCAGTGCCACGGGCACATACAGCAGCTGGTAGAAGTAGCACAGCAGGAACAGCACGCCGATGGTGCGGTTGATGATTTGCAGGACGGTCAGTGCGGTCATGATTCTCTCCTTTCCCGTACGCGGCAGATGCCGCGGTAAAACAGCAGCCCCAGGCCGCTGACGGCCAGGGTGAGGACAAAGACCAGGGCGGCGAAAGCGTAGTTGCCCATACCCAGGGCGTCGCCGCCGATGGTGGAGGTGACGATGGAGGGGATGGGGGCGATGGCGGAGATGATCAGCCAGCTGCGCAGGGGCAGCCTGGTCAGCCCCACGATGTAGCACAGCACGTCCTTGGGCGTTCCCGGCAGGAAGAACAGGAAGAACACCCAGAAGGTGAGCCGCCGCTGGTTTTGGAGGAACTTCAGATCCTGGAGCTTCTCCAGGGGGAAGAACACCTCCACCGCCCTGGCGCCGAAGCGCCGGACCAGCAGAAACACCACCGTCCTGCCCGCAAAGGCTCCCAGCAGGCACCACAGCGTCCCCTCCAGAGCGCCGAAGGCGTACCCCGCCGCGATCTCCAGCGGCTCGCCGGGGATGACCGCCACCACGATCTGCAGTATGACCATGCCCATGAAGGCCAGGGGCCCCAGGGGCCCCTGCTGGTCCACCCACTGGCGGAACAGTTCCGGCTGTTTGACGAAGCGGATGAGGGGCCTGCCCGCGAAGAAGCACACCAGGGCGGAGAGCACCAGGAACAGGAACACCCCCGTACCCACCAGCCAACGCTTCTGCCTTTGTGTCAGGGACCGGTGATTGCTCATGCCGATCCTCCTTTCGCTCTTGTTTCTGTGTCTGTATTGTACAAGGGTTTCCCTTAAAATGAAAGCGGGAAAATCTATAAGATTTCATTAAGGATCCGTACCGGCTCCGGTGCGGACCGGCAGGCGGCGGACAGAGGGCCCTAGGGCCGGAATTTGGGGGATTTTTTCGGCAATCCCCCTCGACTGCGGGCGCGGAGTCTGCTATACTGAGAGCGGGCGGAGGGAATCCGCCACATGGAGGGAAGAGAGGGAGGACCCTATGACAACACCTGTTACATTTGCCATCTGCGGCTGCGGCAGCCGCGGCCTGGAGGCATACGCCCCCTACCAGGAGCTCCACCCGGAGAGGATGCGGATCGTGGCCGGGGCGGACAGCCGTCCGGAGCGCCTGGCCATGCTGCGGGAGCGGTACGGCCTCGCGGAGGACCGGTGCTTTGCCTCGGATGAGGAGCTGCTGGCCCAGCCCCGTCTGGCGGACGCCATGATCATCGCCACCCAGGACCGCCAGCACGTGCCCGCGGCCCTGGCGGCCCTGGACAAGGGCTACCACCTTCTGCTGGAGAAGCCCATCTCGCCGGATTTGGACCAGTGCCGCCAGCTGGTGGAGAAGGCCAGAGAAACCGGACGGATGGTGGTGGTGTGCCATGTGCTGCGGTATACGAAGTTCTACGGGACCCTGGAGGCGATGCTGCGCCGGGGGGAGATCGGTAAGATCGAGACCATCGACGCGGTGGAGAACGTGGCCTACTGGCACCAGGCCCACAGCTTTGTCCGGGGCAACTGGCGGCGCAGTGACGAGACCAGCCCCATGATTCTGGCCAAGAGCTGCCACGACATGGACATTCTCCGCTGGCTGGCTGGGGAGCGGTGCCTGAAGGTGCAGAGCTTTGGTTCTCTGGACTATTTCCGGCCCGATCGGGCCCCGGCGGGGGCGGCCGAACGGTGCTTGGACGGCTGCGCCTGCAAGGCCGCCTGCCCCTATGACGCGGAGAAGATCTACCTCACCGCGCCCCACAGCGGCCTGCGCACGAAGGGGCCGGGGTGGCCCTGCAACGTGCTGTGCGATGAGCCCACGGAGGAGCGCATCTACGAGGCCCTGCGCACGGGGCCCTACGGCCGGTGCGTCTTCCACTGTGACAACGACGTGGTGGACCACCAGACGGTAAACCTGGAGTTCGCGAACAACATCCACGCCACCTTCACCATGACCGCCTTCACCGACACCTGCCGCCGGACCATCCACGTCACCGGCACTCTGGGGGAGATCATCGGGGATATGGAGGCGCAGACGCTGCGCCTGCGCCGGTTCGGCCAGCCCGAGGAGGTCATCGACCTCCGCACCGGGGACGGCGAGTTTGCCGGACACGGCGGCGGAGACATGGGGCTCATCGCGGATTTCTGCGCCCTGCTGTCCGGAGAGAAGGCGGAGAGCCTGACCGATGTGTCCGTGTCCGTGGAGAGCCACGCCATGGCCCTGGCCGCGGAGCAGTCCCGGCTGGAGGACGGCAGGACGGTTACACTGTAGACAGATTCCTGGGAAAACATTCTTTTTTCTTGAAAGAAAAAGGAATCAAAAAAGAACTTTTGCGGCAAAACCGCGTTTTGCCTTTGCGTCCTCCGGGGAGGAGCAGAGGTGAGACGCGGATTTGCCGCAATTTCGATACTTGTATTATTTTTCAAACAAGCCCTAGTGGTGTATCCGGTCAGGAAGCGAACCAGAGGCCGGAGCAGAATTTTCGCCCGGGATATGATTTGATTTCTGGCTGGATGGACCACTAGTGGCTTTGGCGGCTCTTGCCGGTCAAATCAATCATCGCTATCAACCACTTTTTTGCAGGGCGGGGGAGAAGTATTTCTCCGCGAAGGGCACCCGCTGGACCTGGAAGGACCTGCCCCGCAGGTACTCCAGCGGTCCGGCGTCCGTGGGGAAGTCGAAGCGGAGGAAGCTGCTGTAGAGGGCCTGCCGCGTCTCGCCGTACCGCCGGTTCACGTCCCCGCGGCCGTACTTGCCATCCCCCAGCAGGGGGTGGCCCGCGTCGGCGAAGGTGGCCCTGATCTGGTGGGTCCGCCCGGTCAGCAGCTCCGCCTCCACCAGGCTCAGCTCCCCCTGGACCGCCAGGGTGCGGTAGAGGGTGGCGGCGGACTTGCCTCCCGGCACCGGGCGGCGGTAGACGGACACCTGCTTCCGCCCCTCGTCCTTGAGGAGGAAGCGGTCCAGCCTGCCCTCCGGCGGCTCCATCCGGCCCAGAACGGCGCACAGGTACTTCTTGGTGATCTCCCGCTCCCGGATTTTCTCCGTCAGCACCCGCAGGGCCGGGGCGTTCTTGGCGGCGATGACAATGCCGCCGGTATTGCGGTCGATGCGGTTGCACAGGGCGGGGGTGAAGGCGTTTTCACGCCTGGGGTTCCACTCGCGCTTCTGGTAGAGGTAGGCCTGGATGTGGTTGATGAGGGTGTTGACCTTCTCCGTCTCGTCGGCGTGGACCACCATGCCGGGCCGCTTGTCCGCCAGAAGGATATTCTCGTCCTCGTAGAGCACGTCCAGCCTGGGCTGGAACAGGGTGAGAAAGAGGTTGTCCTCCCGGGGCTTGTCGAAGAACTCGTCGTTGATGTACAGCGACAGCACGTCCCCGGCCTCCAGCCGCTGGTCCCGCTGGCATCGCGCGCCATTGCACTTGATGCGCTTGATGCGGATGTACTTCTGAAGCAGGGCGGGGGGCAGCAGGGGCAGGGCTTTGGCCACGAAGCGGTCAAGACGCTGGCCCGCATCGTTTTTTCCGATGGTGATCTCTCGCATAGACGCCTCCACTCGTTTGTATAACCGTATTGTACCATGGGGCGGGGGATTTGCAAGGGGGAAATTGCCCGGGACGGGGGCGGGGAAGGGGGTGCGCGGGAAAAATGAGCAGAAAAAGAGGGGATTTTCCAATTTTCTTCTTGCAATTTTTCAGCCGGTATGATATACTTTCGGGGCAATAAAGGGCGGTCCTCTGTCAAGAGGCGGGGCCGGAGTGTGTGCCCGCCCGGAAAAATTGTTAAGAACGCCTATAAACAGGAGGAAAAATTTCATGGATCTCATCAAGGAACTGACCAAATCCCAGATCAAGGAGATGCCTGCCGTTCTGGTCGGCGATACCGTCAAGGTACACGTCAAGGTCAAGGAGGGCGCCCGCGAGCGCATCCAGGTCTACGAGGGCATCGTCATCGCCAAGAAGCACGGCGGCATTGAGGAGACGATCACCGTCCGCCGCGTGTCCTACGGCATCGGCGTGGAGAAGGTGTTCCCGCTCCACTCCCCCACCATCGACAAGATTGAGGTTGTGCGCCACGGCGTTGTCCGCCGCGCCAAGCTGTACTATCTGCGTGACCGCGTCGGCAAGGCCGCCAAGGTCCGTGAGAAACTCTGATCGAAGTGGAACAAGCGCCCGGCAGGTAATCTGCCGGGCGCTTTTGCGTGTCAGAAAAACGGTAAAATCTTTTTTGAAATGTTTTCAGTACGTTAGAACGTATCTCTCGGGATGGGGAGCTCCGCCGCCTCCGACAGCTGGCGGAGCAGCTCCGTGGCGATGGTGACAACGCTCTCAATGTGGATGAAATCCGTGGCGCTCCTGTCAAAGAGGAGGTTGGCCTGGGCCGGAAACTCGTCGTCCCCGTCCCAGAACATCAGCTTGACAGGGATGCAGTCAAAGGCGGGGAGGAGGAAGCCGGCATTCGTCAGCCGTCTTCCCCGCAGGGCCTCCACCGCCTTCTCCAGCCGGTCCTCCCGGCCGGAGAAGGTGGCGGCCAGCGGCATGAGCACACCGCTCTGGAAGGCGGCGGCAAAGGGGGAGCCGTCCTTCAGATCCCGGAAGGGAAGCCACTCGCCGGAGAGGCGGGCTGACGGCGAGGCGAACCAGAACAGGGTGTAGATGTTCAGCCGCGTTGTCAGAGCCACGGGCCTGCTGTCGGACAGGACGGAGATGGTGCCCTCCCGGCGGTCCACGGCGAACTGCCTGCCGTAGTGCCACAGGGTCAGCCGCGTGTCCGACTTGCGCACCTCCGGCAGCCGCCGGCAGATGTCCTCCTGATCCATCGACAAAAACCGCAGGCGCCAGTCCTCAAGCTGCTTTTCATAGTTGTTCATGGCTTGTAACCTCCATTTCCCCGCGCCGCGCTGCCGGCGGGACGGCATTCTACAGCAGGGACGCCTCGATCTCCCCGAAGATCCGGTCCGCCAGGGGGAGGGCCCTGTCCAGAATGGCCCGGCCTTTGGCCAGGGCGTCCTCGGCAAAGGCTCTGTCCTTGAGGCTGGCGGCGTTGATGAGCACGTTCAGCCAGGTCCCCTGGACCCCGGCCCGGAGGGACAGGGACGCCACGCCCAGATCGCTGGCGGCGTTCTCGTTGAATTTGCCCAGGATGGACGCGGCCAGCTCCAGGGCCTGGGCGGCCAGCTCCATCCCCTCCAGGGGCACCTCAGTGCACTTCTCCAGGCCCCGCTGGATGGCGGCGGAGCGGGCGGCCTTCTCCTCGCTTGTGCCCTTGGGCATGGCGAAGGCATTGCTGACCAGCAAAAACGCCGCCGTGTCCGCCTCCATGGCATCCAGCAGGCGGTCCCGCAGGGCCTCCGCCCGGCTCTGTACGTCCAGAATGAGCGCCTCGTGCCCGGCGTACTTGGCCCGTCCCGCCGTCAGGCGGCAGACCATCTCCGTCAGGGCCGCGCCCAGCGCGCCCTCCAGCACTGCGGCGGTGCCGCCGCCGGGGGCGGGAGCGTCGGAGCCCAGCAGTCCGGCAAACCCGGATACGGTATATTCATTTTGTTTCATAAAGTTTCTCCCTTTCGCTTGCCCTCTCGTTACGAGTGGTCCATCCGGCCAGAAATCAAATCATATCCCGGGCGAAATTTCCGCACGGCGGCGTTGTCCTCCTTGGCGGACGACAGCCCGCCTGCGTCCTTCCTGCCGTGCAAAAATCCTCCTCCACGCGCAATTTGTAATTTCTAACTTGGTACACTATTAGTCGAAAATCATGGATTCCGCTGAGAAAAGAGCTTATTCCATGCCGATCAGGTGGTACTCCATCACCTGCTTGCGGCAGTCGAAGTCCTCCAGCTTCAGATAGTACTCCGCGCAGTCCAGCAGGGCCTTGCCGGGGGTGAGGCCCACCAGCTCGCTGCCGATGATCCGCACGCCGTAGCGGTCCGCCAGTGAGCGGATCATCTCAAAGACGTAGTAGATGGGCGTACCCTCGTAGTTGACCAGGTTCATGGACACCTGGGCGATGTTCCGGTCCTCCAGCATGACCCCGATGGCCTTGCAGTACTTGAAGCCGCCGCCGGCGGCGCGGATGGCCTTGGCGATCTTGCTGGCAATCTCCAGATTCGGGGTGTCCAGGTTTACGTTGTAGGCGATGAGGGGCATCCGCGCCCCGATAGCCACCACGCCCGCCGTGGGGTGGGGGGCCCGCTCGCCGTAGTCCGGGGCCCACTCCGGCTGCCGGAGCTTTTCCGCCATGCCCTCGAACTGGCCCCGGCGCACGTCCGCCAGATTCACCCGGGCGGGGGAGGCGGCGGAATCCTCGTAGAGGAAGGAGGGAACCTTCAGCTCCGTCCAGACGCGCTCCGCCACCCGCTTGCTGAGCTCCACGCACTCCTCCACCGTCATATCCATGGTGGGGACGAAGGGGATCACGTCCACAGCGCCCATCCGGGGATGCTGGCCGGTGTGCCTGGTCATGTCGATGCGCTCCACGGCCACCTTCGCCAGCAGGAGGACTGCCGCCTCAATGGCCGCCGGGGAGCCCACCATGGTGAACACGCAGCGGTTGTGGTCGCCGTCGGACTGGATGTCCAGCACCGTACAGCCGGGGACGCTGCTGGCCGCTGTCTCCAGGGCCCCAAAGACGGCGGGATCCTGCTCCCGGCTGACGCTGAAGTTGGGAATGCACTCTACCAGTTTCGCCATTTCAATTTCCTCCCGGGCCTCTCCGGCCCACCGTGTTTTCATAAATTTTACCCCGCTTGACGACCGTGCGGGCCAGGCTGCTGCCCATGCGGTAGCAGATGTAGTTGAGATCCTCCGCCTCCCAGATCACCAGATCCCCCAGCTTGCCGGGCTCCACGGATCCCACCGACTCCGCCATGCCGATGGCGGCCGCGCCGTTGAGGGTGACGGCGGTGAGGACCTCCTCCGGGGTCAGCCGGTACTTAAGGCACCCCAGGTTCATCACCAGCTGCATATTCAGACAGGGGCAGGAGCCGGGGTTGAAGTCCGTAGCCATGGCCACCGGCACGCCGGCGCCCACCATCTCCCGGGCCGGGGCGTAGGCCGCCCCCAGGTAGAAGCTGGTGCAGGGCAGCAGGCAGGCCACCGTGCCGCCCTTTGCCATGCTGGCGATGCCCTCGGGTGGGCAGGCGATCAGGTGCTCGGCGGACGCGGCCCCGATCTCCCCGGCCAGCCGGGATCCGCCGATGGCGTCGATCTCGTCGGCGTGGATCTTGGGCCGGAGGCCGTGCTGCTTTCCCGCCTCCAGAATTGTCCGGGACTCCTCCGCCGTGAACACCCCGGTCTCACAGAACACGTCGCAGAACCGCGCCAGCCCCTCCGCCGCCGCGGCGGGGATCATCTCCTCGCAGAGGAGCCGGACGTACTCCGCGCGGCGCTCCCTGTACTCCTGGGGCAGGGCGTGGGCCCCCAGAAAGGTGGGGACCAGATCCACGGGATGGGTCCCGTCCAGCGCACGGATGGCCCGCAGCTGCCGCAGCTCCGTCTCCGTGTCCAGGCCGTAGCCGCTCTTGGCCTCGCAGGTGGTGGTGCCGAAGGAGAGCATCTCGTCCAGCGCCGCCCGGGCCTTCTCCGCCAGCTCCTCCTGGCTGGCGGCCCGGGTGGCCGTCACGGTGGAGAGAATCCCGCCGCCCTGGGCCAGGATGTCCAGATAGGGCACCCCCCGCAGCTTCAGCGCCAGCTCATTCTGCCGCCACCCGCCGAAGACCAGGTGGGTGTGGGCGTCCACCAGCCCGGGCGTTACCAGCTTTCCGCCGGCGTCCAGCACCCCGGCGCCCGCAGGGACCTCCGGCGCGCCGCTCCCCACTGCGGCAATCACGCCGTCCTCCACCCGCACCCAGGCGTCCCGCAGAAGCCGGATCTCCCCCTGGGCGGCCCCGCTTCTGGCGGCGGAGCCCAGGGGCGTGGCTAAAAGACCAATGTTCTTTATCAGCAGTATTTTCATGTCGTATGCCCCATTAAAGTTCTTTTTGATTCCTTTTTCTTGCAGGAAAAAGGAATGATCACCTACCGCAGCGCATCCTCGATCACGCCGTCGTCCGCCAGATAGGGCAGGGTGATATGGTCCTGTCCGGCGTACAGCTCGTTGTACTCCGCCGCCGTGGACAGGGCGTTCTCGTTGCGGGCCCAGGCCCGGCGGGACACGCCTACCATGGTATCCCAGGGCATGGACATCTTCAAAATGGTGTCCACCCGCTCGGAGCCGTCCAGCACCATGCCGAAGCCGCCGTTGACAGCCTTGCCGATGCCGGTGCCGCCGCCGTTGTGGAGGGCGATGAGGCTCATGCCCCGGGCGGCGTTGCCGGCGTAGCACTGGACCGCCATGTCGGCCATGATGTTGGAGCCGTCCTTGATGTTGCTGGTCTCCCGGAAGGGGGAGTCGGTGCCGCCGGTGTCGTGGTGATCCCGGCCCAGCATGACGGGGCCGATCTCGCCGTTTCGGACCATCTCGTTGAACCTCAGGGCGATGTTCATCCGGCCCATGGCGTCCTGGTAGAGGATGCGGCACTGGGTGCCCACCACCAGCTTGTTCCGCTTGGCGTCCCGGACCCAGACGTAGTTGTCGTAGTCCTGGTAGCGGCGGTTGTGGGCGAGGATGTAGGCCGCCGCCGCCTCGTCGGTCTTGTCCAGATCCTCGCTCCTGCCGGAGAGGCAGCACCAGCGGAAGGGGCCGTAGCCGAAGTCAAAGAGGCAGGGCCCCAGGATGTCCTCCACGTAGGAGGGGAAGACGAAGCCGTCCAGATCGTTCTTGCCGTTTTTGCACACCGCCGTGACGCCGGCATCGAAGACGGCCTTGAGGAAGCTGTTGCCGTAGTCGAAAAAGTAGGTGCCCTGGTCGTGGAATTTGCAGATCATCTCGTAGTGGCGGCGCAGGGTCCTGTCCACCAGCACCCGGAAGCCCTCGGGATCCCGGTCCAGCATCTCCGTGCGCTCGTCGAAGGTGAGGCCCTGGGGGCAGTAGCCGCCGTCGTAGGGCACGTGGCAGGAGGTCTGGTCGCTCATGAGGTCCACATGGACGCCCTTCTCGCAGAGGTACTCCAGCAGGTCCACCACATTGCCGTGGTAGGCGATGGCGCAGGGGGTCTTCGCCTCCAGATGGGCCCTGGCCATGGCCAGGGCCTCGTCCAGGCTGTCCGTGCGCTCGCTGACCCAGCCCTGGGTGTACCGGGTGTCGATGCGGGAGTTGTCCACCTCGGCGATGATGGACACCGCCCCGGCGATCTCCGCCGCCTTGCCCTGGGCGCCGCTCATGCCGCCCAGGCCGGCGGAGACAAACAGCCGCCCGGCCAGATTCCCGTCCTCCGGGATGCCAAGCTTCAGCCGCCCGGCATTGAGCAGGGTGTTGAAGGTGCCGTGGACGATGCCCTGGGGCCCGATGTACATCCAGCCGCCGGCGGTCATCTGGCCGTAGTTGGCCACCCCCAAAGCCGCGGCACGGTTGAAGTTTCTTTGGTCGTCAAAGGCGCCCACCATGAGCCCGTTGGTGATGATGCACCGGGGAGCCAGCTTGTGGGAGTGGAACAGGCCCAGGGGGTGGCCGCTCATGACCACCAGGGTCTGCTCGTCGGTCATGATCTCCAGGTACTTCTTGATCAGGCGGTACTGCATCCAGTTCTGGCACACCTGGCCGGTCTCGCCGTAGGTCACCAGCTCGTAGGGGTAGAGGGCCACGTCAAAGTCGAGGTTGTTGTCGATCATCACCTGGAAGGCCCTGGCCTCCACGCAGTTTCCCTTGTACTCGTCAATAGGCCGGCCGTAGATCCGGCCCTCGGGGCGGAAGCGGTAGCCGTAGATCCGGCCGTGCTCATTAAGCTCCTGGGCGAACTCCCTGGCCATCTCCGCGTGGTGGTCCGGGTGGATATAGCGAAGGGCGTTGCGGATAGCCAGGGCCTTGTCCGCTTCGGAGAGGTGGGCCTCCCGGCGGGGGGCCCGGCGGCAGCCTGGCACAAAGGCGGGTAAGGGGGGCAGATCACCCTCCAGCCGGATGTCCATGGCCGCGTTGGGATTACATTCCATGGGATTGACCTCCTATCTTTTTTTGGAAACCTGTGTTATACTGCTGAAAAGAACTAGGCGCTGTTTGAAAAATGGAAATATGACCAAAGGCGAGAAACTTTGCTGCCAGATGAAGCCAGTTTGACGCAGGAATCCTGGGTGGATTGCAAGGAAAACCGGCAATGTATGGCAGCAAAAGGGCCGCTCTTTGGGCGTGTTGCCATTTTTCAAACAAGCCCTAGCGAACGATATCTTTTGAATGGGGAGGAACAGACGATGCACCGTCCCGAACAAGTCAACCAGGACCACATTGATGCGCTCGTACAGGCGGTTTTTTCTCTGGAAAGCGAGGAGGAGTGCCGCTCGTTCCTGCGGGATCTGTGTACCATGCAGGAGCTCATCCAGCTCTCCCAGCGCTTACAGGTGGCAAAGCTGCTGTTTAACGGGGAGACCTACGACGCCATCCGGGCACAGCTGCCGGTCAGCAGCACCACCATCACCCGCATCAGCACCGCCCTCCACTTCGGGACGGGGGGCTACCGGGCGGTTCTCGGCCGCCAGGGGGAGAAGGCGGACGCCCCGGAGCCTGTGTGATAACCGCCAAAACGCCGTCTTACTGGAAGTCGGGGACCAGCTCCCAGGCGATATCCAGCAGCTCGCCGCTGCGGACCATGGCCTCCACGGCCTGGATGTCCGGCCAGAGCTCCCGGTCCTCCTCCATGTAGGGCACCTCCCGGCGCACCCGGTTGAAGATTGCCTCCACCGCCGGGGACAGCCCGGTGCCCTGCCGGCCGGTCTGGCGGCGGATGTCGATGGCCTGACAGGCGGTGAGCAGCTCATAGGCCAGCACGGACCGGGTGTTCTCCAGGATGGTGCCGGCCTTCCGGGCGGCGGTGGTGCCCATGGAGACGAAGTCCTCCTGGTTGGCGGAGGAGGGGATGGAGTCCACGCAGGCGGGGTGGGCCAGCACCTTGTTCTCCGAGGCCATGGAGGCGGCGGTATACTGGACGATCATGAAGCCGCTGTTGACGCCGCCGTGGATGGTGAGGAAGCGGGTCAGGCCGTTGGAGAGGGAGGCGTTGACCATGCGCTCAATGCGCCGCTCGGAGATGCTGGCCAGCTCGGAGCAGGCGATGCCCAGGAAGTCGAAGGGCAGTGCCATGGGCTCGCCGTGGAAGTTGCCGCCGGAGATGACCGCCTCGTCCTCGCAGAACAGCAGGGGGTTGTCGGTGACGGCGTTGAGCTCGATGTCCACCTTGCTCTTGATGAACTCCAGCGCGTCCCGGACGGCCCCGTGGACCTGGGGGATGCACCGCAGGGCGTAGGCGTCCTGGACCCGGGCCCCCTGGCTGCGCTCGAGGATCTCGCTGCCCTCGGTCAGCCTCCGGATGTTGCGGGCCACCTGGAGCTGTCCCACGTGGCCCCGGGCCGTGTGCATCCGATCCTGGTAGGCGTCCAGTTGTCCGGTGAGGGCGGTGAGGGTCATGGAGCTGACCAGGTCCGCCAGCTGCGCGGCCCGGATGGTGTCATAGAGGTGCAGGCCGCCCACGCTGGTCATGGCGCAGGTGCCGTTGGTGATGCCCAGGCCCTCCTTGCACACCAGGGTATCCAGCACCGGGATGCCGGCTTTTTCCATGGCCTCGCCGCCGGGGAGGCGCTGCCCCTGGTAGAAGGCCTCGCCCCGGCCCAGCAGCACCAGGCCCATGTGGGACAAGGGCGCCAGATCGCCGGAGGCACCCAGGGACCCCTTCTGGGGGATGACCGGGATGACGTTCCGGTTGAGCATCTCAATGAGCATCTCCACCAGCACGGGGCGCACGCCGCTGAGCCCCACGCACAGGGCGTTGGCCCGCAGAAGCATCATGCCGCGCACCTGCTCCTGGCTGTAGGGTTCGCCGGTGCCGGTGCAGTGGCTGAGGATCAGGTTGGTGGACAGCTGGCTGCTGAGTTCGTCCGACACGGCCACGGAGGCGAAGTCGCCGAAGCCGGTGGTGATGCCGTAGGCCACCCGCTTCTCCCTGGCGATCTTCTCCGCCAGGGCCCTGGAGCGGGCCATAGCCTCCCGGGCCTCGCCGGACAGCGAGACGCGGGCGCCGAACCGGGCGACGGCGACGAAGGACTCCAGCGTCAGGCTGTGTCCGTCCAGAACGACCTCTGTGATTTTGCTGGGATTTTCCATATGTGCTCCTCCTTGTCACTTCTATATGAACGATGTCCCCATTATACCTGGGGACATCTCTCTTTTCAACAAGAAAGAGCGGGGATTTCGGATTTGTTTTGTGTACTATTTCTCTAAATCGCTAACGAATTACCGCACTGCCGCTTTAGCGCGTCAGCGTAAGACGTCCGCTTACGGAACCTGCCGCAGCGAAAACCTGTAGATGCACTTTTGCCGCTCGCCCTCAAGGTACATGTCGTTGTCCGGCGGCAGCTCCACAATCCCCTCCAGCACCCCGCCGGCAAACTCGCAGGTCCTCCGGGAGGCGGTGTTCTCCGGGTTGCAGGTGATGTAGAGGTATTCCAGGCCGTGCCTCCTCGCCAGCTGGAACAGCAGCAGGCAGGCCTTCCCGGCGTAGTGGCGGCCCCTGTGCGCCGGGTGAACCCGGTAGCCGATGTTGCCGCCGTAGTAGACGCTCTCGTTGTGCCCGATGCGCAGATCGCACACCCCGGCCTCCGTGCCGTCCGGCAGGCAGATGGAGAAGTGGTAGGCTGGCAGCCAGTCCGTCCGGCCCGTCTGGGACGGGTCCACCGTATGGTCCAGCTTCAGAAGGATCTCATCGCTTCTCAAAAATCCGGTATCCAGAAACATATCCGCTCCTTTTTCAAAAAGGCCGGAGGATGGTGCATCCCCCGGCCTCTGCTTGGTTTTGGAATCTGTGTTCACAGCCTCAAAGGACCGTCTGACTGGTTCTTACTCAATGCTGACAATGTAGTAGTACACCGGCTGGCCGCCCGGCAAAACGGACAGCTCCGCGTCGGGGCAGTGGCTGGCAAAGAGCGCCTGGGCCGCCTGGGCCTGCTCCTCGGTGACGTTCTCGCCGTAGAACAGGGTGATGAACTCGGCCCCTTTGTCCCCGGCCTGCCGGGCCAGCAGCTCCAGCAGGGCGTTGATATCCCGGTCCGTGCCGAACAGTTTGCCCTCCAGCAGGGCGAGGTAGTCCCCCTCGCTGATGGCGAAGCCGTCAAAATCGCTGTTTCGGGCGGCGTACGTGATCTGGGCGGTGGTGACACTCCCGATGGCGCCGGTCATGGCCTTCAGCAGTTCCTGGGGCTCCAGCTCCGGGTCCACGTTCATCATGGCCGTGATGCCCTGGGGGATGGTCTCGGTGGGAACCACGATGACCTCCTTGTCCGTCAGTCCAACACACTGCTGGGCGGCCATGATGATGTTCTTGTTATTGGGCAGGACGAAGACGGTCCGGGCGGGCACCCGGTTGATCTCCTTGAGAATGCTCTCCGTGGAGGGATTCATGGTCTGACCGCCGGAGATGATGCCGTCCACCCCCAGATCCTGGAACACGGCGGCAAGTCCCTCTCCGGCACACACGGCCAGGAAGCCGCAGGGCTTCTCCGGCGCGGGGGCGGCCTCCGGGCAGCCGCTCTCCAGCTGCTCCTCCACCTCGTCCAGATCGTCGGTGCTCTGGACCTTCCGTCCGGCGGCCAGATCCTCGGCCTGGGTGCGCATGTTCTCAATCTTGGCCAGCTCCAGCGTGCCGAACTTCTGGGCCTCGTTCAGGGCGCTGCCGGGGATGTTGGTGTGGACGTGGACCTTGAAGGCCTCGTCGTCCTCGCCGATAACCAGGCTGTCGCCGATGCTGTTGAGGTAGCTGCGCAAGGGGGTGAGGTTCACGTCCGGGTCGTTTTTCCGCACGATGAACACGGTGTCAAAGGCGAAGGTGATCTCCTCTGCGGAGAAGGCGTTGAAGTCGGCCTTGGGCTGCTTGGGGGCGGACTCCTCGTCCATCTCCGGCATGGGCTCGCCCCGCAGGGCGGCCAGCATCCCCTCCAGGATAACCAGGTAGCCCTGGCCGCCGGCGTCCACCACGCCGGCCTTCTTCAGCACGGGGTTCATGTCCGTGGTCTGTGCCAGCACCTCATAGCCAACCCGGACGGCCTCGGAGAGAACGAACTCCACATCGCCGTTCTCGGCCGCGGCCTCCACGGCGCGCTTGGCGGCCAGACGGGATACGGTGAGCACGGTGCCCTCGGCGGGCTTCATCACCGCGCCGTAGGCGGCGGCCACGCCCTCCTGCATGGCGGCGGCCAGCAGCGGCCCGTCGGCCTCGTCGCAGCCCTTGAGGGTCTTGGACAGCCCGCGGAAGAGGAGGGAGAGGATGACGCCGGAGTTGCCTCTGGCGCCCCGCAGGAGCGCCCCGGCGGCGGCGGCGGCGGCCTGGCCGACGGCGGCCGGCTCGCTCTTTCTCAGCTCGGCTGCCGCCGCGCCGATGGTCAGGCTCATGTTGGTGCCCGTGTCGCCGTCGGGGACGGGGAAGACGTTGAGATCGTTGATCTGCTGCTTCTGGAGCGTGATGGCGGCGGCGCCGTGGAGCACCATCTGCTTGAACTGAATTCCGTCAATCGTATGAATCATCTCGCGCTATACCCCCTTGGAATTGGACACAACAGAGTCAACACAGACGTCCACGCTCTTGACGGGGATCCCGGTGTACTTGCTGACCTTGTATTGGACCTCGCTCATGATGGAGCGGCACACGGCGGTGATGTTGATGCCGTGCTCGACAATGATGTGGAGGCGGATGGAGACGGTGGAGTCCTCGTTGTAGATGACCTGTACGCCCTTGCTCATGGCCTCCTTGCGCAGCAGGTGGACCAGCCCGTCGGTCATGGAGCGGAAGGCCATGCCCTTGACGCCGAAGCAGTTCGTGGCGGCGTGGCCGGTGATGTTGGCGAACACGGCCTCGCTGATACTGATCGCGCCCTTTGTTGTCTGTAGCTTTATCATGGTAAACACCCTTTCAGCGGAAAATGACGCGGAGAATTGTTGTTATGCAAGTAAATAGTATATACTATTTTTTCCAGGATAACAAGTAGAAAAAGCGAAAAGAGCAAAATGTCCGAAAAACTTTGGGACAGGCACTTGAAAAAAGCGCCGGTTTGACATATGATAGGGAAAACATCGCCTTTTGCGGCGCCGCCCTGCGGTCTGCGGGCGGCGGAGATAAAGGAGTTAAACGGTATAGGTATGCGCGTGATAACAGGAACCGCCCGGGGCCGCAGGCTGCTGGAGCTGGAGGGGACGGAGACCCGGCCCACCGCCGGCCGGGTGAAAGAGGGAATCTTCAACATCATCCAGTTTGACATTGAGGGGAGGCGGGTTCTGGACCTGTTTGCCGGGACCGGCCAGCTGGGCATTGAGGCCCTGAGCCGGGGGGCGGCGTCCGCCGTGTTCGTGGAGCAGCGGCGGGACGCGGCGGCACTGGTGCGGGAGAACCTGAAGCTGACAAAGCTGGGGGAGAGCGCCCGGGTGGTCCAGGGGGAGGCCCTCGCCTTCCTGGCCGCGGCGGGGGAGCGGTTCGATCTGATCTTTGTGGACCCGCCCTATGCCTCCGGCCTGTGGGAGGGTGTCCTGGGGGCGATTTCCCGGTTTGACATTTTGGCGAACCATGGTATAATAGTCTGTGAGTCGCCGCTGGACCGCGAGATGCCGGCGGTGGAGCCGCCCCTGCGCCTGCACCGGACCTACCGCTATGGGAAGATCAAGATCACCACCTACCACCGGGAGGAGGACGAGCAATGAAGCTTGCAGTCTGCCCGGGCAGCTTTGATCCCATCACTGTGGGCCACCTGGACCTGGTGGAACGGGCGGCGGCCATCTTCGACCGGGTGGTGGTGTGCGTGATGGTCAACGGGGAGAAGCACCCCATGTTTACCCTGGAGGAGCGGCTGGAGATGATCCGGGGGGCTGTGGCCCACATGCCGGGTGTCGAGGCCGCGGTGTGCGGCGGCCTGCTGGCGGACTTCGCCCGGGAGCGGGGGGCCGCGGCCCTGGTGAAGGGGGCCCGCAGCAGCGCCGACTTTGACTGGGAGTTCCAGATGGCGCAGATCAACCGGGATCTGTGCCCCCGGCTGGATACGGTGATCCTGCCCGCCCGGCCGTGCCACCTCCATATCAGCTCCACCATGGTGCGGGAGATGATCCGCTACCGCCAGAGCCTTGACGGCTGTGTTCCGCCGGGGGCGGCGGCGGTTCTTCGCGGGATCAGAGAAGGAAAGGGAAGATAATCTATGGCGAACGATGTTCAGTATTTAATCGACATGCTCTATGAGATGATCGATGGGGCCAAGGGGGTGCTCATGGCTCCGGACAAGTGTACCATCGTCCGGGAGGATGCCCTGGATCTGCTGGACGAGCTGCGGGGCCAGCTTCCCGTGGAGCTGAAGAAGGCCCAGGACCTGCTCCGCGCCAGAGACGAATATGTGGAGGGTGCCAAGAAGGAGGCGGAGAAAATCCGCCGCCAGGCCGACCAGGACGCCAAGACCATCGTGGGGGAGAGCGAGATCACCCGCATTGCCCGGGACAAGGCCCACGATATCCTGCGCCGGGCCGACGAGCGGTCCAAAGCGATGATTGGCGTGGCCAACGAGTACACAGACGACGCTCTGCGGCGCACGGAGGAGGCGATTCAGATGGCGCTGGAGGAGGTCAGGGAGTCCAGGGCCCGGTTCCGCGCGGTTTCCAGCGAGAAGCTGCAAGCCCAGAGGGCCCGATTGGAGGAGGAAGCGGCGGAATCGGACCGCCGTATGCCGTGAAACGGGCCTGAATGGAATAAAAATTTTGTGCTGAGACAAAAACTCCCCCGGGGCAGACGCTTTCCCCGGGGGAGTTTTTTCTGCGCAAATTTGTAGAACGTCCGTTTTAAATTTGAAAATCAGTCAGTTTATGGCGAAAAACGGCTGTTTTTGACCAATAAAAATAAAAAAATTGCACTTGCAATTTAGAGCGCTATGACATATACTATTGATTGTAGTGGTGGATAGTGGGGGAAAGTAGGGCGTTTTCCCAAATTGAACGCCAGAGGACCCGGGCAGCGCCCTTTGACAGGGGCGGCCGGCAGAGAGGCAGGTAGGAGCCGTGATCGGGCAGTACCAGCACAATATCGACGCCAAGGGCCGCCTGTTCATCCCCGCCAAGTACCGGGAGGAGCTGGGGGAGACCTTCTATGTCACCATCGGCTTGGACGGATGCCTCTCCGTCTACTCGGACGCCAAGTGGGCGGATCTGACCGCCAAGTACGACGCCCTGCCCATCTCCAAGGCCCGGAGTATGCGGGCCCTGTTTGCCAACGCGGCCAAGTGCGAGCCGGACGCCCAGGGGCGCATCCTGATCCCGGTCAAGCTGCGGGAGTACGCGGCTCTGGAGAAGGAGGTCGTCATCAATGGCGCTTCCAAATGTGTGGAGCTCTGGAATCCGGAGCGGTGGGCTCCCATCGAGTCCGCGGGCTTGGATCCGGAGAACTTGGCCGCCGCCATGGAGGAGCTGGGCTTCTGATGCGGTTTAACGAAAGACGAGTGTCATGGAAAAGAAGAATTACGGACATCAGCCGGTGCTGCTGGAGGAGTGCCTCGCGGCGTTGGATATCAAGCCCGGAGGGACCTATCTGGACGGCACCCTGGGCCGGGGGGGACACTCCCTGGCGATCCTGCGCCGGATGGATACCGGCCGCCTCATCGGCATAGACCGGGACCGGACCGCCATTGAGGAGGCCGGGGAGCGGCTGGCGGCCTTCGGGGAGCGGGTGAGGCTGGTCCACGGGAATTTCCGGGACCTGGGGGATATCCTCCGGGATCTGGGCGCGGGCGGCCTGGACGGGATGCTCTTTGATCTGGGCGTCTCCTCTCCGCAGCTGGACGAGCCCCGGCGGGGGTTCAGCTATATGCACGACGCTCCGCTGGATATGCGCATGGACGCTGCGGCGGCGCTGGACGCGAAGCAGGTGGTAAACCAGTGGAGCTATGAGGAGCTGCGCCGCGTTCTATACGAGTACGGCGAGGAGCGCTATGCCCCGCAGATCGCCCGGGCGATTGTCCGGCGGCGGGAGGAGCGGTGCGTGGAGACCACCGGGGAGCTGGTGGAGATCATCCGCTCCGCCATGCCCGCCCAGGCCCTGCGGGAGAAGCAGCACCCCGCCAAACGGAGCTTTCAGGCCATCCGCATCGCCGTCAACGGCGAGCTGGAGGCCCTGCCGCCCATGCTGGCGGCGGCGGCGGATGGGCTGGCCCCCGGCGGACGGCTGGCGGTCATCACCTTCCACAGCCTGGAGGACCGGATTGTCAAGCAGACGCTGCGTACATTGGCCACCGGCTGTACCTGTCCGCCGGAGTTCCCGGTGTGCGTGTGCGGGAAGAAGCCGAAGCTGAAGCTCATCACCCGCAAGCCGGTCACGGCCGGTCCGGAGGAGCTGGAGCGGAATCCCCGCGCCCGCAGCGCCAAACTGCGGGTGGCGGAGCGGACGGAGTATTAGAGCCTGTTTAATATCTCAGCGTGTTCGGATTGGCGAGACAGGTTTTTTGTCCTGCAAGGCAAAAAGCCGCAGAAATCCATATCGTGCAATGACCCCATCGAGGGGTCATGCACGATTATTCTGCACAGGCGCTCGATGCGCCTGTTGCAGAATCCTGACGGATTGCAAGGATTTTTAACGCAGTCAGGGCG
>CAJUQS010000162.1 GCA_910588365.1 uncultured Oscillospiraceae bacterium | reverse complement strand
GCTTCTCCCTCCCTGTCCAGCAGATTTTGGCACAATTTCAGAATTTCCTCCCGGCCCAGCCCCGCCAGCCGCAGCTCACTCAGCCGCAGCGCCAGGCCCTCCACCGTGGCCGGGTCCGGTTCGCCCCGGCGCTGGCGCACCACGGCCCCGTCCCGGCGGCCGGTGGTGATGTAGCCCTCGGCCTTCAGCAGCTGGTAGGCCTTGCTGGCGGTCATCATGTTGATGCCCGCCTCCTCCGCCAGCGCGCGCACCGTTGGCAGCTTCTCCCCCGGGGACAGCTCCCCGGAGGCGATGGACAGCACCACCTGATTGCGGATCTGCTGGTAGATGGGCACGCCGCTGGAAAAATCCAGACGCAAAAGCATCGCACCGTCACCCCCTTATATATTATATATTATAATACAAACAATGCAAAATGTCAACGAGAATTCCGCCCCTCCGCCGCGATTTTGCAGGAGGGGGGATTACCTGGAGCACGGGGAGGGATCAAGGCCGTCTAAATAGCGCTCCCCCCAGCTGCACATGGCGGCTAAGACGGGTATGATGCTTTTTCCCAAATCCGTTAAAGAATACTCGACCTTCGGCGGGACGACGGGGTATACGGCGCGGACAATGAAGCCATCCCGTTCAAGCTCCCTTAATTGCTGTGTGATCATTTTGGGGGTAGCTCTGGGAATGAGCTTGCTGATTTCATGAAAACGTAAGGTTTTGTCAATCAGATGCCACAGGATAAGCGCCTTGTACTTACCGCCGATCAAATCCAAGGTCGCCTCTACCGGGCAGGTATACTTGCCTGCAAATTTCATGGACTGTTCCCCCATGCTATATTTTTGGGTACTGCCTATCAAAAAAGTGCGTTCTTGTTTTTATAAAAATTGGTGCTAGAATCATAGCATATGGAGGTGAGAAGGTCAACCCAGCTGAACGCATACATCAAAAACAGAAAGGACGTAACGCTATGAGTTTCCTGGAGCTTGCAAAGAGGAGGTACAGTGTCCGTTCCTACACGGCGCAGAAGGTTGAAGCGGAAAAACTGGACAAAATTTTACAGGCGGCCCACGCGGCCCCGACGGCCGCAAATTTGCAGCCGGTGCATTTAATTGCGGTACAAGGCAAGGACGGACTCGATAAAATTGGAAAAGCCGCCAATATCTACGGTGCGCCGCTGGCAATCATTGTCTGCGCGGATCACAGCAGGGCGTGGGTGCGCCCCTTCGACAGGAAGCAGACCGCCGACATAGACGCCTCGATTTTAACCGACCACATGATGATGGAGGCCACGGAATTAGGTCTGGGCTCTGTCTGGATCTGCTATTTTCAGCCCGACATGATCAGAGAGGCGTTTGGGTTGCCGGATAACCTTGAGCCGATCAACATCCTGGCGGTTGGGTATTCAAACGAGGAAACTGCGGATCCGGAGCGGCATTCGCAGACCCGTATTCCAATAGAGGAGCTGGTATCTCACGAAAAACTGTAGGCCGGTTCCATCGGGGTTAAAAAAGGGATCGGCAGACGAAAGTCTGCCGATCCCTTCCATCA
The DNA here is from genome assembly GCA_910588365.1 of uncultured Oscillospiraceae bacterium. GTDB lineage: Bacteria > Bacillota > Clostridia > Oscillospirales > Oscillospiraceae > Pelethomonas. The sequence continues at coordinate 6,516 of CAJUQS010000162.1, read as the reverse complement.
TATCACTGCGTATCCTGCTGGGCAATCTCATAGTGAATGTTGATTGCTCCGCCATTGGCGCCAGCCCCTACGGTACACTCGTACTCCCTGTCTAACCCCAAGAAGCTCTGTGTCACTTCCAGAGAGATATGGCCGCTTTCGCCCGGCGCGAAAGCGCTCTCACTCTGACCGTTGATAGCGGCCACGACGGAAGTAGACCCCCTGTTTTCAACATACAGATTAAGGTATTTCCCATTGCTTCTGTTCAGCTTATAGGAGGGATTAAGTCCAGTCCTATTGTTGAGATCACCGCTGTCAATAAGCAGATCACGCGGCATACTCTCTGCGGATTCTGCCGCGTCTACAGAATTTCTGCCCTCCTCCGTCTCTGCCGCACAGGACGAGAGCACAAAAGTTGCGCAGGCCATGATGGCCGCTAACAGTACAATAATTGCCCGGTTTTTCATATCATTTCCCCTTTTCCAACAGTGTACCAAGTCAGGAATTGTGAACAGCGCTTTATTCCGCTGTTTTACCTGCCTGCTTTTTTCGCTGTCATTCCTATCATTCATACCATATGCGCTCAGGATTGTCAAGCAAAAGCGGCGCTGTCTTTATTATAATAGTATCAGAAAAAGCGCCGGGAGAGAAACTTCTTGACAAATTGGGAAAAACGGCTACAATAGGGCTGAGCTATGTGTCATGACACCTAGCTAGACTACAGGAAAAGGTACATAGAGATGGAAAATTTCACGGCGTTTCTCAAGCGCAAGAACATCGTGCTGTCCGCCAGACGGTACGGCATCGACGCCCTGGGGGCCATGGCCCAGGGCCTGTTCTGCTCCCTGCTCATCGGCACCATCCTCAACACCCTGGGCACCCAGTTCCACATCGGCTTCCTCACCGCCCAAATCATCACCATCAATGAGGTGGGCTATACCATCGGCGGCATGGCCTCCTTCATGAGCGGCGCGGCCATGGCCGTGGCCATCGGCTACGCCCTGCAGGCCCCGCCCCTGGTGCTCTTCTCCCTGGCGACGGTTGGCTACGCCTGCAACGCGCTGGGCAAGGCCGGCGGGCCCCTGGCGGTGCTGTTTGTGGCCATCATCGCCGCCGAGTGCGGCAAGGCCGTCAGCAAGGAGACCAAGGTGGATATCCTGGTCACCCCCATCGTCACCACCCTGGTGGGCATCGGCGCGGCCTGGATCATCGCTCCCCCCATCGGCTCCGCCGCCAGCGCCTTCGGCCAGCTCATCATGCGGGCCACGGACCTCCAGCCCTTCTGGATGGGTATTCTGGTGTCGGTCCTGGTGGGCGTCGCCCTCACCCTGCCCATCTCCTCCGCCGCCATCTGCTCCGTGCTGGGGCTCACGGGTCTGGCCGGCGGCGCGGCGGTGGCCGGCTGCTGCGCCCAGATGGTGGGCTTTGCCGTGATGAGCTTCCGGGAGAACGGCGTGGGCGGTCTGGTGAGCCAGGGCATCGGCACCTCCATGCTGCAGATGCCCAACATCGTGCGGAACCCCCGGATCTGGATTCCGCCCACCCTGGCCTCCGCCATCACCGGGCCTATCGCCACGTGCCTGTTCCGCCTGGAGATGAACGGCGCGGCCATCAACTCCGGCATGGGCACCTGCGGCCTGTGCGGCCAGCTGGGCGTGTGGACCGGGTGGGTCTCCCCCAGCGAGCAGGCCGTCGCCAACGGCGCGGCCGCCATCACGCCGGGGACCATGGACTGGGTGGGGCTGGTCCTCATCTCCTTCGTCCTCCCGGCGGTGCTGAGCTGGGCCTTTGGCCTGCTCCTGCGGAGAATCGGCTGGATCAAGGAGGGGGATCTGACCCTGGAGTGATGCAGCAATCTATAGCAATCATCAGAATTCCTGGCAAAAGTTCGCAGGTACAAAGTGTGCATGGCTGTGTTGTCGTCCTTGACGGGCGTCAGCCCGCCTGCGTCCTCTGCCTTGCCCTGCACACTTTGCCCTCCCCTCCTTTTTTGTCACGAATTCTGAAGTTTGCTATAAGAAGCTGTACCAATAGGCGCCGGCAGGCATCCTGACGGAAAAGTGTTCGTCTGTCTGCGTCAGAAACGCTTGAAATCCGACAGGATTCCTGCGAGTTTCTTCCTTGCCAGGAAAAAATTTCCCTCGCCAATCTGCATACCCTCACCGATTGGTATAACGTCTAAAGAGAAGCCGGCGGGGCGCAGACGCGCCCCGCCGGATCTTTCGTTTTCTCACAGGTTGCTGGCCCGCCGGCCGGCGGCGCGGCGCAGGTAATTGCCGATGTCGGTCAGACACACCATCGTGACCACCAGGACGATCCCCGGCGGAAGAATGACCCACCAGGCCCCGGACAGCAGCGCCTTCTCCGACAGGGAGAGCATACTGCCCCAGCTGATGACCTCCAGGGGCAGGCCCAACCCCAGAAAACTCAGGGTGGACTCCGCCGCAATGGTGCCCCGGACGTTCATCACCACCATGAACAGGATGGAGGAGAGGAAGTTGGGGAGCAGGTGCCGCCGGAGGATGCGGAAAAAGCCGGCCCCCATGCACCGGGCCGCGATGACATACCCGCAGGAGCGGAGCTGGCGGACCTCCGTGCGGACCACCTTGGCCACGCCCGTCCAGCTGGTGGCGCCGATGACCAGGGAGAGGCTGATCACACCGGCCTTGCCCCAGACAGCCTGGAGCAGGACAATCAGCAGCAGGGAGGGGATGCTCAGGAAGATCTCCGTCAGGCGCATCAGCAGCCCGTCCAGCCACCGGGGCGACAGACCGCTGGCCGCGCCGAAGAGAACGGCCAGCAGCGTGGAAACCAGCGTGGACAGAAAGCCGATGGCCAGGGAGATCCGCCCGCCGTACCAGATCATGGAGAAGATGTCACGGCCCATGGCGTCCGTCCCCAGCCAGAATCCGCCGCCGGGCGGCGTGCTGGCGTGGTAGAGGTCCATGTAGGCGGGATCCTTGGGGATGAACGCCCCGCAGAACAGACAGCCCAGGAGGATGACGGCCAGGACCGCGCAGGAGAGGACCGGCCGGCCCTCATACCAGGGCCGCGTTTTCAGCCGGGGCGGGGGGATGGGCCGGACGCCCACCCGGGTGAAGGGCGCCTCACTCATACTCCGCCGCCTCCCATCCCTCCGCCTCCCCCAGCCGGGGATCCATGCGCTCGCCGATGATCCGGGCGAGGATGCTGCACAGGATGACCACCGAGCCCGACAGCAGGCACAGCAGCATCAGCAGGTTGTAGTCCTGGTAGCGGGCGCTCTCGTAGGAGAGGGTGCCCAGGCCGGGGTAGGAGAACACCGCCTCCACAATGTAGGTGCCCCCCAGGATGTGGGGCACGGAGATCGCCATGAGGCTGAGATAGGTGGGGATGGTACTGCGCAGGCAGTGGCCCAGCAGGACCGAGCGCCGGGTGAGGCCCTTGCTCTTGGCCAGCAGGACGTAGTCCGAGCGGACCTCCTCCAGCAGCTTGCTGCGGACGAGGTAGGCGTAGTACCACAGGTGGCCCAGCACCGTCACCGTCAGGGGCAGAATCAGGTGGACCAGCCGGTCCGGGACGCTGCCGGCGCTCCCGATGGAGTAGGCCCCGCTGCTGGGCAGCCAGCGCAGGGAGACGGAGAACACCAGAATCAGCACCAGGGACAGCCAGAACTCCGGGACGCAGCTGATGATCGTGCCCACCCGGCACAGCAGCCGGTCCGGCCAGCGGTCCTCGTACCAGGCGCACACCACCCCCAAAGCCAGGGCCCCGGCAAAGATCAGCGCAAAGGCGGTCCCGCCCAGAATCAGCGTGTTGCCCGCGCGCCCGGCGATGACCTCCGTCACATCCATCTTATATTTATAGGAGATGCCAAAGTCCCCCCGCAAAGCCCCCTCCAGCCAGCGGACATACTGGACGTGGATGGGATCGCGGAGTCCCAGCCGCTCCTCCGCCCGCTGCCTCTCCTGGACCGTGAGCTTCTCCGCCCGGTCGCCGTAGTAGGACACCAGGGGGTCGCCGGGTGCCAGACGGGAGATGTAGAACACCGCCGCGGACAGCACGAAGACGCTCAGAAGGAACAGCGCCAGCTTCCGGGCGTAGTAGAAAAGGGGATTTTTCCGGGTCATACGCCGCCTCCTCCCTGCAATACCAGATGTCCCGGGGAAACCTCGGCCAGCTCCCCCGCCCGGTCAAACCCGTCGGGCTCAAAGGGTGTCAGCACCCTGGCCCGCTCCAGCCGGGGGTCCGGGATGGGGATGGCGGAGAGCAGGGAGCGGGTGTAGGGGTGCACGGGATTGTCGAACAGCTCCCCGGTGGGGGCCAGCTCCACCAGCCGCCCCCGGCAGAGCACCCCCACCCGGCTGCACAGGTAGCGCACCACCGCCAGATCGTGGGCGATGAAGAGGATGGAGAAGCCGTGCTCCGCCTGCAGGTGCTGGAACAGGTTGATGATCTGGGCCTGGATGGACACGTCCAGGGAGGCGATGGGCTCGTCCGCCACCAGCAGCTCCGGCTCCATGCACAGCGCCCGGGCGATAGCCACCCGCTGGCGCTGGCCGCCGGAGAGCTGGCCGGGGTACTTGTCCAGACACCCGGGCTCCAGGCCCACGTAGCGCAGCTGGAAGGCCGCCTCCTCCCGGAGGGATCCCCGGGGCGGCCGGACGCGGTGGATCTCCATGGGCTCGGCGATGATCTCCGCCGCGGTCATGCGGGGGTCCAGGCTGGAGGCGGAGTCCTGGAAGATGAGCTGCCGGGAGGTCTGCAGCATGGTCCGGTTGGCCCGGAACTCCCGGGGATTCCAGATGTCGACGCCCCGGTAGAGGACCTTCCCGGCGGAGGGGCGGCAGATATTCATGACGCACCGGGCCGCCGTGGACTTGCCGGATCCGGACTCCCCCACCAGGCCGAAGATCTCCCCCCGGTGGATCTGGAGGGAGAGATCGTCCACCGCCAGAAGGGACGCGGTCCGGCCCAGCCGGAAGCGGCGGGTCAGATGCTGGATATCCAGGAGAATGTCAGCCATGGAAACCTCCTCCCACCGGCGGCGCGATCCTCGGGGCCCGGGGGTCCAGCAGCCAGGTGGCCGCGAAGTGGGTATCGCTGACGGGAAACATGGGGGGCGCCTGCTGGTAGTCGATGGCGAGGGCGTACTCGTTGCGGCAGGCAAAGGCGTCCCCCATGGGCGGATCGATGAGGGCGGGGGGCATACCGGGGATGGTGTAGAGGGGCTCCCCCTGTCTGGCCCGGGCGGGAAGGGAGCGCAGCAGGCCCCAGGTGTAGGGGTGGCGGGGATCGTAGAAGATCTCCTCCACCGTGCCGGTCTCCACGATTTTGCCCGCGTACATCACCGCCACCCGGTCCGCCGCCCGGGCCACTACCCCCAGATCGTGGGTCACCAGGACCGCGGCCGTGCCCAGGCGGGCCTGAACGTCCCGGAGCAGATCCAGGATCTGGGCCTGGACAGTTACGTCCAGGGCCGTGGTGGGCTCGTCGGCAAAGAGCAGCTTGGGGCCCGAGGCCAGGGCAATGGACATCACCACCCGCTGGCGCAGTCCGCCGGAGAAGCTGTGGGGGCAGAGGCCGCAACGGTCCTCCGGCCGGTCGATGCCCACCAGCTCCAGCAGCTCCAGCACCCGGCGGCGGACCGCCTGGCGGGAGAGCCTGGGCTGGTGGACGCGGACCGCCTCGGCGATCTGCTTTCCAATGGGGATGGTGGGGGTCAGGGCGGTCATGGGGTCCTGGAGCACCATGGAGAACAGCCGGCCCCGCAGACGCTCCATCTCCCGCTGGCCGAAGGCGGTGATGTCCGTCCCATCCGCCAGGACGGTCCCGCCCTTGATCCACGCGTCCCGGGGCAGCAGCTTCATGATGGACCTGCACAGTACGCTCTTGCCGCAGCCCGACTCCCCCACAATGGCCAGCACCTCACCGGCCCGGACGGAAAAGGATACGTCCCGTACCGCCTCCAGCTCCCCCTGGGGCGTGCGGAAGCTCACCGACAGATTCTTCACTTCCAATAGATCGGACATGGGTGCCTCCTTTGGGTAATCATTCTTTTTTCTCGGGAGAAAAAAGAATCAAAAAAGAGCTTTTTGCGGCAAAGCATCCGCTTTGCCTCTCTGTTTTCCGGGTTCTGACTTGGCAGCGGCGCACCCGCGCCGCTGAAGGGCCCGACTGAATGGGCTCCGGGGCCGGCCCAGAACCCCGGAGGAGACAAGGGCTTGTTTGAAAAATGTCAACACGCCCAAATGGCGGCCCTTTTGCCGCCATACATTGCCGGTTTTCCTTGCAATCCACCCAGGATTCCTGCGTCAAACCGGCTTCATCTGGCAGCAAAATTTCTCGCCCTTGGTCATATTTCCATTTTTCAAACTGCGCCAAGGCAAAACAAAGTTTTGCCGCAAAAGTTTTCTTTTGATTCTTTTCTTTTTCAAAGTGTGAATCAATAGTTAAACAAAGAAAAAGGATGACAAATGATGCAGTAAGGATGAGAATGACTTTGTGGAAGAAAAACTCATCGAATTATACTGCACCATTTGCCAATGCAATGATAGC
>CAJUQS010000161.1 GCA_910588365.1 uncultured Oscillospiraceae bacterium | reverse complement strand
CCGGATGCGGCGGAAGGAGATCGCCATCGCCCGGGCCCTGGGCGTGCCCGCCCGGCGCTGCGCGCGGGACGTGTCGGTTCCTCTGCTCCTGCTGGGGGTGCAGGGCATCGCCGCAGGCGCCTGCCTGGGCTGGCAGTACACACTGGGAAATGCCTCTGAAACCCTTTCAGCCCTCAGTGACCTCGGGGAAGAAGTGTCCCCCTCCCTGCCGGTTCACTGGCTGGCGGTGCTGGGCGGCGGGGCCTTTGTCCTGCTGCTGGCCGTGACGCTGGGCGGGGCGGCGTTCCTGTCCAGCCGTCCGGTGCTGGCGCTGGTGCAGGGCGGGGCGCTGACTGCGCGGAGGGATCGGACGGAAACCGCCCGGGCTCCTTCAGCGGCAGTCCCCGGCGGGGCCCCGGCCTATCCCGCCGCCCCGGTCCGCCGTGCGGAGACCGCCGTCTCAGCGGAAAGCGGGCGGGGAAGTGCGGCCCATGTGCTGCGCTTTGTCTGGCGGCACATCACCCGGGCAAAGCTGAAATCCGGTCTGTCCATTCTTCTGGCGGCGGGTTTCACCGCAGGGCTGGCGGCGATTCAGCTGTCTATCGCCAGCAGCCAAGAGAAAATTGACTGGCTCTACGAGAACACGGCGGTGGAGGCGGAGCTGCTTCTGGCGAACTCCGGCCAGGACATCAAGGGCAGCGGCTTTCTGCGCCAGAGTACCGTGGATACCCTGCTGGACAGCGGCTATGTCGCGGACGCCTATCTGGAGGGCTCCGCTACGGGCGCAGTAACCACGTATGTCCCCGGCATGGAGAATGAGCAGATCCTCCATATTGTCGTGGAGGATACCTCCAGCAAGACCATTCGGGCATTTGATGATGAAGCCGTATTCCTGTCCCCCGCAGGCAGCGGCGGGGCCGTAACCATCACCTACCTGGACGGCTGGGACGGCTCCCTGTTCGCCGGTGACTGGACGGCGGACGAGTTCCCGGTGGTCCTGCCCAAGGCCGTCTACGAGGCGTTCGGCGGCAGATTCGGCCTCTCCTGCAAGGGGTTCCGGGTGTGTGAGGCGGCGGGGTACTACGAGGGTGAGGTAGCCAGTATGTCCGGGGAGACGGATCCGATCCTGATCCCCCTGAGCGCCTACCGGGATATGAGCAAGAGCCGCACGGTATCCTACAGCAAGGCCCATGTGACACTGGATCCCTCCCTCAACCGGGAGCTGGAGACATTTACGCAGATGGTAAACGATCTCTCCGCCAGCCAGGGAATGGGTGCCACCGCCCTGCGGGCGGTGATCTGGGACGAGGAACTGCGCCTTGCGGTGGCGCCTCTGGAGAACAGCATCGAGCTGATGGAGGTTTTGTACCCCGTAACCCTTGTGCTGTCCCTGCTGGTGGCGGCGGGAATCGCGGTGCTGTTCGTCATGACCTCGGCCAAAGAGGCGGCCATTATGCGGGTGCTGGGTACCTCCCGGCTCCGCAGCCGGATCATGCTGGCACTGCAAACGGCCTTTACCAGCGCCGCCGGACTGATCATTGGCTTGGCCGGGGTGCTGGCCTACACCGGACGGACGCGCCCGGAGCTGCTGGCGGGATTGATCGGTGCATCCGCTCTGTGCGCGGTACTCTACCTGCTGGCGGCAATTATCGGCGCCGCCGCCAGCTCAACTGTTGTCACATCGAAAAATCCGCTGGAACTGCTGCAAGTACGGGAATAGGAGGAAATACATCATGAGTGAACTGAGAATCGAAAACGTCAACTACCGCTACAAGAACGCCCCCCGGCTGGCTCTGAGCAGCGTCAGCTGTGTATTCCAGCCCGGCACCGTCTCCGCCGTGGTGGGGCCCTCCGGCAGCGGCAAAACCACCCTGCTGTCCATCATGGCGGGCCTGGACCGGCCTGAGAGCGGGAAGGTTCTGCTGGACGGCGGGGACCTGGCTGGGATGGACCTGGACGCCTACCGCCAGAAAGACGTGTCGGTGATCTTCCAGGCCTTCCAGCTGTTCCCCCTGCTGACCGTCATGGAGAACGTCTGCTACCCCATGGAGCTGTCCGGCGTGGGGACAAAAGCCGCCCGGGAGCGGGCCAAAGAGCTCCTGGAGAGCGTGGGCATCGGGGAGGAGAAGTTCCGCCGTTTCCCGGCCAACCTCTCCGGCGGCGAGCAGCAGCGGGTGGCCATCGCCCGCTCCCTGGCCACCGGGGCGGGGGTGCTCCTGGCCGACGAGCCCACGGGCAACCTGGACGGGGAGAACAGCCGGAACGTGGTGGAGCTGCTCACCCGGCTG
>CAJUQS010000160.1 GCA_910588365.1 uncultured Oscillospiraceae bacterium | reverse complement strand
GAAAAATCAGCGTTCCTCTTCCCGGCGGTCCGCTTCCTTTTCCTGCTCCTGGGCCTCATAGCCCATGAGCTTCTGCACGTTGGCCCGGACGGTCAGCAGCTCCTTCATATCCTCCCGCGCCCTGCGGAAATCGGCGTAAGCCGCCTTTTTCTCCGCCAGCAACGCGGCATATTCAGCCTGTAAGCTCCTGACGGTAGGCAGCTTTTTCAGCCCGGATTCATCAAAAAATTTCTTTGCCGCCTGATGCAGCAGTATGTCGCTCTCATGTTCGGCCTTGAATTTTTTCGAGTACCCGGCCTTGCGGTAGGCCACATAGACCTCGCGGGTCTTGGCGTAGTTGATGATGTGCGTTTTCAGCACAGCGATCTCCGCCATGCGCTGCTCCGCCGCCTTGATCCTGGCGGACAATTCGTGATAGCGCCCGGTGGCCTCGTCCGCTTTGGCGGCAAGGTCGGCATAGTCCAGCAGGCCATGCTCCGTCAGATAGTTCAGCGTCTGCGCCATCTGTTTCAGATTGAACACGCTGGCCCAACGCGCATACCCCGCGCCCTTCCCGGCCTGGAGCTTTGCTTGAATATCCACCAGCAGATTGACCTTCGGCAGATCTGCGCGGTGGATATTTTTTGAGCGCGGAGTGTGCTGTTTTTCTCCGGTGAGGACAGCCAGCAGCGAGGGGGTAGAGTAGCCCGCGCCCATGCTGTCCTCATCCAGCCGGACGAAATTTTTTCTACCTGGCGCTTTCAGCCGGATGGATTTGCCACGGGGCGAGACCTCTATGCCAGCATCCCGCAGCAGCTGAAACAGGGCATCCAGGTCGGCGGGCTTCTGTGCGAGGGCGGCATCAATCGCCATGCGGAGCTGGTCCCGGTGACAGGGTGGCTTGCTCCCCAGCCACTTGTTGTAGCTCTTGCCCCGGCGCTTGGGATTTGCCACGATGGAGTAGCCGTTCTGAACGCAGATGGTGTCGTTAAGCCGCCGTACCGCCCGCCCGGAGCCGAGGAAGTCCCGAAATTTCCGGGAATGGTCCAGGGTGGTGGAGTTCCAGATGATGTGATTATGGATGTGGGCTTTGTCCACATGGGTGCAGACGATAAAGGCGTGTTTCCCCTTGGTGAAGCGGCGGGCCAGCTCATAGCCCAGGCGGTTGGCCTCCTCCGGGGTGATCTCGCCGGGGACGAAGGACTGCCGGATGGTGTAGGCGATCACATCATCGGCCCCGCGCTTCCTGCCGGTCCTGGCGAGGTACTGCCGCTTGGCAAACAAAAACTCCGCGTCCGCGATCCGGCTGTCGCATTGGTAGCTGGAAATCAGCCTGCCGCCGTCCGTCTTGTCAGGATTCTCCACATAGTCAATGATGTCGTTGATAGCCTTGGCCACAGTCCGGCCCTTGCCAGTGTGCAGGGACATAATGCGGGTGGTTGCCATTGGCGGTCCCTCCCTTCAAAAGAAACGGTCCGCACTTGGCGTACCGTTTCTGTGTATTCAGTTTTCGCCGCACCGTTCGGCAATCGTCTTGCCCATGAGCCGAATATCCACATCCTCAGAGGGCAGAACCTCCCGCTTGTAGCCTCCGGTGAGCTTGTATCCCTGGTATTCCTCGTACCGGGAGCGCAGCACATCCCGCAGATTCTCCGGTGTCTGGCACAGCCGGGAAGTCACCCACTCGCTGTCACTTTTCCTGCTGTTCCAATCCACCACCAGATAGCCCTGGCTGGTAGTCAGCACCTCGCAGGATTCATCCTCCGCCAGATAATCCTTGAATACCTCTAACACTTTTTTATAGGTCAGCATGAT